>NZ_JBGMNK010000003.1:0-383574 GCF_051336905.1 Pantoea sp. C8B4
CGGAATTGGTAGACGCGCTAGCTTCAGGTGTTAGTGTTCTTACGGACGTGAGGGTTCAAGTCCCTCCCTTCGCACCACGTTGTCTTACTTTCCTGGCAGTACATTCCCAACGTTGAATTAAACGAAAAAATCACGCGCTAAGCGTGTTTTGTCGTTTCTGCCGTTCGGAAACGGCATCAGATAATGTGGAAGTTCACCGTGACGGCCGCAGCGCCCCCGGCCAATGCCAGGCAAGAAGGCAGCAGCAGATAGTGACGCAGACGATGATGGAACAGCATCACTACCGTCAGCAACAGTGCCACAATCATCACCACGCGCCACTGGCTGAAACTCGGCTCCCACAGCGCGAAAATCGGTAAAGCAGCACAGGGCAACAAGACTCCCCAACCGCTGTCCAGCCGCTTACCCATCATCCAGCTCACGCCCCATAAGCCGCAGGCAGCCATCATCGCCATGATCATCGCGCAACCCTCAAATGATAAATATTCGTATTATCATATGACAATATTTCTCATCTTGCAGCGAATTTTTTATCGCGGGATGCGTTGGATGACAGATTTACTGGAAAATGCTAAATTGCCGCCGATAACTATTTCGATAACACGTCAATAACGTGCTCACTATCCGATTTGCGGGAGTATTTCCCACGGGTAGCGCTTTGATATTTCAGGGCTGTGAAGAGTAATAATAATGAAATTACAATCTTATGATGAGTTGAAACACAGCAAATATCGGCTTTCGCTGATGCTCTTTTTGTTTTTAAATGTCGCCGTTTCGCTTTTTTGCCTGATGCCTTTTTTAGGCACAGACAGCCCGGTAAGCTCGCTGCCAGTAGGCATTGTCGCGGCTTTCAGCCTGACGTTACTGACCGTTTGTCTGATGATGCCAAAACGGAAATTACCGCTATTAAATCCTGTTGCCATGATATTAGGTGCGCTCTGGGCATGGCACATTAACCACAGATACCATCAGGTTTTTTATTTTGATGGCAGCTTTTTAATAATCAGCTTGTTAAGCGTATTTTTTATCAGTGCCATTGCGCTCAGTGATTATTTGATCGCATTTTGTTTACACATTACGCCCCCCGTATTAACCGTATTGTTATTAGATGATGGTCAGCATTTAATGATGATCATTTTTACGATTACGCTGCCGTTGATCGGTTTCTCGCTGCATCATTTAATGCGCCGCCGTTTTGATACTTTTACCCGACGACTGGTTAGCCAGCTGTATGAGGAAAAAGAGAGTTTTAGCGATTTGAGTATGCTGGATCCGCTCACCGGTTTGTATAACCGCCGCGGCCTGAAAAATCGCCTCGACACCATTCTGGAAAACCACGCGGGCAGCCATTACGTACTGCTGCTGGATATTGACCACTTCAAAGCCTACAACGACAACTACGGTCATGCGATGGGCGATCAGGCGCTGGCGCGGGTGTCGGTTGCCATTCGGGATGCCGTGCGTTCACGCGATGTCGTCACGCGTTATGGCGGTGAGGAGTTTCTGGTGCTGATGACCAACGTTAACGCATCGATTGCGATGAAGCTGGCGGAGCGCATTCGTCAGTACGTAGTGGACCTCGAAATCCCGCATCGCTTTAATGAAAAGGTCTCCACCCACGTCACCATCAGTGCCGGAATCGCACCTATTTTTGGCGATGAGTTTGACCAGGCGGTGGCAAATGCTGACCGCGCGTTATACGTCGCGAAAAATCAGGGGCGTAACACCATACTCGCCTGGGAAGATTTGCCGAAGCTGACGCAAGTCAGTAATGACCTGATTTAACCGGTAGATGAGCGAAGCCATTTATCACCAAGCGGCATCGCCTGCTGATAAGTGGCTCCGTCCCCTTTCTTCGCTTGATGACATCTTGTTCGCATTGACAGTAACGATTATCATTTGTCTCACGATTCCCGTTATCACTCAGGACCGGCATGACCATTATCACGCGTCAGGATCATCGCTTTAGCGACCATCCTCTGATCTTTATGCAGAGCGACCGCAGCTTAGCGAGCGCACTGGAAGATCTGATGCGTGATCAACGCAGCTACATGCTGGATAACGTCAAACTCGGCCAGGCCGCTCCCGCAGGGACGTTGACGCTGGCCGAGTGGTCCACACCGCTTCACTATCGCCGCCTGACACAACGCTATAGCGATTATCTCTATCGCAATCACCCTGATGTGCAACATGAAGCCAAACCGCTGCAGTCACTTTGGGCACAATGGTATTTTGGCTTACTGTTGGCCCCGCTGATGCTGATGTTGCTGCAGGAGCCGCGGGCATTGAAGTGCGCGCCCCATCTGATTCATGTGGAATTTCATGAAAACGGCCATCCCTGCGCTTTCTGGATTGATGTGCAGGAAGATGAAGAGGCGCGTTACCTGAGTGCACAGCAGCGCATTGACCGCCTGATTCAGCAATGCCTGATCCCGGCTGTCAACGGCATGACGCAGCACGGTGATATCAACGCCAAACTCATCTGGAACAACATGGGTTATTCTTTTTACTGGTTCCTCGGTGAACTGAAAGGCCAGTTATCCGCGCCCGTCATCACTCAGCTGGAACAGGCATTGTTCTTCACCCAGACGCTGCTGGATGGCAGCGACAATCCGCTTTATCGCACCATGATCCCGCGTCATGGCGAGATGGAGCGTCGCAGTTGCTGCCAGCGCTATCGCATTCCGGACGTGGAACGCTGTGGTAACTGCACGTTAAAAGTGGTTTAACCTGCGCGCATTCTGTTACAGATTCTCTTTTTATCCCGTTTACACTTTTCCCCCCTTGTGGCAGCTTTTAGGCTCTGTTTTTACCGGAGAAAAAAATGAGCCTGGAGTCGGTACGGCACTTCTTTGCCGAACATGCACCGGATATCGACATCATCGAGATGCCGGAGAGCACCGCCACGGTAGAACTGGCCGCACGCGTCCATGGCGTGATGCCGGGGCAAATCGCCAAAACCCTGTCGTTAAAAGTGAAAGATGCCGTTGTACTGATTGTGACGCGCGGTGATGCCCGTCTCGACAACCGCAAGCTGAAAGCCGCACTCGGCGCTAAGGCACGCATGTTGAGTGTGGATGAGGTGGTGAACTGGACCGGGCATCCGGTGGGTGGCGTCTGCCCTTTTGGCCTGGAAAATCCCCTGACCGTTTATTGTGATGTGACCCTGCGCGGTTTTGATGAAGTGCTGCCCGCAGCAGGTTCGATTCACAGTGCTGTGCGCATTTCGCCGCAGCGCATGGCTGAACTGACTGCGGCGAAATGGATCGACGTCTGCGAGGCGCTTTAACGCTGTTCGCGCGCGACCGCACCGGATATTTCAATACCCCGCGTCTCTCGCCCAAAGGCGACAAATACGCAAATCAGCACCGCTACCGTACCGGCAACGATCGCCATCCCCAGGCCGTAGTTGCCGCCGTGGGCCTCGGCAATGCGAGACTGCAAGGTCGCATTGACCGAGGCAATCAGATTACCCAACTGATAAACGAAGCCCGGCAGCACCGCACGCGCATTTGCGGGTACCAGCTCGGTGAGATAGGTCGGCACCACGCCCCACGCGCCCTGCACCATAAACTGCATCAGGAACGCGCCAATCCCAATCATCCATGATCCGCTGGAGAACGCCCACAGCGGCAACACCGGCAGCGCAAGGAAGGAAGCAAGGATAATCGCTTTCTTACGGCCAATACGTTCTGACAGCGCACCAAAGGTAATCCCACCCAGCATCGCCGCAATGTTATAGCTGATGGCGATGATGCTCACCGTGTGCGGATCAAACTGATGCTGCACTTTCAGGAAGGTAGGATAGAGATCCTGGGTGCCATGACTGAAGAAATTAAAGCACGCCATCAGTAGCACCATATAGATGCAGATTTTCCAGTGCTGACGAATAATCGGCAGCAGCGCCGTGCTCTCTTTGCGTTCGCGTGCGGCCAGCCAGACCGGGGATTCCGGCACTTTAAAATAGATAAACGGCAGCAACAGAATCGGCAATGCGCCAATCAGGAACATGCCGCGCCAGCCTACCGACTCGAAAAACAGTCCGAAAATGATCGATGCCAGCAGGTAGCCACAAGGGTAGCCCGCCTGGAAGATGCCGGACATCAGCCCACGCGAGCGATCCGGAATGGTTTCCATTGCCAGTGACGATGCCACTCCCCAGATGCCGCCCATCGCCACGCCGTAAAACACGCGGAAGGCGAGGAAGGCGGTGAAGTTCGGTGACCATGCAGAGAGCAGCTCAAACAGTGAGAACATCACAATATTGAGCATCAGAATCGGGCGGCGGCCATACTTCTCAGCCAGACGGCCAAAAATTAGCGCGCCAATCGGTCGAACCGCCAGCGTGAGCATAATGGCAACAGAAACATCGGAGACGCTGGTGTTGAAATACTGGGCAAGATCGCTGAGTACAAACACCAGGATAAAGAAGTCGAACGCATCCAGCGTCCAGCTGGCGAAACTGGCAAACGCCACGTTTCGCTGGGTCGCAGTCCAGTTGAACATAGGGGTATCCTGTCTGATTAGCTTCCGGTTCATTGACCAGAATTTATTGGAACGTTATCCGGCGAATGATTTCGCTGGTTATTATTGTGTTAACTATTTGTATATAGCATGTCGGAAAGGAGGGCTGCGGCGGGGAATTGTCAGGGAGTGATTCGCGGTGTAAGGAAGCATGTCATCGAGTGAAACATTGCACCGCCTACAGCAGTGCAATCTGAAAGGGCAAATTCCAGGCGGTATGGCAGGAAGACCGGTGCGACTCAGTGTGCCGCACGCATTTATGGGCAATCAGCGCTGCAGTTGATTAAACGCCTTCTCAATCATCTCCAGCAGCAACGGATTGTTGACGTTCTGCATCACATGCACCAATGCCCCGGTCTGCTCCGGCACGCCAATGTCCAGGCGCAGTGGCGATCGATACCGCCAGCTCTTGCCGCGCGTTGCGCCGGCGCGTAACTCAATATCGACAAAGTAATCCACCCCATCCGCCACGCGCTGATTCAATAGCCAGGCAATCACCAGCGCATCGTGGATCCAGCAGCCTGGCAGATGGCGGGTGCGAATCGAGTAATCAATCCACGGGCGCAACGTTTCACGGACAAATTGCGGTAACGGATGGTCGTTGGTCGTCAGACGATTAAGATCCTGATGGGTCATCAATGTTTGTGTAGTGGCGTCCATCGGCACCAGCGTGATGGCTGCGCCGCTGTGCAGCACCTGATGCGCCGCTTCGGGGTCCAGACCAAAGTTGGTGTCTTTGATGTAATCATCTAAAGCGAACACACCGCCCATAATCACAATTTCTGCCACGGATTCAGCCATCTGTGGATAGCGCTGCAGCGCCTGCGCCACGTTGGTCAGAGGACCGATCGCCACCAGAGTAAATTCGCCGGGATTATCGCAAATCAGCTGGCCCATCACGCCTGCGGCATCATTGCCATCTGCCGCGAGCAACTGCGGCTTACGCACGCCCCGCCACAGTTCAGCGAGGTTCGCGTCCTTGACGCCATCGAGGCGTGCGCGCCAGGGGGCGGGGTCTTCGCGGAGTGCCTGCAACGCGCCCTGCACCACGGGAACATTGAGTCCTAATCGCTGGAGTAAATCTTTGGCAACCTGCGCCCCTAACGCACTCGGCGTGTTACCCGTGACGGTGGTGATCAGTTCAACCGACAGCGAAGGTGATGCCAACGCCAGTGCCAGCGCAAGGCCGTCATCGGTATTCGCCCCTGCAATTCCATTTCCCGGATCACAATCAATAATCAGTCTTTTCATGGTTTTATAGGTTTATTTTTGTTGAGTAAGCAGGCAGCCGCAGGACTCACCGATTTCAAGATAGTGAGGAAACTCTGCCAGTTGGGCTTCGCCATCCCCATTTTTCAGCATGGCGATAGCGCTGCGTGCCATTTCCCGCAGCGGTTGACGTACGGTCGTCAATGTCGGGACATGGAACGCGGATTGATCGGTGCCGTTAAAGCACACCAGGGCGACATCCTGCGGCACGCGCAAACCGTGTTCAGAGAGCGCGCGGATACAACCAATCGCCTGGCCCTCATTGCTGGTAAACAGCGCACGCGGCACTTGTCCGCGGGCAATCATACGTTTTGTGGCGTCATAACCGCCTTGTCGCGAGTAGCTGGCAGGGAAAATCAGGGTTTCATCGACCTGCAGGCCTTTCTCTGCCATGGCATCGCGCCAGCCCTGAATACGATCCTGGGCATTCAGCATCTCCAGCGGACCGCTGATCATGCCAACCTGTTGATAACCGTGGCTGAGCAGATGTTCAGTCACCTGACGTGAGGCCTCGCGCTCATTCACCCGCAACATGCTCACGCCGGGACGGGGGTCAACGCGATCCAGCATCACCAGCGGTGTACCACTGGCCTGAATCACATCTATGTATGGGTGGCGGTCGACACTGGTATAAAACAGGCCATCCACCTGACGATTCAGCAAGCCCTGAATCAGTTCCAGCTCACGCTTGCGATCATCTCCGGCATCCCCCAGCAGCATCACGTGGCCGTGATCCAGTGATTCCTGCAGCAGCATATGCGCCATTGAGGCCACGAAGGGGTTACTGATGTTCGGCACTACCAGGCCAAAGGTTTTGGTGCTGCCGGAAGCCAATGCACGCGCCACTGCATTCGGTCGATAGCCGGTCTGTTTAATCGCTTCCAGCACGCGCAACCGCGTGGCTTCCGCCACCGGGCGCGGTCCGTTGTTAATCACGTAGCTCACTACCGCCACTGAGGTGCCGGCGGCTTTCGCCACATCGCTACGTGTTACATTTCCGCCTGGGGATTTCGCCAATGCTCTTGCCTCTGCATGAATGCCATTGGCCGGCATAACCGGCCAATGGCACTGTTTCACTTACAGCGTGTTGCGCGTCAGATCGCATCTTCCGGCAGATTCAGATCGCGCCCACGCGTTTCCGGTGCCACAAACGTGGTCAGAAAACCGATGGTCGCCATCGCCGAGAAGTACACGGCAATCGCCCACCAGTGTCCGGTGAACGATAACAGCGCCGCAGCCACCAAAGGTGCTGTCCCTCCAGAAAGGATAGACCCCAGCTCTTTCGCCACCGCCATCTTGGTGTAACGGTGTTTGACACCAAACATTTCCACACCCCACGCGGCCTGCACCCCAAAAATACCGAGCGAGGCCAGCGCCATGCCTACAACCATCACCGGAATCACAATCGCCGGGTCACGACTGTCCATCAGGCTGAATGCCGGCCAGGCATAAATCATCAGCAGCAGACAGAAACCACGATAGGTGATACGGCGGCCAAAGCGGTCAGACATCCAACCGGCAAACGGAATAATCAGGAAACCCAGCAACGAGGCAATAAACACCGCCGTCGTTGGCACCGACTTATCGAGCATCAGCACTTTCGCGACATAACCGACGATAAAGCCCTGCGCCAGATAGGAAGGACCGTTTTCGCCGATACGTAAGCCGACCATCGTCCAGAACGCACGGCTGCGCTGCCAGAAACTGCGGGTATCAACCTCGGCGGCGGCATGCTGCAATGTGGCGTTACGCTCTGCCTGCAGTTGCGCCTGCTGGCGTTCAAACACCGGGGTTTCACGCAGATGACGACGCAGCCATAACGCGACCACGGCAATCAGCACGCTACTGAGGAACGGAATACGCCATCCCCAATCCAGCAAGGTTTGTTTATCCATCTGAATCACGGCAAGCCACACCAGCGAGGCGATCAGCGTGCCACTATTCGAGCCGAGGGCGATCACGGAAGAGACCAGACCGCGACGCGCAACCGGGGCATACTCGCCCAGCATCACGGTGCCACCAGACAGTTCTGCACCGGCGCCCAACCCTTGGGTAAAGCGCAACAGCACCAGAGAAGCGGGTGCCCAGACGCCGATCGTGGCGTAAGAAGGGATGAGACCAATCAATGTTGTCGATGCGCCCATCAGGATGATGGTAGCGATCATCACGGTTTTGCGGCCTTTCCGGTCACCGATCCAGCCAAACAGCAGCGCACCAATTGGGCGTGCAATAAACCCGACGGACCAGGTGGCAAAACTGGAGAGCAGCGCCATAGTGGGTGTGGCATTGGGGAAAAACACATCGCCAAAGATGATGCCTGCTGCCAGGCCATAGAGCGCGAAATCCGCATACTCCATTGCCGTGCCGAGCCAGCAAGAGAAGGTGGCGCGCCAGAAATCTTTGCGGCCAGAAGAGGTTTCCAGCTGCATGTCAGCAGCTGAAGAGGTGCTCAGTGAAGTTTGTTGCGAAACGGACTGATGTACCGTCATGACCTTTTCCCTGAAATAGGTGAAAACAGCAAACGCCCTTCCGTGGGACGGTTCCCTTGCAACAAGCGGAACTCCCCGGTGACGACGTTCAGTAGGCAAACCTGGATGAAAGTCAAAGAACTCCCTGGTGTTGGAATTCACTCATTCGCCTGTTCTCGTCGATGTTTTTTTCATCGATCGCATTAGTAAGGCAAATGTAACCACGTCATCTCAAGGCCAACTTTGTCTCTGGCACCGTGAGTTATCACTGTGGACATAGTCTATCTACGCGCGTAGATAAATCAAGTGATAAAAGTGAAAATAATTAATTTATCTTCACTATAGCTCGGGATTAGAAAGCAAAAATGGCGTTAATTCATAACATTACAGCTTATTCAAACCAACAGCAGCGCATTAACCTCAATGTAATTAACGAGCGTTGCTTATCATTAGCTGAGTTGTGGCTGATCCTTCATCGCGCTTTTTTTCGCACAAATCAGTTAAGCTTTGATGACAATTGCGAATTAATCTTAAAACCCTTTCGCCAGTGCGGTTCAGCTATCACCTGCATTACACTGGGTAAAAATCACACAGGGCGCCTATGACCATCATCCTCATGCGACACGGTAAACCTGACCATCCGGTCAGCGGGCGCTTTACTGCGCGAGCGCTGGCCGACTGGTGTGAGGGCTATGACCAGGCCGATATTTGCGACTCACCGCCGCCGCGCAGTATGGCCATCGCGCGAATGGCCCGCGTGATCGCCTCCAGCCCGCTACCCCGCGCGCGTTCCTCGCTCACGCGTCTCGGCCTGCAACCGCATGAGGTGGATGAGGTCTTCAGTGAAGTGGCCATGCCGCTGCTGCCGTTCGAACGCCTGCACCTGCCGCTGACCGTTTGGCTCGCCCTTTTGCGCCTGTTATGGTTATGCGGTTACGCCGGACATGTGGAATCGTTGACCCATGCCCGAGCACGGGCGCGTCAGGCGGCAGATAAGTTGGTCACGTTATCTAAACAGGGAACGGTGTTGCTGGTGGGGCATGGCATCATGAACAAAATGATCGCCCGGGAATTACGTAAACGCGGCTGGCAGGCGGAAAAACATGCCAGCAGCCGCCACTGGAGCAGCGCGATTTACCATCGCCCGTTTATTTAACCCTGATACGCCCAATCAAATATTGCGAGCAGGTGCCTGACGATCGTTGTCACAAGGAGATACCCCGCCGTCAGTTCAACTGGAAGTAACTCAGCACCTCACAGCCTTTTCCGGCGTTCGGGGTCGCTATCACTTTCATTTGCAGCAAATCAATCACGCTCAATGATCCATCGCCTTCATTGGCAATCAGCAGCGTTCGATTATCCGCACTGAAACAGCCATCCATCGGTTTGTTGCCAACTGGAACATCCCCCAACGGATTGAGTAAATCATCAAACAGTGTGATGAGCGGCTCCTGATCGCCAATCGCCACCAAACGCTCACCGTTGGCGCTAAAGCGCACGACCTGGCAGGGCTGTTGATGGGCCGTGAGTTTAATGCGCTGGCGAATACGATGGCTTTGGCGATCGACCACATACAGTAACGGTGCGTCGGCCGCGCTAGCGACCAGATAAGGATGCTTCGGCGAGGCCGCGATACCGGAGATCGGCCCCGGCAGCAGAATATTGTCAATGATGCGCCCTTCTGCCTCGCACAGATCCACCACCGTGATGCTGGCGTCTTCTTCGTTTTCTGTGAACAATTTACGCCCGCTGGGTGAAAGCGTCAGACGATGCGCATTGTGCGATGGCAGCTTAATTATTTTCTCCACCCTATCGGTAACGGGATCGATGACTGCCACAGCCGCACTGTTTTCACAGCAGAGGTAGACTTTGCCATCGCGGCCCAATTGGCCACTGTGGGGCGACTGCAACGGAGATAAATCGATAAAACCGCTGATCTGGCGTTTGCGTAGATCGATCACCGCCACTTTGTGACCAGGATGGGGATTGTCGCCATGAATGCCGTCACCATAGATAGGCACATAGGCTTTCTCTTGCTCAGGTAACATCAGTAACTCATGCGGACGCGGCGGAAACGCATTCAGCTCCTGTTGCACGGCAAAGGTGTCGGGATCGAGAAACAGAACCCGATTCCCCTGCTTATCGACCGCCAGTAATCCACGGTTGTGTGGCTGCATAGTGCCTCCTTTGTGTTAACCACCTTGTTTAAGCGTAGTTAACCTGCATCAACAAGGGGCAAATCCCTGCCAGGCCAGCGAAAAATGTAGCCGCTTTAAAGCATTTGAATGCGGGGATTTTTTATCTAACCCGCAGCCAGCGCCAAGGCCAAGTTATTTTATTAGGAATAGTCCTAACGATGATTAATTATAAAATCAGCCGGCCATTCAATTATTTCCGGGAAATTTTACGCTTAACGGATCCTTCATTTTCCGGTTTATCTGAAAGCAAAAAAAAGTAATAGCCTCTTAGACCAGAATGCTTTATTAAGCTGATGTGAGTACTTTTTACACACAGCCGTGAGGAAACATAAGAGCGCATAAGCTGCCAGCATCAGGGAATCCTTGCCACCATAATCACAATAATCAGGTGCACCATGAATAAAAAACGTCTCCAGCCAGCGCTCGCGCTCTGGCAGAACTGGAAAAGAATCGCTTTTACCAGCCAGACATTACTGCAGAAAAAACAGCATACTGCGCTCTGCGCGCCGGAGTACGATCCTAGCGAAGAGGACAATATCGTGTTGTTTTCTGGCGAAAAGTCGCTGCCAGAAATACCGAAAAAAGTGTGGATGTATTGGGATAGTGAATATTTACCGAAATCTATGATGTTAAATATTCAAAAGCTGCGCAAAGATAATCCTGATCACGATATCTATTTGCTCAATCGATTAACGGTAAAAGAAGTTTTACCTGATTTTATTTTCACCTCAACATTATTAAGCGAACAGCAAAAAAGCGAAGTCATTCGTCTGGAACTGCTGTTGCGCTACGGCGGTATTGCTATTGATTGCAGCACGCTGTTATTTGAAGATCTCTCATGGGTGCATCGTGCCCATCAAGAGCGCTGCATGGATGTGATTGGTTATTATCGTGAAAATTCCACCGTCAATTATCTGGCGCCAGTGATTGAAAACTGGTTCCTGGCGGCGGCACCGAATAACCCGTTTATTCGTGAATGGCAGAAGCAGTACGCCCCCATCAAACATCTGGGTGAGCAAAATTATTTCAACGAGCTCAACAAGCGCGATGACTATGCACTCCTGACCCAGAAAATTGACCAACCGCAGCAGCAGTTGGGTTCACTGGCGCAACAGGCGGCGATGCGGGAATATCGTCGGGTGAATCTCTATCTGCGCAAGTGTGAAGCCAACGCTTACTATTATCAGCGTTTGAGCGGCTGGAAAAGCGAGGCGTTTGCACATGCCATCCTGTTCAACCAGCGTCCTATGACGCCACCACCGGTGATTAAGCTCAGCGGTAACGAACAGATGCACCTCGACTTCAACCTGCGTTTAGGCAATTACAACCGCAGCAGCCTGCTGGGTGAGATGATGCAGCCGCATGCGGCGATGGCGTTGGCTTCACCCATCAACAAAGCGCGCGCGTAGCCAGTGGATAAAGGTGGTCACCGCCCGTGGCACCTGTGCTGCATACGGGCGCACCACCCACAGCCGATCGGCAAAAGCATCCACGGTTTGCCACTGCGGCAGAACCTGTTGCAACGTGCCTGCTGCCAGCGACGCCGCGGCGCTGAAATCGGGCAGCATGGCAATGCCCAGTCCTTGCAGCGCGGCATCGCGGATTGATTCGCTGTTATTGGTAGCAAAATTACCCTGAATTTTTACCTGCACGGATTCACTGCCGCCACTCACCGGGCGAAAACGCCATTGTGGCGATTCCAGACCACGCGGATAGTAGAGGCAGTTATGTTGCTGCAACGATTCTGGCACCTGAGGCACACCGTTTTGCGCCAGATAAGCCGGCGAGGCCACTAACAGCGCGCGCGTCTCACACAGCGGCAACGCCACATGGGTTTCGGGCAATGTCTGGCTATGGCGAATGGCGAGATCAAATCCTTCACTGCCTAACGACACTAAGCGATCGGTAACATCCAGCTGCAGCCGCACCTGCGGATACTCTCGCAAAAAATCACCGATAATCGGCACCAGCTGCTGACGTGCAAACGCCACCGGCGCGCTGACACGCACCAGGCCGCGGACTGGCCCGGCCTCATCGCGCACGCTGAAAAAACTTTGGGCGATGCGTGCGAAAGGATCGCGCAACTCATCCACCAGCTTCTCGCCCGCCGAGGTCAGACGCACGCTGCGCGTGGTGCGCTGCACCAGTGACACCCCCGCCATCTCTTCGAGCTCTTTAATCTTTTGGCTCATGGCCGCTTTGCTGACATCTAATCGTTCAGCTGCACGAGTAAAACTGCCCAGTTCAGCCAGCACCGTTAGCCAGTGCAAATGCACCCAGAGTGCATCAGTTTTGATTTCTTTCATATGGATTGTTCAAAATAATAAATAATCATTTCAACCAGCGCGCTTTTTCTTTCCTGCAGCAAGCGGCAGCATAAAGCCACATCCTACTCTTATCTTGTGAGCAAAAACGAGGGTTTATTTATGCCGTTACTGACTTTTGATGTGATTCAGGGCCGTTCTGAATCAGAAATTCGTACCTTGCTGGACGCCGCGCACCGCGCGGTATTAACCGCGTTCAAAGTACCCGCGCGGGATCGCTATCAGATTGTTCATGAGAATAAACGCTATCAAATGGTGTTTCAGGATACCGGGCTGGGTTTCGAGCGGACCGATAACCTGGTGATGGTGCGCGTGTACACCAGCCCAAGAAGTGAAGAACAGAAAACGCTATTCATGGCAGAGTTAGCGCGCGAGTTGCAGGAAAATTGTGGCGTGCAAGGCAACGATCTGATGATCAGTTTTATCACTAACAGCAAAGGCGACTGGAGCTTTGCCGACGGCGAAGCGCAGTATCTGACTGGCAAGCTCTGATCCCTCCTCGCCCCTCGCTGGCAGCGGCGCGTGCGTTGCTGCCAGGTCAAACCATAGTCAATCTAAACCTGCCTTAAACGGATCGGAACCCGCCGCACAATTCTGTGTGGTTATGTTGCAGCACTGTGACAGCCCATATAAATTGACGCATAACCCCCAAAGAGGGCCGAGGGCGCAGGGATGGCGTCACTATTTTATGTGAGGATCAAACCTTGTCCGAGTTGGTTTCGGTTGTACTCTTTTTAGCGGCAATCGCCGTTTACTCCTACAAAGCCGGGCGAAATAAATTCTGGTTTATCCTGATCTTAGTGCTGCTCACGCTGTTTATCGTGCTCAATGCCACGCTGTTTGCCAGCAACTATTTTACCGGCGATGGCATCACCGATGCGGTGCTGTATACCCTGACCAACAGCCTGACAGGTGCCGGCGTCAGTAAATATGTGGTGCCCGCTATTGGATTAATCATTGGCCTGTTTTTGCTGTTTTGCCTGCTTTCCTGGCTGCTACGCCGCCGTAAACGGCCGCATCATTTAGGCTGGAGTTTACTGGCTATCGCCTGCGCTGCAGGTTCGGTGCAAACCACACCTGCTTTTCGTCAGGTGAAGGATCTTATTGCCTCACATTCACGTCTGGCCGACTCTGATTTCGATAACTATTATAAGACGCCCAATAAAACCATTCCCGATCCCAAACTCAACCTGGTGTACATCTACGGTGAGAGCCTTGAACGCACCTATTTTGATCAAGATGCTTTCCCCGGACTCGCGCCGGAACTGAGTCGCGAAAAAGACCAGAGCATCGATTTCAGTGAAACCGAACAGTTACCAGGCACCGATTATACCATTGCTGGCATGGTCGCTTCTCAATGCGGTATCCCACTGTTTGCCCCTTTTGATGGCAACGCTTCGGCCTCGCTTTCCAGCTTTTACCCGCAGAATATTTGCCTCGGCGATATCCTGAAGAATTCCGGCTATGAAAACTGGTTTATCCAGGGCGCAGACTTACGTTTTGCTGGCAAGGATACCTTCCTGCTGTCACACGGCTTTTCGCCCGCGCATATGTACGGCTCGCAAGAGCTCATCAGCCGCGTCGCCGATCCCAGTTACCGCAACAACTGGGGTTTTTACGATGATACGGTGATGGATGAAGTGTTTGAGAAATACGAAGCGCTTTCACGTCAGCAAAAACGTTTTGCCTTGTTCACCCTGACGGTGGACACCCATCACCCTGACGGATTTATCTCGCGCAGCTGCCAGCGCAAAAGCTACAGCTACGATGGCAAACCGAACCAATCCTTCAGTGCGGTGGCCTGCTCACAAGAGCATGTCGCGCGTTTGATTGCGCGCATCAAAGCGTCGCCCTGGTTCAAAAACACCATCATCGTCGTCAGTTCGGATCATCTGGCCATGAATAACACCGCGCATCAGTACCTGATTAAGCAGCCGCGCCGCGATCTGTTTATGGTGATTCGTGGTGACCAGCCACAAGCAGAAGTGCTGGATGGCAAACGCAGTACCCTGGATAACGGTGCGACGGTGCTGGATATTCTGGGTGGTGATAAGGCGATTGGACTCGGCCGCAGCGGCCTCTCTTCGACGTCTTTATCGGCGCAGTTTGAAGACATGGCGCAAAAAGTGACCGCATGGAAAGCCGATATCATCCAGCTGTGGAATTTCCCCAGCAAGCTCGATGCGTTTACTGTCGACCAGCAAAAAAATACCTTCAGCTTCTCCGGCTCTACCTTTAAATTGCCTATTCTATTTCGCATTGGGCAAGATCGCGTCGAGCCACTGCCAGAAGGCGAATATTCGGCACCGCTGCGCTACCAGCTCGCAGACTTTACCGCTTCTGATAAATTTGTCTGGGTCGATCGCTGCTTCAAGATGGGCCGTTTATGGCAGCCCGATTTGGCACTCTCTAGCGATCTCTGTGTCGCCATGGGCCAGATGGGTGCAAAACCGACGGTAACGCGCATCGATAAACCGCAGTGGAAGGGCAAAGCGCAATTCCCGAAAGCCGAGGTGAGTGCCGCGACTTATCAACTCAACGAGCAGCAGATTCGCGTGGAAGATAATGCGATTCGCTATAACGCCGACAGCTTCCTGCTGACTGTGCCAGGCGCGCCCGACAGCGTGAAGCGTTTCACTGGAATATCTCGCCCCGAAAGCTGGGGACGTTGGTCAAATGCGAATCTGGCACCTGAAGTGAACATCGAATATGTCGAACCTTTACCGTCTCGCTTTGATGTGCAGATCACCGCGCGCGCTTTTGGACCCAATGCGCATCGACTGATTCCAGTTCGCGTCGGTGATGAAGAGCAGATGCTGAATCTGGGCGATGATTTCTCGACCACCACACTGCACTTCAGCAACCCCAACGGCAGTCACAACCTGATTATTGCGCCACCTGAGCCGCAACTCTCTAACGTCGGCAATATTACCGGGCAGGATCCGCGCAAATTGGGCATTGGAATGGTGGAAATAAAAATTATTCCACATCCGTAAAATTAAGCCATTCCCCCACCCATGCAGGCCTGCCAACGCGCAGGCCTTTTTTATTAGTTGTTTTCGTTACTTATTGTAAGCATTGATTTTTTTCGAGATGCCGCGCAAAATCCATTTCATTACATTGTGAAACTATCACCTGCTGGATAGGCTTTCATTTTCACGGAAGGACACCAGAGGAATGAAAGGATGATACTGACCATGATTAACACGCATAAAGCCTATAAAGCGTTACAGGATGCAGGCGTCGCCGATAGACAGGCTGAGGTAATGGTGGAGATTTTTGCTGATATGCAGCAGGAAAATGCCTTAACCAAATTTGACTTGTCACAGGCGACAGAAAGCCTGATCCGGGCGCAAAGCGCGACAAATAACCGACTCGATGCTCTCGAAGGCCGCTTAGACCAATTTCAAAACGAGGTTACATTACAATTTCACGGCGTGAATCAGCGTTTTGAAGTGCTCGAAAAAAGTATCGATGGGCGGTTTGATGAAGTTGATAAAAAGTTTGCGAGGATCGAGGAGAGATTCTCCAGAATCGATGAGCGGTTTGAGAAAATTGACGTGCAGTTCGCCAAAATCGATAAAAGATTCGATAAAATCGATGAGAGATTCGCAAAAATCGATGAGAAATTTGAAAAAATCGATGAGAGATTCGCAAAAATCGATGAGAAATTCGCAAAAATCGATGAGAAATTTGAAAAAATCGATGAGAGATTCGAAAAAATCGACGAACGGTTCAATCAGCAAGACATTAAAATCAACGCGTTAGACCAACGGATGCAGATTGGTTTTACCGAGTTAAAACAAGACAACATCTGGATCAGACGCGTTCTGCTCACTATCGCCACCGCATTGATTGCCATGACGACAAAATATCTCTTAAACAGCTGAGCCAGGCGGGCAGCCCGGCCCTTCACAACCTTAACGCAGCGCTTCCAGTTTCATGCGCTGCGTCCCTTCTGCATTGAAATTCTCCGCTGCCAGCCAGCGTTCGAATGCCTGCTTAAGCGGCGGCCATTCGCCATCAATAATCGAGAACCAGCAGGTATCACGACTGCGCCCTTTATAAACAATCGCCTGGCGAAATAGGCCTTCAAACTGGAATCCCAGCCGCAATGCCGCTTTGCGTGAAGGTAGATTACAGCTGTCGCATTTCCATTCGTATCGACGATAGCCCAACTGTTCAATGGCATAACGCATCAGCAGATAGTGCGCTTCTGTTGCCATAGAGGTTTGCTTGAGCAGCGGTGAAAACGCCACATGCCCCACTTCCACCACGCCGTGCGCGGTGTCGATGCGCATCAATGCCAATGTGCCCACCGCACGCTGACTGCGCAGATCAATCACCGCAAAATGCATCGGATCCTTACCCTGCTCAATCTTGCGCGCATAAGCCAGATACTCCGCCTCACTGGTAAAGGGCTCAGCAAACATATAAGTCCAGTCACCACCATCAATGGCCAGCGCATAGGCGGCGTAGAGATCGCGACCGTGGCGTTCCGCACTTAAAGGTTCCAGACGGCAGTATTGGCCGTTGAAAGTCTCATAAGAGGGCCAGCTGCGCGGTTGCCAATCTGGCAATGGTGCACCGACTGGTTGTCCGTAGGCATTGGTGTGTTGCGTCATGGTTCAGTTCCTTTGTCAGTGAAAGCGTAATGAGCAGCGTGCCACTTTTCCGGCGCATTAAAAAGCACCCGAGAGGATGAATCTGAAGGAGGAGGGATTTGCAGGAAGCGTGGCAGCCTGACGGCCGCCACACAAAGGGAGAGATTAACCCTTGAAGAAGATGTCGCCAGATTTACCCATCACAATCTTGCCGCTGTCGTCGGTGATCAGGATGTAGTTGGCATTGATATAAGCCCAATGTGTACCAGGCTGCGGTGCTGGCAGGTGGCGTGGCTGCCACTCCACAATGGTGTACTGCTTTTTACGATACTCATCGGGTACCACATCACCGACTTTGTACTCTTTGTAGTCGATAATGATGGTATTCAGATCGTAATTATTTTGCCCGGCAGGGGCATCTTGCATCCCGTTCTGCGATGGGCGAATCGGTGCCACATCGCCGCTGGATTCCGCTGGTTCGTTGCTGGCCGGGGCATCCACTGCCGGAGCCTGAGTTTGTGCGTCGGGTGCGGTCTGCTGCACCTGAGGTGGCGGTGGTACGTTATCCGTTTGCTCGCCTTCAGCCAGTGCGGCTGGAGTCAGGCTCAAAGCGCCCAGAAAAATTCCTGCAGAAAGAAGGGTGACGTGTGTCCTGCGCATTGGTGATTTCCACTCTGGTTAATTATTAACTGTCCAATTTACTGACAAGTGCAGCACGCAGAAGGTTCCCCCGGCGCGCTTTGCGCGTCAAATTTCGCTGCACAGCATACCTCAGCAAAAGCGACTTTTGGCGCAGTAAAATTGCAAGCAACCATGTTCGTTACTCTGCCTGGTTCTTCTGTGCCAGATCCATCAACAGAGCAATACCCAGATAGTTGCTCCAGTTAAAGGCATTTTGCAGCACCACAATCGCATTGCCATTTTGTTTATCAAAACCGATAAAGCTGGAGTAGCCGCCAATATAGCCCACCTGATAGGTGATTTTCTGCTGACCGTAGGTGTCCGTGACCCAGGCAATATTTTGAGACTGGTTGCCATGCTGTTCATAGCCTTGGTTAACCTGAGCAAAAGCGGCATTGATGGGGGCGCTGGCGTCATTGTGTAAATGCGCATCCAGATAGCGGATTAAATCACGTGCGTTGCTATACAAACTGGCGGCGGCCACCATGTTATTGCTGAATGCCCAATCCGGCGTCAACTCACCACGCGGAATCAGCTTTGGCTGATCGCCCGCATGGCCCAGCGCACGCATCGGATAGCCACGCAAGCTTTGCGGTGTAAAGCTGCTGCTGGTCATGCCCAGGGGCTGGAACAGATTGCGTTGCGCCAGGCTTTCGATGCCCTGATGCAGACGATGCTTCAGAATATAGCCGAGCAGCGCATATCCCAGATTGGAATACTGCGCCACGGGTTTTGCTGGTGCGTCAAAATCAGCCAGATAGCTCAGCACTGCATCGCTATCGAGGTTGCCGTAAAAATTCTCTCCGCTGCGCAGATACGCCATAAATTTCATAAACATCGGCAAATCCATATCCTGACGCGGCAGGCCAGAGGTGTGCGTGACCAGTTGCAGCAGCGTGATGCGTTTTGCATCTTCACTGAGCGGCACTTCCGGCGGCAGCAACGTAGCAAGCGTATCGTTCCAGCGCAGCTCGCCGCGATCCACCAGCTCAATGATCACCTCCGCCGTTATGCCTTTGCTGAGCGATCCAAGCGCAAACAACGTATCGGGTGTGATCGGATAACGGTGTACCGCATCAGTCACGCCAAAACTATAAAACTGCGCAGGCTGGCGCTGATGGATAATCGCAATGCTGATGCCCGACACCTGCTTTTGCTGCATGTAATGCCGCACGATGTCATCGACGTTTTCATTAAAGGTCGCATGGGAGAGATAGACTTTATCGCCGACTGGCGCAGAGGTTTGTGACAGCGTGCCACAGGCGCTCAGCAATAGACTGCAGCACAACAGCAGCAAAAGCGAAATGATGCGCCGCATCATTCAGGAATCCTGGTAAAAGTTTTCATAACAATTGATTTGTATAATATTTTTTATTTTTAGCAAAACGTGCGATGGGTGTTTGTGGCGAAATATAACACAGATGGGGGTAATCGCCACCTGCCAGAAACAGGTGGCGGCTGGGAATTATTGATTCACCGGAATCACCGATCCTTGATAGTGCTGGTTGATAAATTCGGCAGTTTGTTTTGACTCCAGATCTTTGGCTAATTCAAGAATCCGCGGGTCATGTGCCAGTTTTGGCGTGGTCACCAGTACATTGGCATACGGATTATCTTTCGCTTGCTCCAGCGCTAGCGCATCTTTCGATGGCACTAGCCCTGCCTGCAACGCGTAGTTACCGTTGATGATTGCCAGCTGTGCATCATCCAGTGCACGCGGCAGTTGTGGCGCTTCGATTTCAATGATTTTCAGATGGTGTGGGTTGTCACTGATATCCGCTGTCGTGACCAGCGAATGGGATTGACTGCCCTTGAGTTTGATCAAACCGCTGTCCTGCAACAGATACAGCGAACGGCTTAAATTAGTGACATTATTGGGCACCGCGACCTGCGCGCCATCAGTCAGATCTTTCAGGGATTTCACTTTATGCGAGTAAATGCCTAACGGCTCAATATGCACCGTCGCCACCACGGAAAATTTCTCCCCCAGGGCTTTTTCTTGATCGCGCAAATAAGGCACATGCTGGAAATAATTAGCATCAACATCGCCGCGCGCTAACAGTTCATTGGCGTTGAGATTTCCGTTGAGCTCAATCACTTTCAGGTCGAGCTTTTTATCGGTTTGTTTGATGTGGTTGAGGATTTCACTGTGTGGCACCGGATCGGCCGCCACACGCAAAGCCGCTGCCGAAGCAGAGGTGCTGAACATCGAGAACAGTGCCAGCGTGGCTATCACCTTTTTAGTCATATGTTTTCCTTACTTTTATGATGTTTGAACCGTGTTCTGGGCATCGGTGTAGTAACGCGCTGCCACGTCGCGATGCGATCGCAAACGCCCTTTGAGATAGTTCCAGCCCACTTCACGCAGCAGCGGATTATTGGGATCGCTGGTCGGCCCACGCGCTTCAGCCGCGAGCGGCGCGGGTAATTGATAAATCGGTACTTCGGCATCCAACTGCGCACCCAGGAAAAAGGCGATGGAAACACGCTCCTTGTGTGCAGGTGGTGACAGCACGCGGTGTATCGTTGCGCGCAGATAGCCATTGGTCGCAATCTCTAGCAGTTCACCGATGTTCACCACAAATGCACCCGGTTTTGGCAACGCATCCACCCAGTTTTCTGGCGTCACTTCCACCTGTAATCCGGGCTGTTCATCCTGCAGAAGAAATGTCAGGAAGCCAGAATCTTTATGCGCACCTACGCCCTGTTGACTGGCATTGCTCGCCTGCCCGGGATAGCGAATCAGCTTCACATGTTCATTGGGATGCGAACCGTACAGCGCATCAAACGCATCCGGTGGCAGCGACAGCGATTTGGCAAACGCGCGCAACAGGCGCAGTGCGACATCCGTCATTGCCTGCTGCCAGGCGTGGATCACCGGCCTTAGCTGCGGCAGCGCCTCTGGCCATAGATTTGGTCCCTGCAGACGCTTCCAGGCGGGGTCGCCGTCTTGCAACGTTAATGCCATGCGTTCCGCGCCAATATCGAACTGCTCACGCTGATCGCGCTGTTCACGGGTATATTCCACACCAGCCCGGTTGTAGCCGCGGAAATGTGGCGAGTGGATCATTGAGACGCGTTGCTTCTCCTCATCCGGCAGGGCAAAAAATGCCTGAGTGATGCTTTGCACGTTCTGCAGCAGTTGTGGATTGATGCCATGATTGATCAGGTAGAAAAAACCGACATCACGCGCCGTGGTGCGCAGTTCAGCGAGATAAGGTGACTGTTCAGCATCCGGGAGTTCCAGCAGCGCCAAATCCAGCACCGGCAATGTTTCCGCCATAAAATTTGCTCCTTAACGCAATAAAATTCTGCGTTTACGCTGCCATTGGCGTCACATTCCAGCCAATACTGTTGCGCAATATGTTATGGCGAATGATTTTTAGGAAAGCTTCAGCAATCGATATGCAAAAAGCGGTAAATCCGTGCCGCTTCCCGCTATAATCGCGCCGTCAAAACTTTGCCTACCCGCACCACACAGGAGATGCCGTATGAACCAAGGCCCGTTAACCGAGAAAGAACTGAACTGGCTGGAAGATATGCTGGAGAAATACGGCAATGAACAGTCGGTGGTGGATACCTCCGAGCTGGATGGCATGCTGACGGCTCTGCTCTCCGGCCCGAACGATATCGAACCGAGCGAGTGGCTGGTGGCGATGTGGGGTGACAAGAAGCACATTCCAAAATGGTCCAACGAGCGTGAAATGGATCGTTTTATGGCGCTGATTTTCCAGCACTTCAACGATATTGCCGAACGTCTGGCGGAGTTTCCGGATCAGTTTGATCCGCTGTTTGGCATGCAGGAGATGGAAGGTCAGGAGTTCACCGTAGTGGAAGACTGGTGTTATGGCTATCTGCGCGGCGTGGCGTTAGATCAAGACTGGGATCAGCTGCCAGAGAGCCTGCAACCGGCGATGGAAGCCATTAAGCTGCACGGTAGCGAAGCGCAGTTGGCAACGCGCGAAGCGTTCTCGCCAGAGGAGTTTGAAGCCAGCATTGACGCCATTCGCCCAGCGGCGCTGGAACTGCATGAATACTGGCAGGAACAGCGCATGGCACAGCCGGATCCAGAACCTCAGCTGCCACACTTCGCGGGCGAGAAAACCGGCCGTAACGATCCCTGCCCGTGTGGTAGCGGTAAGAAGTACAAGCAGTGTTGCGGTAAATAACGCCACATCACCGTAAGAGGGCGTCAGGTCGCGCCCTCTCCTCAATCTGCTTTCAATGCTGCAACTTCACTGAACCCAACTCACGTCGTATTCGGCCCTCAGGCTGCCTCGTGCGGGCTTTTCGCAAAATCTCCCAACGTATTAAGAGGCAGGCTTCACCTCAGTGACCAGGGTCGGCAATTGCCATGCACCGCCAGCGCGAATCGCACGGCACATGCCGGTGGTGGCATCACTACTCTGGACGAAATCTTTGCCATCCCATACCCAGGCCGCTGTGCTCCAGCAGTCGCCAATACCGCGTCCTTTCTGTGCCTCAGAAATCACACCCTGGCTGTAATCGGAACCGGAATCAGTGATCAGCTGCGGTTTACCCTGTAATGCACGATCCATCAGCCAGTAGCCATAGCCTTCGTTATAGGCGCCGCGCCAGCATAGCGCGGCAATCAGCACATGCGCGTCATCCACTGGCGTTAATGTGAGTGGCTCAGCGCCTTCTTCGGGTTGATCATCCGTAGGGTCCAGATTATCGCAGCTGTCGTCATCGGTTAGTGAAGCAATCAGCTTCGGCTTGAGCAACGCCAGTTCATCCGCACTCAACGGACGCGGCGCGGCTTTTTCGACGTTGACCTGCTGGATCACCGGCATCGCCACTGCTGCGGGAACACTGTTTTCAGGCTTATTGCCTTTGCGCACCAGTGCGCCAGGCGTACTCAGACGGCCCTGCGCATCGTCCATCTTCAGCAGCGTGGCAAAGGCGCCATTACTGGAAAGCTCGAACGGCTCTTCGCCCCCGCGAAACTCCACTTTGCCACTGCCTTTGATAGCATTAATCAGCGCCAGCGTTTGAGCGTCGGTTAGCGTCCACTCATCGTTCTCCGCTTTGGTGACCTCGCCCTGGGCGTGATCATCAATCCACAGCGCCAGTGCATCCACTTGCTTAGAGTCATCATCGCCAGTATCAGCCAGCACCACACGGCCGTGGGTCGGTGCATTGGGCCCGCCCTCACGCGTAAGCAGTACTGAGCCCCCTGCGCCCTCTTCAGCGCTGTAACCCGCAGCACGGCAGGTCAACGTATTGTCACAGGCGAGCTCCCAGTCTTTATGGCTAAAGGAGACGCCGTCTTCATCTGCCAGCAATGGTGCGCTCAAACTGGTGAGCAGTGCGAACGCCAGCAGCAATCGGGTTTTCATGCCATCACTCCATAACGGTAAAGGTGGCTAGTGTGATGATTTTTAGGGCGCGGGAGAAGTGAATTTTTTGCGCTGATAGCCAATCTACAGTGACGCTACAATCTGCTTGTGGACACCGCACCGCTTGCCTTTCGGCCACAGAATAGCGGTGACTATGTGATCACTGCGTTAACGCTGCAGGATTAGCAGAAGGAGAAAGTGGTTTTGCTGTGCATGTGAAATGATTAAACGGCGTTGGCGCTACTCATACAGCCAACGCCCTGCCTTGGCAGATTCGATCAGCATGCTCAGGGTAAAATCAGGCACCACAGGGACTTCACGCTTGTTGAAGGGATTCAGTATCTGCGCCAGTGACGGTTCGTCCGGATAGTAGGTATCAATCAAAAAACCGCCGCGATCTACCGCGAATTCGCTGAAGAACTCGTCCATCAACGCCTGCGCTTCTTCACGCTCGAAGTTCAGATCGGTATCGATATCAATCTGCGGCGTGAGTGTTTTTTGTTTAAACAGATAGACACCGTCGTAGCGGCGCACTAATTCGTAGATACGCTGGTCGATTTCGTCGGTCATCACCTACCCTCCTGTTAAACCAGCGGCTATTCTGCCATGCAATCTCATCTGCCAGGTAGCGCAAATGATAGCACTGTGCCGCTCTGCTTCATGCGCTGCCAATAAGCAGTCGTTCGATGGCTTGAAACCGCGCAGCCAATTGGTTTCCGCCAGAAAAAACATTAAATTACATAAAGATAAACAATAAAATTCATTCAATGACTCCTTCAGTGTTGATAGCCCGCACCTGAGCGCGGTGCGGGCTAATAACTTTCTGGTCATCATGGATGATTTACCAGCTTCACACGGTCACCGGAAGAAAGGTGGCGGCTGCCAGGACGTGTTGTTTATTCACGTGATCGACAGGAGATTTTTTACAGGCGCGGGAGGGGGGACTGCACAAACTGCAGGTAAAGGGTTTTTTGATGTTCTCGGTGATCACCACATATCCCCCCTGGCAGATTCTGCACGTTGTGCGGGAAATAATACCGCAATCAATAAAGCGTAATAAGGTCCAGGCGCGTGTAAGTCCTAATATTGGCTTTTCATGGCTTTGAGCAGCACACTGTTCCAGATAGAGTCGGTAAGATTTCATCAATACGTTAATTGGCGGCCCTTTTTCCGTCAATTTTAAATACAGATAGATGTTATAAAACATCGATGCGTGAATATTTTGCTCCCATGACATAAACCAATCTTCTGAGAAAGGCAGCATACCTTTTGGCGGAGGTACTCCTCGTAACGCTTTATATAAGCGTAATAATCGTCGGCGGCTTAGAGATGTCTCAGATTCTAAAACCTGCATACGTGCGCCGAGCGAAATCAACTCCATAGCGATATGATCATCAAGCATTTCCTGCAACAAATTCTTCTCACTCATTCTGATCACCTCAATCTGTTGTTACGAGATCTTTATTGAGCGAATTCAGTAAATCCGTCGACAAGATAATGCCCGTGTGAATGTTCTGTAGTGCCTCAATTCGTGATTCTTTCGTGAGATTCTCAATCAAGAATTCATCATCAATGCGTAAGCGGCAAATGAATTGATTGGTCGAGGCCAACTTCATCAATTGAGGTAACGTCAGAACCTTAAGATTATCGATGGTCGCCTCCGATAACCCAAGGCGAAATCCTGCTGCAAACTTATCCTGTCTAATTAATTGTTGCGCCAGTAAAAGGTAAGATAAATTCAAATCGTGGATATGCGGAAGATACTCATCAAAGTCAGACATTGATAACACCTTGTGTTTATCGTGCGGAGCACGGGTTCAATAAGAGAGGAATATCTATTCCCATGTGATGCTAATCATCGTGTGATCGTGAGTTAAACGTTTTTGCCAGCGACGCGAAAAACACTGATCAACGATTGAGTCGCATCCAGCAATGAAAAAATGATATCCATCAGAAATTCCCGTAACAATACCGCAGAAAAGACTGACTGAGAAAATCTCTTTAAGATCATGATTAATAAAGATAATAAGATTATTAATTCTTATTAATTATCAAGTTCATCCGTTAGCGGATCCTGAGTTTCTTCAAACCTTTAGATCGCTTCATCATAATCCATACGACTGCGCAAACGTTTTAATGCCAGACTGTGAAGCTGGCTCACCCGTGTTTCTGAAATATTGAGAAACAGAGCGATTTCGCGCATATTGAGATCATGATGATAATAAAACTGTAAGATGATTCTTTCCCGCTTCGGCATAAAACGTAAGTATTGCGTAATAAGCTGAATCAAATCTTGCTGGATTGAATGATGCAAAGGGTTTAACAAAGCATGTTCATCGTTGGCCTGTTCCCATAAATCGGCATAATGCTCTCGCAGTTCATCAATCGAGTGAAGCTGGCTATTATATTTATCTTCCAGCATCTGATGGAAACCCCGCAGTGGAACCCCCATTCGCTCGGCAATATCCCGTTCACTCGCGCTCGAGCCTTTCTCCTGTTCAACAATCTTGATAATTGCAGAAATTTGACGCGAATGCGTTCTGACACGACGTGGTACCCAATCACGCCCGCGCAGTTCATCAATTAACGCCCAACGCACACATTGTGTCACCCAGGCGCTGAGGGCAACGCCTTTCTTCTCGTCAAAGCTGTCAACGGCGGCAATAAATCCCATTGCACCTGCTTGAATGAGATCATCGAATTCTACGCTATTTGGTAGCCTTTTTTGCAGACGCAACACCTCCTTTCTCACCAGAAAATGATATGTCGACCACAAATCACTTTTATCATCAATTCCGGATGTTGTGTATAACACATCCATATTAACCACCCTGTAACAGTCTTTAAACTGATTATCGGGCGAGTGCTATTGTTTAAATAGTGCGATAAGATTTCATTACCAATGCTATTTAATCTCTTTCATTCGTCAATGAATAGCGCGTTAAAATATCTCTCTCAACTGAGTCTTTTGTACCGATATTAGATAAAGCCAACCCCCTTCGTTGTCACCAGCAAAATCCCGTTGATGCCAATGCTCTGCTCGTCAGATGCTGAGATAATTTTCCCATTAGCTCTCTCACTTGCACGACCGCACTCACGATTTCCTGCTTCACCACCCTGTCATGATTCACCTAACACGATCCGGCACCGAAATGCAGATCCTCAAAGACACAAGGACGATGACTTCCTGTCAGCATCAGCGAAGCATGTTTACGTATTCAGGATGCTGATTTCCCGAGAAAAGTCCCCGCCATGAACCGCGACAACACCCTGCAGTAGCGAGCATTTCCGTGCTGTCTCAAGTCAATCAGGTGTAGCAGAGTGGGCTGAGCCTGCGGCATCAATCAGTACCTCACCTTGCTAACATTTAGCGTGCCATTTTCGACTTCCCGCTATGGGGCTACCTGGCTGGTTCGCCTTTTTTCTGATGAAAAATACTAATCATTATTACGTTAACAACTTACGAGTAGCGGTTATTAGCATTGTTAATTATCGATAAAAAATAACCACATAATTTTAGCGGTTTACCTATCATAAAAAACATTAATGATTAAGGGGCTTTTCAACATTTTTCAGGAAAATAATCGCAGGAAAGTGCTGAAAATCTGGCACTCTTTAGCTGAAAAATGGGAACGGTGACCGCAAAAATAACATTAACAACCGACCCGCTCTTTACCCTAATTGATAGACAACTTCTTTATGCCCAACACAATCCTACTTGGACAGGCAGCCAGATTAGACAGACGTACTCGTATACTAAGCCGGACGCTGGATAATATGTCCGTGACGTTGCCCGCCAGCGCCGCGCGCTGCCTGTATGCACTCGCGGAGGCGCAAGGCGAAGTGCTGACGCATGAACAGTTGATGGAGATTGGCTGGCGCCGTGACGGTTATGCCGCAACCGATAACAGCGTACGCGTGATGATTAACAAGTTACGCCGTGCATTCATGTCGTTGGAGCTTGAGCAGCAGATTAACCTGCTGGCCGTCACGCGCAGCGGTTACCGCTTAATCATTAATGTCCCACCAGCCGTCGATCACTCCGTGCCAGTGGCGATGCCCCTGACGCCGCCTGCTCATGGCACGCTGACCTGGCGACGCGTAACAGGCATCATCGCCGCCGGTATCACCGCCGGGTATCTGGTGGCATTGTTGGTACAACACTTCTTTCTGCTCACACCAAAACCGATCGATTTTGTCAGCTGGCATGGCCCGGCGATTCCGGATGGCAGCAGCGTCTGGGTGCCGAAAGGACATCATACGCAGCACGCATTGATTGAAACCACACTGCGCACCTATCGCCGTTATGTGCTGGATGCGAACCCGGACAAACCCGCAGCAAAAGTGCTGTATGTCACGCTCAGCTCCGCCAACAATCCGCAACATCAGGGCGTGATTGCCTGCCAACAACCCTTTGAGGAGGCGAAAAATGCGTGCGAGTCCTTCTATTTTCGCCTCAATTAAATCCCCGTGGCTCTGGCTGTTTGTCGGCGGCTTTGTGCTGGCGTTTAGCGGCGTGATCGGGCGCTGGCTGGCCACCAGCGCGCAGCAGTCCCAGTGCCGGTTTCCACTGGCGTTTTATGACATCAAAAGTGAGCGTGAATGGGTGCTGACGCAGGGGATTTACCGCAGCTATCACGATGGCTTCAGTGAGGGACATTTAACCTATCTCGGCACGCTTTCTCGTTTTATGGATGGGCAACTTATCGCACCTGCCACCCCGATTCATCGTGCGGTGTGGTTTAACGGCGAGTTCAACCACAACCTGCTGAAAATCACCGTCACGCAACACAGCCGTGGCCTGGGTGACAAAAGCCGCGACGAGGACGTGCAAAAGTATGTCTTCCCGCATTGGCAAGCAGGCGATGTCAGCGTGATTGCTCTTTATCTCTTTAATGGCCGCGTGCTGGCCTCCGGCACAGAGAGCGTGGCGCGTAATGTCTGCATCAGGTAGCCAGAAATTTAGCGCAGCGATTCTGACAACGGCTCAAGGTGCTCAAACAAGTGTGTGATGTAAGGGGTAAAAAAGGGCAATCCCCTCACTGCCGCTGCCCGGCCAGCGGCTTTTGTGTGTCTTCGCTTTGTCTTTCTGTAGCCATTTTTCTGCCCAGCCGCTTTGTAAATAGTGATGCATACATAGCGCGCATGCATTTGCATGAAAAAACATGCACCGCTTTCACCCGTTCAGGCCATACCAGGCGCGGTCCGGTCCGCGTCATGCATCTGCATGAAAAGCGATGCATAAAGCGGGTAGGCGTGGCGGGAATAGAATTGCGCGCAATGCCTACATAAACAAATATCTAGGATGGCTTTTTATTAGCCCGTCCTATGTAGTAGATTTATGAGCACTAAACCACTATATCTCAAGGGATCCTGACTATGACTAATACTCCGGATGGATACATTTCATATTTAAAACCCGGCAGTAACAATTGGAAAGCTCTAAGCGAAGAATCGTATATTTATTGGCGTGACATTCAAGCGAACAAAATTATACAGGACGCAGGCGCATCTCCCCTGCTAGCGCTACCATTATCTGACATAGAAAAAAAAGTTTTAAAAGAAAATCAGGCCTATATAAATGACTTTTTACTTCGATCTTTACAATTCCCAAACCTATCATTTTTCGCAGGAAGTGGTACCTCTCTTGGTGATGTTGGTGGCCCTAGTATGTGGGACCTTTGGGAATGTGCCATGTTGGAAGATCCAATAGAAAATGAGGAAAGGAAACTTAAAAAAATTGGTTTAAGCGTATGCGAAAAAGTTAAATATACAGATATTGAATATCCTAATATTGAGCATTTCCTCTCAAATTGCGAGGCATTCCTAGCATTTCACGAAGACGATGAAGTTCTAGATTTTTTAAATCAAGTTAAAACAGTCATATTAAATAAATGTCGATCATTTTTGGAAGATGGAACCAGTGACATTTCTTCTTATGTAAATTTACTCCAAAAAATGGGCAGGAGAAGGGTTAGGGATCCAAGATTAAAAGTATTTACAACTAATTATGACTTAACTTTTGAGACTGCCGCCTCAGAATTGGGAATGATGGTTGTAGACGGACTTTCATATACTGGCATCAGAAGATTCGATGGTAAATATTTCAACTATGACGTTGTTCACAGAGATGAGAATGAACATGAATTCGTTGAAGGAGTATTTAACCTATTTAAACTACATGGTTCTGTTAGCTGGGTACGGAAAGATGGTCAAATATATGAAAATAATACCCCGTCAGCAACAAATGCTTGCTTGATATACCCTGCAAAAGGGAAATATCAACAAGCATTTATTCAACCTCACCTTGAGTTGCTTTCAAGACTTCTCGACTCCCTTCGCAAAAAGAATAATTGCCTTGTCATTTCAGGATTTGGATTTAATGATGACCACCTTTCAGAACCTATTTACTCAGCAATAAAATCCAATCCAAGCATGAGATTAATTGTGGTTGATTTCAAATGTACCACTCACATAAATAATAATGGTAAGAACGGCTCCAGTAAATACTGGTCATTACTTAAAGAATTATCACTATCAGGTTATGATATACATTTTTTAAATGCCTCATTCAAAGACTTTGTAAATTTAATCCCCAACCTTAGAGCCCTGACACCTGCGGAACAGTTAGCAAAAGCTATCAAACAAGTAGGAGTTAATAATTAAAATGTGCAACTCAATATTAAAAAATGGCATTTTAAGAAACTATTTAAAAGTTGGCGTTATTTCTTCAATTTTTGCACAAATGGTAAGAGTTAACCTTGTCTATGCTGGTGAAGTAAGTGGAACCTATATTGAAGGGAACCGTTATGGAAAAGGGGAAGTTGGTGAGATCTTATTAATCGAAGGGCAACAATCTATAGTTTTAGGCCGGTTGATTGAGGTCAGATTGCCAGAACGGGAACGTGGTGAAGTCTCAGGGGAATCACAGGGCAATAAAAAAGTTGATGCTATAGGTACAATACAGCTTCTTGGTACGATTGATGCGTCAAGTTTCCGTGTTGATTCTGGAATTAAAGCCTATCCTCGGTTAGGGGACAGGGTATATTCTGCACCATTAGACTTTATTTCATTAATACCTGAGTTAATAAACCGAAGTATAGATGATAGTAGTGAAAACAGAATAGGAATCGTTTTAGGTAATATATCTGGAGGATCAACAAGTATTGTCACCGTTGAGCCAGACAAACTTTTTGGTCGACACTGCGCAATACTGGGAGCTACAGGCGGAGGGAAAAGTTGGACAACCGCAAAAATTTTAGAGGAATGTGCAACCCACAATAATTCAAAGACTATTATTCTTGATGCAACAAGTGAGTATAGATCATTTAACTCCGAGTATTGTTCCCATTATCATTTAGGTTTGCCAATTAATAAAGCTAACGGCTCGCTTGAATTCAGAATCCCTCCAACAGATTTTATGGAATCAGATTTTATTGCCATATTTGACCCTTCTGGAAAAGTTCAAGGGCCGAAACTGAAAGAAGCGATTAAGAGCCTCCGATTAGTATCTATTGACTCGACTATAGCTACCAATGGAATTTTAAGAAAAATCAAGCAACCTAAAACTGATTACCGTCGATCAATGAATACTGGTGACAACTCAAAATTAGTTGACAATCCATCTCAACCGTTTGATGTTACAAAATTAATACCTCAGATAGTGCAAGAGTGTTGCTTTGATAATGGAGATGAGTCGTGGGGTGCCGCAGCAACTCAAGACCTAAGCTATTGCTCCTCTTTATTAACACGAATACAAGCAGTGACATATGCCAGTTCACTAAAAGCTGTATTTCATGGCGATGAGGGCGTAGCAAAACTTGGCGACATAATGCAAGGCTTTTTAAGCTCAAATAAAAGAGTTCTTCGTTTATGTATGAGTGATGTTAGCTATGAATTTTTCGCAAGGGAAATATTAGCAAATGTTATTGGGAGAAAACTTCTAACTCTGGCAAGGCTTGAAGAGTTTAGGAAAAAACCACTACTAGTAATAGTCGATGAGGCCCATAACTTCCTAGGGAAAAGGGTAGGCTCAGAAGACCATTCTGTTAAACTTGATGCCTTTGAAATGATCGCTAAGGAAGGAAGAAAGTACGGACTCAATATTTGCTTAACAACTCAAAGACCCAGAGATATAACTGAAGGTGTTTTAAGCCAAATTGGCACTTTACTAGTACACAGATTAACGAATGACAGAGATCGAGATGTTGTAGAGAGAGCATGTGGTGAAATAGATAAATCTGCTGCTTCATTTTTACCAAGCTTAAAACAAGGGGAAGTTGCACTTGTAGGAGTTGATTTTCCCATTCCAATGACAATTCAAATAGCACAACCAACTTACCCTCCAGAATCTGATTCTCCAGGTTATCGTAAAGTTTGGACAAAATAATTTAGCAGGGTCTTTAGACCCTGTTTCTTTTTGAACTAATCAGTTTCGCAAACTCGAATGACGTAATATGTTTCTCGGAGTTATACATTAAATAATCAGCCTACCACTGCACCATTGACCTACGTTCATCCAAATGCTCAGAAGTATGAATTATAAGCCGCACGTACATTATTACGCTTTGTATGGCTCAACTGACGTTCAATCGCATCATCGTTCCACAGCCCTGATTCACCTAACGCACCACGCGCCATCGTCTAAACCCATGCCCGTAGACCTCAGTTTTCGTGTCATATCCCATCGTACTCAGCACGCTGTTTACCGTGTTTTCACTCATAACTTTAGTTGCGTTTGACCTCTAAGATATTTTTGCATATTTAATGCCGATACAGGGGAAGTCATTGCAGCTTCCTTTCAGTGAGGTAGGTTCAAAATCGTAGATTGGGGTGACTTGATATGGGAAGCGTTGGATATTCAGTGACAAAAGCATTAGATGAATTCGACAGAGGCGATCTGGATGGTGCGGTCTTACACGCATGTAACGCTTTTGATGGAACATCTGGAAAGCTACACCCCGAAATGCGCAAACATCGGCTTCGGTTTACGCGAACACTCAGAGAGCATTACGCCATCTTTGGACCAATGGGGATGCCGAACATCAATCTGGAAGAGACATTCTGGCCCGCACAAATTTATGAAAATCAAAAACTCACTGATAGGCCTGACATTGCTGATGTGATTTACGGTATACACAGATGCACTCACGGACATGGAGACGAGTTGCCAGAAGGATTTGAGTTGATACCGGATGCCACTAATCGAAATCAAAACACAACCATAGTTGCAAGCATTGGTAAAGTGCGTTTGTCAGACCGCATCATCTTTGGCCTTTTGGCTGTAGCTGTGCTTTCCGCCGTGAACATAGGACAAAAAGTTCCGGATGGTTACTATCTGACGTTGGGAAGCGAGATTTTGAATATCAATGATTGGTGGGGGAGATCTGACGATTTCATGCGATTGGTTGAAAAGCAAAACCTCATAAGCGTTAAGCTTGATTTAGAAGATTGGTTTGAAGAACTTGCGAGAAACAAAGAGTCTTGATGCTCAGGTGTTCAAAATAAGAACTTCAACGTTGTGCGTTAATTTCTTTTAAGCCATGCCCCAGTTAAGCAGATTGAAGCACGGCTTGTCGCAGTCATTATTTGACGTTGCCGCCCAAGCATTGATATTGCTTTGTCACGCTGCCATTCAGAAGCTGTCCGAAGCCGTTACGCTGCCCTTCAGTCCGAGCATGAGGTGTGAGTTCTTCTGCACTTTCATATCCCCACTTACTACATACACGGGTCGCAATACCAACGGCTTCACCCCAACGTGCTTTACTTCCATCATCCATCAGAGGTAGGTTCTCTGAGTTCACATAGCCGACGGTAACAACGCCACCAGCGCGATCTGCGTTAACAACCTCAACCGGTTTGTCTGTTGAAGTGGCGCACCCTGCCAGAGTCATAGCTGTAGCAATAACCAAAAGAGTTTTCTTCATTTTCCGCTTCCATGAGATTAATTTTGATGTGACCAGTTAGTAGGTCTTTTTGGTAACCAAGCTATTAAACCCCAAACATGTCGAACCAGGAATATTCCTAATCATTTTCTACTAAATCTGGTAGGTGAGTGAGCACATCCCTTGTGCGAAGCTCTCTGCCGCTTTTTGGCGGGCTTCTACATTGCTTTTGAGGTTAGCCATGCCTTCAATACCCAACTGAAAACACTGTTGAGGATAAAAGTCCCATCAGAAGAATCAGTCTCAACTTCTTTTATATCATTGATAAAAAACCTTTCTTTTTTGCGGCAAACCAAAAAATAGGGATGTTACGATCAATGATGTTTTGAATTACATGGCTGCTTGAGAGTTCAATGGCATGTGACAAAGCTGCCAAAGAAATCATCCCCACTCCTGCCGTGAGCGGTGCGGCTGCATTTAAGGTCAGAGCGTCCAATTGTTCATACTCGATGAGAACCTGATGCCAGACAGCCAACAGCTTTGCATCTGAGAGATGATAAGAACCTGTTGATGTGTGAATCTCACACTGACCAGCGTATCTACGAAAACGGAGCGGAATACTGATGCGAACAACATAAATGCCGCTGCTTCTGCGATACAGGTTTGTTGATTGAGACATCGCCTCGTGCTACCTCTTTGTAAGAGAGTAAGCGCGATAATTAGGAGGGCGTGAGAGTTTCCCGAGTTAAATCATAACTTTAAGCTAGTTATGGTGCCGAAGGTCGGACTCGAACCGACATGTATCTCTACGGTTGATTTTGAATCAACTGCGTCTACCGATTTCGCCACTTCGGCACTGAAGAGGATGCGGAAAACGTTGGCGATTATACCGTTACGCGCAGAGTGCGCAACACTAATCGACAGCGCTGTGCGCTAAGCGTTGAAAAAACCAGCACTTCGCCATTTATGTGGCGCAAACGCGGCAGCTTGAGCGCCCTTTCGGCGCTTTCCTGTACAAATTCCAGAACATTCCCAAACTCCCTCTACTTCGGAACTTTCCGTGCTTACGCCTCTCTTAACCAAAACTGACAACGTCAGATGTATAAAACAAAGAGGTTGAGATGAACAAAGCAGCGCAACGCATCATTTTGGGATTGGGTATCGCGGCAGCAATGGCGGCAGGCAGTGCGTCGGCAGCGAGTTGGCAGGATCAGCTGAGCAGCGCGGCATCGCAGCTGTCTCAGCAAAACAGCGGTTCTACCACCACCAGCAGCACGCAGAACGGCGGTCTGTCGCTCTCTTCGCTGAGCGGTTTACTGAATGGCGGTGACAAAGCGGTCAGCTCCAACAGCATGACCAACGCCGCAGGCGTCATGTCCTACTGCGTGCAGCACAACGTGGTGGATAACAATGTGGCATCGGTGAAAGATCAGGTACTGAGCAAGCTTGGCCTGAGTAGCCCTGCCGCACAAGAGCAGAAAACCGATTATCAGCAGGGTCTGCAAGGCTTGCTGAACACCGGCAACGGTCAGCAGCTAAATCTGCAGAGTCTGAGCAACTCGCCGATGGGTGAGAAACTGAAGACCAAGGCCTGTGACGTGGTGCTTAAACAAGGCAAGAAATATATCGGCATGTAATTCCCATCATCTTTCGGGTTGCAGGTGCGCTGGCGGCTTTCGTTCCCCCGCATCGCTTACTGAGTAAGTGCATCGGGCGTCTCTCAATAGCCGCCGTACTGCATCCAGAATGATAGTGGGTGAAGTGACTATGAATAAGACGCGAGCTGTCCCTCGCGTCTTATTTAGTATTGATGGGGGGCGCAATAAATTGCGCCGCCACGGGCCATTAATCCGTCAGCTCATCAACCCTTTAGTTTCTTCTACCACTCTCTCCAGCACATTCACTGCCTGCTCAAACGATCGAATATTGGTGTAGCCGATCACCAGTCCGTAGCGTTTCTGGGTTTGCGTATACCAGCCTGAAAGCGGCAACACGCGCAGCTGATGACGCTGCCAAATCTCCGCCAGCGCCACATCCTGAATACCTCGCTGCAGGAAGGCCACGATATGCATGCCGCCATCAGTGAGTTCAAAGTCAAACAGCTGCGGAAAACAGTGCTGTAGCGCATCCAGCATCATGCGGCGGCGCTGCTGGTAGAGAATCCGCATCTTCTTGATATGACGATAGAAGTGCCCTTCACTGAGGAACTGTGCGAGGATTTTCTGCGGTAACAACGGCATACCGGTTTCGAGGATTTCACCCAGCTCGCGGAAGCGTTCAATGGTCTGTTGCGGCATCACCAGATAACCCACGCGCATCGCGGGCATCATGGTTTTGCTGAAAGTGCCGGTATAGATCACCCGATCGTGCACATCAAGGCTTTTTAGCGCCGGGATCACTTTGCGCGTGTAGTGAAACTCGCCGTCGTAATCATCCTCAATGATCCAGCTGCTGTTCTGCTGCGCCCACTCCAGCAATTGATGCTTACGGGGTAGTGATAACGTCACCGCAAGCGGGCTCTGATGGGTTGGCGTGACCACCGCAAAGCGTGCGTCTGAGTGATAACGCTGGAGGAAATCCACGTCGAGACCTTCACGATCCACCGGCACATAGTGCAGATTCGGTGCGATGCGCTTTAACAGTTTCTGCCCAAAGAAATAGCCCGGGTCTTCAAACAGGACTTTGTCGTGAGGATGGGCCAGCACGGCCAGGATGAGGCGCAGGTTGGCACGATAACCGGTGGTGATAAAAATCTGCTCCAACTGGCAGTTAAGCCCGCGCGAAATATTGAGATAGCTGGCAATCGCCTCACGCAATGGCTGGTAGCCCATAATGGCGGGCATGATCATTTCATCGGGCCGCAACGTTCGCGCCGCCTTTCCGGAGGTCAGCAGCCACTTCTTGTGCGGGAACTCATCCAGTGCCGGAATACCCAGCCGCAGCTCGCCTTTGCTTTCAATCACCGGATGTTCGAGCGGTGTGGAAGGTGGCGCCGTGGTGACCAGGGTGGCTTCACCGAGATTCAGTGCGGGGTTCACGCGCGTGCCCTTCGCGCCCTGGCTGACAAAGTACCCCTCTCCAATGAGGATTTCGTAGGCGGCCTCCACAGTTTTGCGCGCGACTTGCAGCTCACTGGCTAACACGCGGATCGCCGGCACCCGGTCGCCTGGCTTTAAGCGCCCTTCCAGGATCTGCAGGCGATAGCGAGCGTAGATTTCTTTGTAACCCATCTGTCTTCCTTCATCACGATGAGGAGCACATGAATGCGCTCTGGAGAGTGAGCGTATGACTCAGCAGCATAACCATGTCCTACCTGTTTTCTCCTATATTGACCCTTTTCCCTTCGACATAGAAGTTTAAGATGTCCCCATCAACCCGACAACCGCTTGCAGGCTGCTATGAAGATTGTTCATTACCAAACGCCCACGGAGCTGGCCTGCTGCTATGTATTGATGCGCGAACTGCGTTTCAAACTGAAGGATGAAGCTGCGTTTGTGGCACAGGCACAGCGTCAGCAATTACAGGGCTACCAACTGGCGGGTATCGAACAGGATGGTCAACCGGTGGCGCTGGCGGGCTATCGCCTGCTGGAAAACTTTATTCATGGCCGTTTTTGCTACATCGATGATTTGGTGACCTGCACCAACACGCGCAGCCAGGGTTTGGGGGCCGCACTACTGCACGGTCTAGCGCAGCATGCACTGGAACAAGGCTGTGGCCGCATCGTGCTCGACACCGCGCTGAGCAATCAACGGGCACAACAATTTTATCAACGCGTCGGTTACCACGCGTTGGGACTGCATTTTTATCGCGATCTCGCTGAGGGAGAAAATTCATGAAACTGCTGCATATTCAGGTCAGCCCGGATCTGGCCGGATCGGCCTCACGTCACGCCTCGGCGCGTTTGGTGGAGAAGCTTCGCGCCCAGCATAGCGATCTCGAAGAGACGGTACTGGATCTGGCGCAACATCCGTTGCCGCACCTGGATGCCTTCACCATTGGCGCGTTCTTTACCCGCCCGGAGGATCGTAACGATGCACAGCGTACCGCCATTCAGACTTCGGAAAACATGGTGGATCAGCTGTTCGCCTGCGACACCCTGGTTATCTCGTCGCCGATGTGGAACCTCGGTTTGCCGTCGGTGCTGAAAGCCTGGTTCGATCATATCACTCGCGCCGGACGCACCTTCGCGTTTACACCGGAAGGGACCAAAGTCGGTCTGGTGAACGGCAAAAAGGTGTACAGCGTGGTCGCCAGCGGCAGTGTGTTTGCCCACGGCCCGTTTGTGCAGGATGACCAGTTCACCCCTTACATCCGCGTGGCACTGGAATACATCGGCATCACCGATGTGGAATTTATCCGCGTGGACGGTACGCACGATCCCGTTAGCCGCGACACCGCATTACCCCAGGCTCTGCAAGCTATTGACCGCTTATTTTGAATGAGGAAAACATCATGACTTCACGCGTTAACCATTTTAAAACCGCGCCAGCACTGGCCAAATCCATGTCTGATTTTTCTAACACCGTGGCGAATACCGCGCTGGAGAAATCACTGAAACACTTGATCGATATCCGTGCTTCGCAGTTGAATCACTGTGCCTTCTGCCTCGACATGCATGTGAAGCAGGCGAAAATCGACGGCGAGCGCGAACTGCGTCTGCATCACGTTTCTATCTGGCGTGAATCTCCACTGTTCAGCGCTCGCGAGAAAGTGGCTTTTGCCCTGACCGAAGCCCTGACACGCATTGGTGAACACGGCGTGGATGAAGCGCTGTACGGTGAAGTGCGTGAACATTTCTCTGAAAGCGAAATCAGTGAGCTGACCTTTAAGATCGCTGCCATCAACACCTGGAACCGCCTGATGATTTTGTCACAGATGGCACCGGGTGCACTCGATAGCGCTTACGGGCTGGATCGTGCTGATTTGCGTTAATTTTTACCGCCAGTAGCCTGTGCTGCTGGCGTTGTCATGTTCATCTGCGCTGCCTGACGCTATAGTGAGATTTTGCACCACACAGGACAGCGCGCATGAAAGGCATCAATATTGCGATTTACTTCGATCCCGACCTGATTCACATCAACGTTCACCAGCAGGATGACAGCTATCTCAGCCAAAACTTCAGCTACGATGACAGTGTGATTGAAGAGATCTACCAGTGGCTGGAGCAGTTCACGCCTAATCGCACCCACATTTGCCTGATTGAGCACGATACTGCCGACATCCTCGCCGATGAGCTGGTGGATAACGGCTATCACGTCCATCAGGTGACGCAGCACGATCTCCTGAACTGGTTTGCCAGCGAGCCTCCCGCAGAACCCGATGGTTCGCCAGTGCGCGCCCTGCTGCGCTATCTGGAAAACGAAAACCCGTCTGAATACCAGTCTCGCACTCCGCAGATCGAAGCCTTAATGGATATGCTGGATGAGCTGGACGATCTGGAAGGCGTGGACGAAGTCGAGGATGAGGACAACCTGCCGGATGACGTACTGCGCTTAATGAAGCAGAAGAAAATCACCGCCAACCAAGCCGCTGAGCGTTTGCTGCCCGACGTCAATGAACGTATTCGCGAGCACCTGATAAGCTATCCTGAGCTGATGACGCCCGAACTGCTGGAAGATTTCTTCCCGGAGTTGCTGGAAGCGTTAGAAACGCCAAAACATTGATGCATTTTGCACACGCGCGCTAAATCGTGCCGCGACGCACCTTGACGGTGTGTCGCGCTGCCATTGGAACTCGGGGAAAATCATGCTGGAACTGTTTAAAGCCATCGGGCTGGGATTGGTGGTGCTGTTGCCGCTGGCCAATCCGCTGACCACGGTGGCGCTGTTTCTCGGACTGGCGGGAGACATGAATTTCCAGGAACGCAATCGTCAGGCGATGCAGGCCTCGATCTACGTGTTCCTGATTATGATGGTGGCGTGGTACGCCGGGAATGCGGTGTTGCACACCTTTGGCATCTCGATTCCTGGACTGCGTATGGCGGGTGGATTGATCGTCGCCTTTATCGGTTTTCGCATGTTGTTTCCGGCGAAACCGGTCGGCCATTCCGTCGAAGCCCGGCATAAACAGGATGAAATCGACGCCACGGATGCAAATCGTGAATCGGTGAATATTGCGTTTGTGCCGCTGGCGATGCCCAGCACGGCGGGTCCGGGCACCATCGCGATGATCATCAGTTCGGCCTCCACGGTGAAATCGGGCGTCGATTTTCCTGACTGGGTAGTGAACGTCGCGCCGGTGCTGACGTTCTTATCGGTCGCCGTGATTTTGTGGATTTCGCTGCGCAGTTCGGGTGCCATCATGAAGCTGGTGGGTAAAGGCGGAATTGAAGCCATTTCGCGATTGATGGGCTTTTTGCTGGTGTGTATGGGCGTACAGTTTGTGATTAATGGCGTGTTAGAAGTGGTGCGGACTTTTCATTGAAGAGAGTGCGGCCCGAAGGCCGCACCCGATTTACTCTGCTTTCAACGTCTTGCGCACATCCGCGACCTGATCTTTGGTCACGGCTGGGGCATTGTTACTCCAGCCCTGACGGATAAAGGTCGCCAGTTGCGCCACTTCATCATCCGTCAAACGCTTGCCAAAGCCCGGCATCGCGAGGGTTGACGGCGCCTTCTCGGTCGATGGCTGCTGCGCACCGGCGAGAATGGTGTGGATCAAGCCGGTAGGATCGTTGGCATTCACAATGGTGGCCTGATCCAGCTCCGGGAAGATACCTGGCGCGCCTTTACCGGTCACGAAGTGACAGGCACCGCAGTTATCGATGTACAGACGCTCACCTTCCGTCAGGTTTTTCGCTGCGGTCAGTTTGGCTTCCGTGGCCTGCTGCTTCTGCACGTTGTACGCCTGCAGCGGTGGATTGCCACCGATGAACTTCAGATAAGACGCTATGGCTTTCAGATCGGCATCCGTCATGTGCGAGCTGGAGTGCTCAATCACTGACTTCATCTCTCCGCCCACTGCGGCTTTGTCGTTACGACCGGTTTGCAGGTAATCGACGATCTCCTGCTCACTCCAGCGCGGTAAGCCACGCAGCGATGGCACATCCCAATTGTTCAGGCTACCACCAGCGAGGAATTTGTCGTCACCGCTGTCCAGCGCTTTCTCGTTCATGCCGAGACCGCGTGGCGTATGGCACGAGCCACAGTGCCCCAGGCTTTCTACGATGTATGCACCACGATTCACTTCTTCCGACGCGCCGCCAATCGGCTGGAACGGCTTATCAGAAGTGAATGCCCAGTTCCAGAAACGCATACCCCAGCGCTGACTGAACGGGAAGCTCAGTTTGGTCTCTTCCGGCTGCTCGCTGCTCGGCTTCACGCCCTTCATGAAGTAAACATACAGCGCGTGCATGTCTTCATCGCTGATTTTGGCGTAATCCGGGTACGGCATTGCCGGGTAAAGACGTGAACCGTCCGGCAGCACGCCTTTACGCACGGCATCAGAGAACTGCTGCTCGCTGTAATTGCCGATGCCGTGCTCTTTGTCCGGCGTAATGTTGGTGGAGTAGATGGTGCCGAGATTCGACTCAATCGCCAGACCACCGGCGTAATCGGCCTTGCCCGCGACGGTATGGCATGCCATGCAGTCGCCGAGACGTGACAGATATTCACCTTGCTTGATCAGCGCGGCTTCATCTTCCGCGTGAGCCTGGACCGCAAAGCTTCCCAGCAGTACGGCGTTAGCGATTAACAATGATTTTAATTTCATGTGCTTATGCCTGTACCAATGGACCTGGGTTTTTCAGATAGTGTTCTTTGATCGCCTGCGCAGCCATCAGGGTAATCGCGCCGATGGTATCGGTCGGGTTCGCCTGGAAGTTTTGCGGGAAGGCGTTACCGCCCGGTACAAACACGTTATGCACATCCCAGCTCTGCAGATACTTGTTCAGCGCCGAGGTTTTCGGGTTATCGCCCATCACCGCACCACCCACGTTATGGGTAGAAACGTATTTGGTCAGGTCAAAGTCCGCGCCCATTGGCAGGAAACTCATGCTCATGCTGTCTGGGTTCAGCTCTTTGGCGATATCGCCGACGATACCTTTCAGATGCTGTTGCAGCTTGAGTTCGTTCTCTTTCCAGTTAAAGGTCATGCGCAGCAGCGGCTGGCCACGATGGTCGGTGTAATGCGGATCCAGATCCAGATAGATATCGCGATACGACTGACAAGTGGTAGTGATGCTGATCTTCATGGAATGGTTGTACCACTCTTCCAGACCTTCTTTGTAACCCATACCCCAGGCTGGCGTGCCCTTTGGCAACGCTGCCGCCATTGGCGTACCGGTGGCTTGCGAGCTGTGGATCTTCGCGCCGCCGAGGAAGCCGAGGCCTGGACCGTCGAAGTTGCCTGGTGAGATGTCGTTGAACATCTGGCCAGTGGCGCCTGCGGTAGCGTAGGAGTTGAAGTTCTTGTCTTTAAAGAACAGGGTTGCGCCGCCGTTCGACAGGAACGCGTAGTTACGGCCCACCACACCTTCTTCGGTGATTGGGTTGTACGGCTTGCCGATACCTGACAGCAACATCAGACGCACGTTGTACAGCTGGAAGCTGGAGAGCACCACGATTTTGGCGGGCTGGAACACTTCGTTGCCGTCTGCATCGAAGTAGAGAACACCCTTCGCCGTTTTACCATCGTCGTGCAGCACCACTTTGTACACTTCCGCATGCACTTCGTAAGAGAAGTTAGGCATACGCTTCAGCGCATCCATCACAGCGGTTTGCGGTGAGGCTTTGGAGTAGTTCAGGCACGGGTATTTCGAGCAGTAACCGCAATAGTTACACGGCGCGATCTGGTTGCCGTACGGGTTTTTCCACGCGCGAGACACGCAAGCAGACGGGTTCGGGAACGGGTGGTAACCCAGCTTGGTCGCCGCTTCTTTAAACATCACGTTGTTCAGCGTGTCTTCCAGCGCAGGCAGCGGATATGGTTCAGAGCGTGGGCCTTCGAACGGGTCACCGCCTTCCAGAATCTGACCACGCAGGTTGCCGGTGTTGCCCGACTGGCCGCAGATCAACTCAAATTTATAGTAATACGGCTCGATCTCTTCCCAGGTGAACGGGAAATCCATCACGCGCATATCATCCTGCAATACGCCGGGTTTGTAAGCCTGATCGACGTAGGTCTTCAGTTTGATATCGGTTGGGGTTGGACGAATCAGTACCGCCGTCCAGTGCATACCTGCGCCGCCCACACCGGTACCCGGAGCGAATGCGCCCCATTTACGCGTCGGGAGTGCCGTCTGGCTCATGTTGTAACGCACGGTGACCGCCACTTCTTTTGGGGTGGCGAACACTTTGTTACGCACGTTATAGGCGTATTCATCAGCGGGTTTCGGGTAAGCGAAATCCGGGTAGTCACGCTCGCCGCCGCGCTCTAACGCGCGAACTTCCAGTCCGGCCATCGCCAGTTCGATACTCATCAACGAGCCGGCCCAGCCGAGGCCGCAAACGACGACGTCGACTTCTTTCTTTGTAATCTGTGCCATGTTAATCCTGTCTCACATACCAAATACGGGGGGGGAGGCTTAAGCGCGCTCACCCAAGAGGCTGACCGGTCCCAGCGGGTACGGCACGTTGTGCTGCTTCACCCACTCGGTGAAGCTGGCGCGTGCGCCTGGGAAACCAATCGCAATCCAGGCTTTCATGCCCTTATTGCCGCCGTACATGGGATCGGCGAGGTAACCGTGTTTGGTATCAGCCAGAAGCTGGCCAAAGAACTGCGAGGCTTTCAGGTTCGGTTCACCCATTGCCGGGAAATCGATACCGTCATTTTTATTGACCTTGGTCAGCACCGCGTCTTTCTCTTCCAGCGTCAGTTCATGGAAGGATTTTTTGTAGGTGCTCTGCGTCCACTGTTCCACCAGCTTGATGCCTGTGCGATACAGTTCCTGCGGGGTGTAAGGGATCTGATAACCCATGGTGGCTGGCGCGTGCACGTCGAACGGACCCTGCATGTAAATTTCGCCGCCGAACTCAGGGCTATGGAGTTGCTGATCGATAAAGATCGGCACGTTAGTTTCCAGTGCACCTGGCGCCTTGCCCTTACCACCGGCCGGAATCAGACGATCGGTCGCGGCCAGAATAAACTGCCACTCCTGAGCGCTGAAAAAGATCGGTTTGTAATCGGCGAGTTCCGGTGCTGCCATTTCCGCAGCTTGCGCCGCAGTTAATCCCTTAAATACCAGGTCGCTTAATGGCAAAGCCAATAACGACCCAAGCAAAAACTTACGTCTGGTGGTCGGTTTATTTAGAAGCATGGCGCGACGACTCTCACTTGCTAAGAAAGATAATTATTTTTGTTAATGGCTTTATAAATCGGTAAATAACCTGGCAATCTTAGGGATATAGATATTTCTGAATGTAAAAATCAATGTTCGGATGTGTTTTGATGAGAAACCATCATGATGTTGAATTTAGGTTAAGGGCAGGTAAAGGGCTTTCGGAGGGTGAATTGGACTTTTAACCGTACAATTGCTGTGTTTTTAGCAAGTCTGGATGGGCAAATGACCAAAATTGATCGCGTAAAGAAATAATCGCTCAATTCAATCGATAAAAATAAATCATACTTCCATACAAGAGAATTATTCTCATTAATAACATCTTATTTACTTAATTGACCAGTACATGAACGATCTATTTCCTGAAAATGACAGACGGCGCACAATTTAAGTGAAATAATCGCCGAATGTTATCATTTGTTAATTTCCGGCACAGCTCAGAACAAACCGGCATTTTGCCTGAGCGGCGGCAGCGATAGAGTCGATTAATCTATCACTCAGGAAAACAATAAATGCGTGCATTGATTTTGTTGGTCACTTTATGGAGTAGTGCATTTGCCTTACAGGCTGCCACACCGAAAGACACGCTGGTGGTCGCCGTACCGCTGGATGGCATTATCAGCTTCGACCCTGCAGAAAGCTTTGAAACCGTCAGCAACAGCGTACAGCGCAACATCTACCAGACGCTGGTACAAGCGGACCGCGATACACCACAGAAGCTGGCACCGCTGCTGGCAACATCCTGGCAAAGTGGCAGTTCGCCACACAGCCTGGTGTTTAACCTCAAACCCGGCACTCGCTTCTCCAGCGGTAATGCGGTGACACCGCAGGATGTGATTTTCTCACTGACGCGCGCCGTGCAGTTGAACAAGGCACCTTCTTTCATTCTCGCCGAATTTGGCTGGACCCGCGAAAACATCGCCAGCCAGTTTAAGGTGCTGAGTGACCATAAGTTGGAGATACAGTGGCCTGCACAGATCGGTCAGGACTTGGCGCTGCGCCTGCTGACTGCGCCGGTCGCCTCGGTGGTGGACAGTAAAACCGTGCAGCAGCATGCGGTAAATAACGATCTGGGTAATGGCTGGCTGCACACCCACACCGCTGGCAGCGGCGCGTTCACGATTCAACAGTATGTGCCGCAGCAGGCGCTGGTGCTGAGCGCCAATCCGCAAGCTAATCCGCAGCCACACCTGAAGCGTATTTTGCTAAAAGGCGTGGCCGATGCCGGTGCGCGTCGCCTGTTGATCCAGCAAGGCGATGTGGATGTCGCTTATCAGCTCGGCCCGGATCAAATCGATGCGCTGAAGAGCGATAAAAACCTGCGCATCGAAGCGTTCCCTTCGAGCCTGGTGTATTACCTGGGCTTCAATACCCAAAACAAAGCGCAACCGGCACTGGGGAATCCGGCCCTGTGGGAAGCGGCGCGTTGGTTGGTGGATTATCAATCCATCTCAAAAGATTTGCTGAAAGGTCAGTACCGCATTCATCAGAGTTTCCTGCCGCAGGGCTTTGATGGTGCACTAAAGGATCAACCTTTCCACTACGATGTGGCGAAAGCCAAAGCGATTTTGGCCAAAGGGGGCATTAAACCCGGCAGCAAGTTTGCGCTGACGGTGATTAACCAGCCGCCGTACATTGATGTTGCCCAGGCGCTACAGGCCAGCTTCGCCAAAGCGGATGTGCAGATTGAGCTGCAGCCGGTGGCAGAATCCGAGTTGTGGAGCAAAATGCGCGGCCGCGATTTCCAGTCGATCTTTATCTACTGGGGCGCGGATTACGTTGACCCCAATACCAATGCCAGCGCTTTTGCTTACAACGTGCCGGGCGGCTCAAAAACGCTGGCGTGGCGAGTCGGCTGGGAGATTCCTGCACTCAGCGCGAAGACACGTGCCGCAGCGGGTGAAAGTGACGCCACTAAACGCCGTGCGCTTTACACCGACCTGCAAAATACCGTGCGGCAGAACTCACCGTTTGTGGTGATGCTGCAGGGTGCGCAGCAGGTAGCGGTGCGTAACAACGTCAATCATGTGCAGCAAGGGATTGGGGTGAGCTTGCTGTTCTTTGATGTGGTACAGAAGCAGTAAATTCTGTTGATGGGGGAATGGCTTCCCCCATCAACACTTTCAGTACAATCTTCATCCTTCTCCTCGCATCGCTTGCTATTCTTTCTGGCATAACCTGTTGCCTGCGAGTGAAAAAATATGACCACCCCGTTGCTGATTGCTCAAACGCCCGACATCCAGTTATCCCTGCTTTCCAATATGGCGAACCGCCACGGCTTAATCACTGGCGCCACTGGCACCGGTAAAACCGTGACGCTGCAAAAAATCGCCGAGTCCTTCTCCAATATCGGCGTGCCGGTGTTTATGGCCGATGTGAAAGGCGATCTGACTGGCGTAGCCACCGCCGGTGAAGGCTCGGAAAAGTTGCTGGCGCGGCTGGAAAAGATTGGCGTGACCGACTGGCAGGCACAGAAAAATCCGGTGATGGTGTGGGACATTTTTGCCGAGAAAGGCCACCCAGTGCGCGCCACCGTTTCCGACCTTGGACCGCTGTTGCTGGCGCGCTTGCTCAACCTCAATGATGTGCAATCGGGCGTGCTGCAAATCATCTTCCGCATCGCCGACGATCAGGGCCTGTTGCTGCTGGATTTCAAAGATCTGCGCGCCATGACGCAATACATCGGCGATAACGCTAAATCCTTCCAGACGCAGTACGGCAACATCAACAGCGCCTCTGTGGGGGCGATTCAACGTGGCTTACTGGCGCTGGAACAACAAGGTGCTGAACACTTCTTCGGCGAGCCGATGCTGGATATCCGTGACTGGATGCGTTGTGACAGCGAAGGCAAAGGTTTCATCAATATCCTTTCCGCCGAGAAGCTGTATCAAATGCCGAAACTCTATGCCACCAGCCTGCTGTGGCTGCTGGCGGAACTGTACGAGCAGTTGCCCGAAGCGGGCGATCTCGATAAACCGAAAATGGTGTTCTTCTTTGATGAGGCACATCTGTTGTTTACCGATGCGCCGCCGGTGCTGCTGGAGAAAGTGGAGCAAGTGATCCGTCTGATTCGATCCAAAGGCGTCGGCGTCTATTTCGTCACGCAGAATCCGTCGGATATCCCTGACAATGTGCTCGGCCAGCTAGGCAATCGTGTGCAACACGCCCTGCGCGCCTTCACGCCGAAAGATCAAAAAGCGGTGAAAAGCGCCGCCGAAACCATGCGCGCCAATCCGGCATTCAATACCGTGGAAGCCATTCAGGCGCTGGGCACTGGCGAGGCGCTGATTTCGTTCCTCGATGAAAAAGGCAGCCCATCGATGGTGCAGCGCGCCATGGTGATTGCGCCCGGCTCGCGCATGGGGCCGATAACGCAGGATGAGCGCAACGGCCTGATCAATAACTCACCGCTGTACGGCAAATACGACACTGAAGTGGATCGCGAATCCGCGTTTGAGATGCTGCAAAAAGGGGTGCAAGCCGCGCCACAGCAGGCCGATGCGCCGGAAGCCAAAGGCAATAATGTCGAAGTTGATGATGGCATTCTCGGCGGGTTGAAAGACATTCTGTTTGGCACCACTGGACCGCGCGGCGGCAAGCGCGATGGCGTGGTGCAGAGCGTGGCAAAAAGCGCGGCGCGCCAGGTAACCAACCAGATCATTCGTGGCGTACTGGGGAGTTTGATGGGCGGCCGTCGTCGATAACACACTGAAAATATTTATCTTCCTCCGCGGCGCTACGTATGGCGCGGGTATCAGCAACGCCGCAGTGACACCTGTGCGCCGCGACATCAATGACGCTGATTGAATAGGTACAATGATTCGCACCGCCACCATAAGGTGTGGTCTGCTAAGATCGTTATATGGATAAATATCAACAACTCAAACGGAGCAAGCGTCTGGCACTCGCATTGCTGCTGGTTGCCGCAGTGACTTTTGTCGTGACGCTGTTTCTGCCGCCCAATTTCTGGGTGCTTGGTCTCAAGGCCATTGCTGAAGCGGCGATGGTCGGTGCGCTGGCAGACTGGTTTGCGGTGGTCGCGCTGTTTCGCCGCGTGCCGGTGCCCTTCATCTCGCGTCATACGGCGATTATTCCGCGCAATAAGGATCGCATCGGGGAGAATCTTGGCCGCTTTGTGCAGGAGAAATTTCTTGATACCGATTCGTTGCTGGCGCTGATACGCCGCCACGATCCCTCGCAGATGCTGGCGCACTGGCTCAACACACCGGGCAACGCCGATCGCATTGGTCGCCATCTGTTGCAGGTGATGCGCGGCTTCCTTGATCTCACGGATGATGAACGCATCCAGCGCTTCCTGCGGCGTGCCGTGCATCGCGCACTGGATAAGGTCGATCTGACACAATCCAGCGCACTGCTGCTCGACAGCCTGACCAAAAATAATCGTCATCAGGAACTGCTCGATGCCGCAGTACAACAGCTGCTGCGTCTGCTGCATAAGCCTGGCACGCGTGAATTTATCGCGGCTCAGATTGTGCGCTGGCTGAAGCGTGAACATCCGATCAAAGCCAAAATGCTACCCACCGAATGGCTGGGCGAGCACAGTGCTGACCTGGTGGCCAATGCCGTGGACTCGATTCTGGATGAAGTGGCGCTGGATCAGGGCCATGAATTCCGCCTCGGTTTTAATCGCGCCGTGCAGCGACTGATTGAGAAGTTGAAAACTGATCCCGAAATGGCTGAACGTGCTGAAGTGATCAAAAGCTGGCTGAAAGAGGATGAGTCGCTGAATCGCTACATTGGCGAGCTATGGCAGGACTTGCGTAGCTGGCTGAAGGCCGATCTTAACAGTGAAGATTCTCGCGTGCAGGAGCGCGTGCGTCTTGCCGCGCTATGGTTCGGCGAAACGCTGGCAGCAGATGAAGCGCTACGTACCTCGATGAATCAACACCTGGAAGATGCCGCCCGCAGCATTGCACCCGAGTTCGCCGAATTCCTGACGCGCCACATCAGCGATACCGTAAAGAGCTGGGATGCGCGAGAGATGTCACAACAGATTGAGTTGAACATTGGCCGCGATCTGCAGTTTATTCGTATTAACGGGACGTTGGTGGGAGGCACGATCGGGTTGGTGTTGTACTTGTTGTCGCAGTTACCTTCGTGGGTTCAGCCGCTGCTTTAACTCTTGCAAAGTCGGACAATAGATCTCGCCTCTACGGTTATGTTGTAAAGGCGAAACCTGGCGCGCCCGTTCTGGGCGGCCTGAAGGCCTCAGCTTACAAATGTCCAACATGTAGAAGTATCGCAACGAAGTTTGCGGGATGCAGACGCAGATTTCATATCCTGCATACTCGCTAACAGCGCAGTGTTTTGCGCATTACCGCATCGCTCTATTCCTCTCCTTTGAATTTACTTTCACTTATTTTTACTTGCTGGATCACAGATCTCTTAATTTGCATTTACCTTCATTTTAACTTTCATTTATTGTCACATTGTGATTTAACTTGAAAGGAAAAGAAAATGAACCGTATCACTCAACAAATGGCGCGCATGATCGATCTCAGCGCCGTGCAGGCCACCAACACCGAAGCCGACATCCGTCAATGCGCCGAATTGGCGATCCGCTACAACATTATTGCCATTCACGTATTGCCTTGCTGGACGCGTTTCCTCAGCACCTTACTGCCAGAACAAGGCCGTGGAGACATCATGATTGGCGGCCCGGTTGGTTTCCCAAGCGGCGGCCACGCGACCGAGACCAAAGTGCAGGAAGTTCGCCAGCTGATCTGCGATGGCGCCCGTGAGGTCGATATGGTGGTGAACATCGGCAAAGTGTTGTCTGGCCGGTTTGATGAAGTAAAACAGGATCTGCAACGCGTAGTGGAAGCGGCGGCACCTATTGAAGCCAAAGTGATCCTTGAAACCCATTATCTCGATGAACAGCAGATTCGTCGCGTATGTGATATCGCGGTGGAAGCGGGCATGAAGTGGATTAAGACCTCGACCGGTTGGGCAGCTAGCGGCGCGACGGAAGAGAAAGTGGCCATCATTGCCGATCAACTGCAAGGACGTCTGCGCATTAAAGGATCGGGCGGCATCCGCGACCTCGATACTATCCGCACGCTTTACCGCCTCGGCGTTCGTCGCTTTGGCATGAGTGCCAGCGCCACTGAAAAGGTACTCGCACAACTGGAACAGGATCCATCACTGTTCCCGGAACTGGCTCAGGACTGAACAAAACGCTGCAACTCTCCGGCGTAATATGGAGTGAATAATGAAAAAATTACTTCTTACCCTCGATATTGGAACAGGCAGCGCACGCGCTGCCCTTGTGACTACCGATGGCGATATTGTTGGTTTTGCCCAACGTGAATATGCACAGACAAGCCCGCAGCCAGGCTGGGTGGAACAAGCCCCTTCGCTGTGGTGGTTATCTGTTTGCGACGGCATCCGGGAACTGAATGCGCGCTTTGGCGCTGAAATGACGCAGCTGGCTGCGATTGCGGTCTGTGGGCAAATGCATGGCACGGTGCTGTTGGATAGTGCTGGCCACCTGGTTGAGGACCGTGCGCTACTGTGGAATGACAAGCGCGCCTGGTCGCAGGTTGCCGCCTTCCGGGAGCAGGAAGATGCGCTGTTTTGGCTTGAGCATCTCAATAATCCCCCTACACCCGCGTGGCCAGCATTCAAGTTACTGTGGATTCGTGAACATCATCCTGATGTGTGGTCGCGTGTCGCCAGTGTGTTGATGCCGAAAGATTTTATCAACTTTCAGTTAACCGGCGTACGTGCCACCGATTACAGCGAAGCCTCGTGTTACTACCTGATGGACAGCGCCACACGCCAGTGGTCGAGTGCCGCGCTCGACCGTTTTCAACTCCCGGCCAGTCTGCTACCGAAGATCCACGCCGCCAGTGACGTGATTGGCGCAATCAGTCAGGAAGCTGCACAAGAAACGGGCTTGCGGCCGGGTATTCCCGTCGTGGCCGGCACGGCCGATATGGCTGCCAGTCTGCTCGGTTCAGGTGTTTACCAGCCAGGCCAGGCATCTGACAGCACCGGTACTTCAACGCTGATTACTGTGGTGAGCGATGCGCCGCTGCTGCACACACAGGTGAACAATCTGCACCTGAGCAATAAGGCGTGGGGTGGTTTCACTTTGCTGGATGCTGGTGGCGATGCCATGCGCTGGGCGCGTGAAGCGTTCGGCGGCGGTCATCATTCGCATCCTGAGATGCTGCGCCTGGCTGCAGAAAAGAAACCGGGCGCAGAAGGATTGCTGTTCCTGCCGTATCTCACCGGCGAACGTCTGGCAGAGAAATGCAACTCGCGCGGGCAGCTATTTGGCTTACAGCGCCGGCATGAGGCAGGCCATCTGTATCGTGCCGTGCTGGAGGGCGTAGCGTTTGCCTCATGGCGCAATCTGCGTCAGCTCAGTGAATGTTGCAACATGCCGGATAGCATTATTGCCTCTGGCGGCGGATCGCGTAGCGAACTGTGGCTGAGCATCAAAGCCTCGGTTTATAACCGCCCTATTTTGCAAACTGCCAACCAGGAAAACGGTACGCTGGGCTGCGCCATTCTCGCTGCCACGGGTATTGGCCACTTCAATGACCTCGGCCACGGGGTACAACGCATGGTGCGGATTGCCGGTGAAATCCAACCGGATGCCCGCTTGCATGCAGCCTACCAACGCCAGTTCGATATCTTCGACCAACTTTATGTACAGGCACAACCGCTTTGGGATCGTCTCGATGCCGTGTCCGCCTGTTTTGAGGAGCAGGGATCATGAGCGAAATAGTGATTAAGAAGCAGGATCAGGTTGCCAGCGCGCACGGTGAAACCCTGGATCGTAGCGCCTATCTGCCAGCCACGCCGTGGCTGCAACTCTTGATGGTCTGCTGCCTGTTTGCTTTGTGGGGCATGGCGGGCAATCTCAATGACATCCTGATTGCTCAGTTTAAAAAGGGCTTTGACCTGAGCGATACGCAAACCGCGCTGGTGCAGTCAATCTTCTTCCTTGGCTACTTCCTCGTCGCGTTGCCCGCCGCAGCGGTCATTAAGCGCTACTCCTACAAAGTGGCGATCATTATCGGGCTTTGTTTGTACGCTGCGGGTTGTTTCCTGTTCATTCCGGCAGCCCATGCCATGACATACGCCGCGTTTCTTGGTTGCCTGGGCGTGATTGCCAGCGGATTGTCGTTCCTCGAAACATCTGCCAACACCTATTCAAGCCTGCTCGGGACCGCAGAAACCTCGACTCAACGTATTAACTTCTCGCAGATCTTTAACTCGGTCGGCGTGATTATGGGCGTGGTTATTGGTCAACAGCTGATCTTTAACAAGGACGATTTGACCCACGATCAACTGGCGGCGCTGCCGGCTGAAGCAGCAGATGCGATTCGTCAGCAAATGGTGTCTCAAGTCGTCACACCGTACCTGATCATCGGGTCGATACTGGTGGTGCTGGCGCTGGTTTTTGTCGCGGTAAAGTTCCCGGCATGCAAACCCATCGCAAAAGCAGATGCGGTAAAAGAGCCGCTGATGCAGTCGCTGAAAAAGCTGTGGGCGGTTCCGCGATTCCGTATGGGCGTGCTCTCACAGTTCCTTTATGTCGGTGCGCAGGTGGGTCTGTGGAGCTTCACCATCCGTTTCGTGCAGCTGATTGAGCACGGTACCACCGAGCACTCGGCCACCTGGTGGTTAATCGCCACGTTGCTTTGCTACTCAGCAGGCAAAGTGGTCACCACCGCGTTAATGAAGCGCTATAGTCCGGCGCTGTTACTCGGCGTGTTCTGTTCGTTATGCGTCATGCTGTTACTGTTTGCCGTCAGCCAGAAAAGCATGGCGGCCGTCGTCGCCATTATGGGGGTGAATTTCTGTATGGCGCTGTGCTGGCCGACAAACTTCGGCTTAACCATTAAAGGCATGGGTGCAGAAACTCAACTGGCAGGATCGATTGTGGTGATGTCCATTATTGGTGGCGCGGTGATTCCGCTGGTGATGGGAATCATGTCAGACATGAACGGTGGCGATATGCAGTTCGCCTTTATCATTCCACTGGTGTGTTTTGCGTATGTGGCCTTCTTCGGCTTCTGGTGCCAGCGCAAGGGAGTTTAAATGTGATCAAATCATTAGCGCACATCGGATTACGTACGCAGAACATCGTAGCAGCACGTCATTTTTATCAGTCGCTGGGATTTACGTGCCAACGCCAGCTGGATATCCAGGAACCGCGTGGCACGATTGCCGTCGCGTTTTTACAACAGCAAGGCATTGTATTAGAGCTCTATCAGTTGCCGTGGCAAACTGATGCACGTGCCGCGCAAGATAGTGGCGTTGATCATCTCGCGTGGCAGGTTGAGGACCTTCTCGCTACGGAAGAGTGGGTGAAATCGCTCGGTTACCCGTTAATCGAAGGACCTTGCGATCATCCTGCGGGCAGCCGTTATTTTATGATTGCCGGACCAGATGGTGAACGCGTGGAGTTTCTGCAACCGCTTAACCATTGAGTGAATTATCCGGGCGGAGTTCACGCCGCCCGGAAGCTGCGATAGAGTGATGCGGTTTTCCCACGTCTGAGGCCAATATGTATTTAGAGGAAAGACAAGAAAAAATCCTCGCCATCCTGAAAGAGAAACGCAAAATCTCGGTTGGCGAAATGAGTGAGCACTTCAATGTTTCCGGTGCCACCATTCGTACCGACTTACGCTTGATGGAAGAGTCTGGTCAGCTCACCCGCACTCACGGTGGTGCGATTCTGCGTACCCGAGCCAGCTTCGAAATGGGATCAGATCTGCGTGAAAGTCTGCATATTGATGCCAAAGCACGCATCGGTGCGCGCGCCGCTCAGCTCGTAGAAGATGGCGATATCATCGTACTTGATACGGGCACCACCACACTGCATATCGCACATCATTTACGCGATCGTAAAAATCTCACCGTCATCACCAATGATTTTGCCATCGCTCGCGTGCTGGAAGAAGCCAGCGCCGTGCAGCTGGTGCTGCTTGGTGGCATGGTGAAAAAAGGCTATCACTGTGTCATCCCTGCTGCGGGCGGCCAGATGATGGATCATCTCAACGTGGATAAAGCCTTTATGGCGGTGAATGGCATTTCGCTCAAGCAAGGGGCATGTGTCGCGGACATTATGCTGGCTGAAAGTAAACGCACCATCATTGAACACGCCAGTCAGGTTATCGTGGTATGTGACAGTAGCAAGCTGGGAAACACCTCGCTGGCGCAATTTGCCCGTTGCGATCAGGTCGATATGTTGGTGATGGATACGTTACCAGAAGACGCCGAAATCTGGCAGCAAGCTGGAATAGCGCTGGTTACCATTGAGAGTTGAGTTCAGGAACGCATAGAGAGAAGCAACACGCCGCAACAAGCGTAAATCCAGTGCTGTCGCGACGTGCTTCTAACGAAGTATCAACTGCGCTTCATCAACAGATACAAGCTGATGGCAAAGAACGCGGCGCTCGGCAATAGCGCCCCCAGAATCGGCGGGATGCCATACACCAGACTCAGCGGTCCGAAGATCTGATCCAGCACGTAGAACAGGAAGCCGAAGCTGATACCCGTCACCACGCGCACGCCCATCGACACACTACGCAGCGGACCAAAGATAAACGACAGCGCCATTAGCATCATCACCGCCACGGACAGCGGCTGGAAGATTTTACCCCACATGTTCAGCAGATAACGCCCTGACACCTGGCCACTCTGCTTAAGGTATTTGCTGTAGTTGTACAGACCGCTAATGGACAGTGCATCCGGATCCAGCGCGACCACGCCGAGTTTGTCAGGCGTCAGGTTGGTTTTCCACTCCCCGCCCAGACTTTGCGAACCGGTAATCTGTTTCGCATCACTCAGGTTGGACTCATCCACCTGCGACAGCTGCCACAACTTCTTGTCTTTGTTCCAGGTCGCACTGGCGGCATAACGCACGCTGAGAAGACGGCGCTGATCGGTGAAGGTGTAAATGCTGACACCATCAATCTCGCTGTCGCCTTTAATGCGTTCGATGTAGATAAAGTCATGGCCATCTTTCGCCCACAGCCCATTCTGCGTCGACATCAGCGAGCCGCCGTACAACTGCTGCGCACGGTAGTTACGCGCCATCTGCTCGCCCTGCGGTGCCACAAATTCGCCGATAGCCATGGTCAACAGCACCAGCGGAATCGCGGTTTTCATCACCGCCAGCGCCACCTGCATACGGGTAAAGCCCGATGCCTGCATCACCACCAGCTCGCTGCGCTGCGCTAGCGTTCCCAAGCCCAACAGTGCACCCAGCAGCGCGGCCATCGGGAAGAAGATCTCAATATCTTTCGGAACGCTGAGCAGCGTGTAGTAACCGGCGTCGAGCGCGGTGTAAGCGCCCTGCCCGGTTTTACGTAGCTGATCGACAAACTTGATGATGCCCGATAGCGACACCAGCATGAATAATGTCAGCATGATGGTGTTGAAAATGGTTTTGCCGATATAGCGGTCAAGGACCTTAAACATCACTGCGATCCTCCACGACTAAAGCGACCACGAATGCGTCGCATCGGTACCGTATCCCACAGGTTCAACATCACGGCCAGCGCCAGATAAGCCAGGTTCACTACCCACATCCAAATCGCGGGATCGAACTTGCCTTTCGCTGCGTTAGAACGTAACGAACTCTGCAGCAGGAAGAAGATCAGATACAGCAGCATCGCAGGCAGCATTGACAGCACACGCCCCTGACGAGGGTTGACCACGCTGAGCGGCACCACCATCAACGCCATCACCAGCACCGCAAACACCAGCGTTAAACGCCAATGGAATTCGGCCTGGAACTGCGGCGTTTTGTTTTGGTACAGCGTGCTAATGCTCGCCTGATCGGCATCATTCGGATCGAGCGTGGCTTCTTTATAGCCCACCAGCGCCTGGTAGTTGGTGAAGTCGGTGATGCGGAAATCGCGCAGCATCGCCGTGCCCTCGAAGCGCGTGCCTTTATCCAGCGTCACCACTTGAGAACCGTCTTTGCGTTGTTCCATATGACCGCTGTCAGCCAGCACCACCGATGGGCGTGCATTGCCTTTCGGACGCAACTGGGCCAGGAATACGCTACCAAAGTGATTACCCTTCACATTTTCCACAAACAGCACAGTATTACCGTCGCTGGAGGTCTGGAACTGGCCCGCCGCCAGCGCCGCTGCGCCAGGGTTGGCTTTGGCATTTTGTGTGACTTCATCCTGGTAACGCGATGACCATGGTCCTAACCAAAGGACGTTGACCGCTGCGACCGCTGAAGTCAGCAGCATCAGGATCATCGCGGCCTTGACCAGCACGCTTTTCCCCAGGCCGCAGGCATGCATCACCGTGATCTCACTTTCGGTGTACAGCCGCCCAAGGGTCATTAAAATCGCCAGAAACAAGCTTAGGGGCAGGATAAGTTGTGCCATTTCAGGCACGCCAAGTCCTAACAATGTCAGAACCAGATTTGTTGGGATCTCGCCATCCACCGCTGCACCCAAAATCCTGACTAACTTCTGGCAAAAGAAGATCAGTAGCAGGATGAACAGGATAGCCAGCTGGCTTTTGAGCGTTTCCCGAACCAGATATCTAATGATGATCACGCTTAGTACGCCTGTGATAACTTGTCTTTTTGCAGGAAAATCGCTAGTTTCAACGCTTATCAGCCATTTTTCTTCATCAATGGCCGTCATCGTAGCTAAAATAGTATGACGAACGCGTTAGGGTGGTGAAAAAACAACACATTGCCACCACATCTCATTATGACCGTCGGCGTTAAATTGTCATGGCGCCGCTAAAAATAATGGGTTACGAACGCGCTACATTCTAACGACAGCTAAGGCCGTTGTCTTTAAGATTCAGGAGAGTGCATGGAGTTCAGTGTAAAAAGCGGTAGCCCGGAAAAACAGCGTAGCGCCTGCATTGTTGTAGGCGTTTTCGAACCGCGCCGTTTGTCACCCATTGCTGAACAGCTGGATAAAATCAGCGACGGCTACATCAGCGCCCTGCTGCGCCGCGGTGAACTGGAAGGCAAAGTCGGTCAGACATTGCTGCTGCACCATGTGCCTAACATCCTGTCTGAACGTATCCTGTTGATCGGCTGCGGTAAAGAGCGCGAGCTGGATGAGCGCCAGTACAAGCAGGTGATTCAGAAGACCATCAATACGCTGAACGACACGGGTTCGATGGAAGCGGTGTGCTTCCTGACCGAACTTCATGTTAAAGGGCGCAACACTTACTGGAAAGTCCGCCAGGCGGTTGAAACCTCAAAAGAAGCGCTCTACAACTTCGACCAGCTGAAAAGCAATAAAGTCGAACCGCGTCGTCCACTGCGCAAGCTGGTGTTCAACGTGCCAACCCGTCGTGAACTTACCAGCGGTGAACGTGCGATTCAGCATGGTTTAGCGGTGGCAGCGGGCGTCAGAGCCGCTAAAGACCTCAGCAATATGCCGCCAAATATTTGTAACGCCGCGTATCTGGCGTCGCAGGCGCGCCAGTTGGCTGATGCGTACAGCAAAAATGTCACCACGCGTGTCATCGGCGAACAGCAGATGAAAGAACTGGGCATGAACGCGTATCTGGCGGTCGGTGCTGGCTCACACAACGAATCATTGATGTCGGTGATTGAATACAAAGGCAGTACCGATCCGGAAGCGCGTCCGATTGTGCTGGTCGGTAAAGGCCTGACCTTCGATTCCGGTGGTATCTCGATCAAACCTGCCGATTCGATGGATGAGATGAAGTACGACATGTGCGGCGCGGCGTCCGTGTACGGCGTGATGCGCATGGTGGCAGAACTCAATCTGCCGCTGAACGTCGTCGGCGTACTGGTGGGTTGTGAGAACATGCCGGATGGTCGTTCAATGCGTCCTGGCGATGTGCTGACCACCATGTCGGGCCAGACCGTCGAAGTGCTGAATACCGATGCGGAAGGCCGTCTGGTGCTGTGCGATGCGCTGACTTACGTGGAGCGCTTCGAGCCAGAAGTGGTGATTGACGTCGCGACCCTGACCGGTGCCTGCGTAATTGCGCTGGGCCATCACGTCAGCGGTTTGATGTCGAACCATAATCCGCTGGCGCACGAGCTGATCAGCGCCTCAGAACAAGCAGGTGACCGCGCGTGGCGTCTGCCGATGGCCGATGAGTATCAGGAGCAGCTGGAATCCAATTTTGCCGATATGGCAAACATTGGCGGTCGTCCCGGCGGTGCCATCACGGCGGCCTGTTTCCTGGCGCGTTTTGCGCGTAAGTTTAACTGGGCGCACCTGGACATCGCGGGTACCGCATGGCGTTCTGGCAAGGCCAAAGGCGCCACCGGCCGCCCGGTTCCGCTGCTGTCGCAGTTCCTGTTGAACCGCGCGGGTCTGAACGGCGACGACTAAAGCCGCGAAAAAATATACGCAAATAATTCGAGGCGTAAGAAGGCGGCAAATGAGCGACAAATCGACTTGTCGATTTGAACAGCGCTTACGCTGGCCCGCAGGGTGAACCTCCTTCGGGAGGTTCATAGTCCCGATGAGCTTAATCAAGTCAGTGATTCGGGTGAGCGAGAGCAGCCAACGCATCTGCACCTTGAAGTATGAAGTGTATAGACGTATGAACTCATGGGGCGCAAAATGCGCCCCACTGTCATTAATGGAAATAAGTTTGCCATGAAAAACGCCACTTTCTATGTGATGGAGTCAGAAAGCGCCAGTGACGGCCTGAGCGCCATCGAAGCACTGGTGTGCGATCTGGCCGAAACACGCTGGCGTGACGGCAAACGTATTCTGATTGCCTGCGAGAATGAAGAGCAGGCGAATCGTCTGGATGAAGCACTCTGGCAGCGTCCCGCCAACGCCTTTGTGCCGCACAATCTGGCGGGTGAAGGCCCACGCTACGGCGCCCCGGTTGAGCTGGCCTGGCCGCAGCGACGCGGCAGTTCACCGCGTGACCTGCTGATCAGCCTGCTGCCACAGTTCGCAGATTTTGCTACTGGTTTCCATGAAGTGATAGACTTTGTTCCTTACGAAGAATCCCTAAAACAACTGGCGCGCGATCGCTACAAAACGTATCGCAGCGTTGGTTTCCAATTGAATACGGCGACGCCACCTCCGCCGCAAACGACAGTGTAGAAATGGAAAAGACATATAACCCGCAAGATATCGAGCAGCCGCTCTACGAGCACTGGGAACAGCAGGGCTACTTCAAACCGAATGGCGACACCAGCCAGGAAAGCTTTTGCATCATGATCCCGCCGCCGAACGTCACCGGCAGCTTGCATATGGGTCACGCTTTCCAGCAGACCATCATGGATACCATGATTCGCTACCAGCGCATGCAGGGTAAAAACACCCTGTGGCAGGCAGGTACTGACCATGCCGGTATCGCGACGCAGATGGTGGTTGAGCGCAAGATCGCCGCTGAAGAGGGCAAAACTCGCCAGGATTACGGCCGTGATGCTTTCATCGATAAAATCTGGCAGTGGAAAGCAGAGTCCGGCGGCACGATTACCCGTCAGATGCGTCGCCTTGGCAACTCCGTGGATTGGGAGCGCGAGCGCTTCACCATGGATGAAGGCCTGTCCAATGCGGTGCGTGAAGTCTTCGTGCGCCTGTATAAAGAGAATCTGATTTACCGTGGCAAACGCCTGGTGAACTGGGATCCAAAACTGCGTACTGCTATCTCCGATCTGGAAGTGGAAAACCGTGAGAGCAAAGGCTCCATGTGGCATATCCGCTACCCGCTGGCCGATGGCGTGAAAACCGCAGAAGGCAAAGATTACCTGGTGGTCGCCACCACTCGTCCGGAAACCCTGCTGGGCGATACCGGCGTGGCGGTGAATCCGGAAGATCCACGTTACAAAGATCTGATCGGCAAAGAGCTGATCCTGCCGCTGGTGAACCGTCGTATTCCTATCGTGGGTGATGATCACGCCGATATGGAAAAAGGCACCGGCTGCGTGAAGATCACCCCAGCGCATGACTTCAACGACTACGAAGTGGGTCGTCGTCACAAGCTGCCAATGATCAACATCCTGACCTTTGATGGCGATATCCGCGAGCGTGCGGAAGTGTTCGACACCAACGGTGAAGTCAGCGACGAATGCGCCGATGAGATCCCAGCGCAGTTCCAGAAAATGGAGCGTTTCGCTGCGCGTAAAGCCATGGTGGCTGCGGTTGATGAACTCGGCCTGCTGGACGAAATCAAACCACACGATCTGACCGTGCCTTACGGCGACCGTGGCGGTGTGGTTATCGAGCCAATGCTGACCGACCAATGGTATGTGCGCACCGCCCCGCTGGCGAAAGTTGCGGTGGAAGCCGTCGAAAACGGTGACATCCAGTTCGTGCCTAAGCAGTACGAAAACATGTACTTCTCCTGGATGCGTGACATTCAGGATTGGTGCATCTCGCGTCAGCTGTGGTGGGGACATCGCATCCCGGCCTGGTACGACAACGACGGCAACGTCTATGTCGGCCGTACTGAAGCCGAAGTGCGTCAGGAAAATAACCTGGCTGACGTTGTGGTACTGCGCCAGGACGACGACGTGCTGGATACCTGGTTCTCATCAGGTCTGTGGACCTTCTCGACCCTTGGCTGGCCAGAGAATACCGAAGCGCTGCGTACCTTCCACCCAACCAGCGTGCTGGTGAGTGGCTTCGACATCATCTTCTTCTGGATTGCGCGCATGATCATGCTGACCATGCACTTCATCAAAGATGAAGACGGCAAGCCACAGGTGCCGTTCAAAACCGTGTATATGACCGGTTTGATCCGTGATGAAGAAGGCCAGAAGATGTCCAAGTCGAAAGGCAACGTCATCGATCCACTGGATATGATCGACGGCATTTCGCTGGAAGATCTGCTGGAGAAACGCACCGGCAACATGATGCAGCCACAGCTGGCTGAGAAGATCCGCAAGCGTACCGAGAAGCAGTTCCCGGACGGCATTGTGGCTTCCGGCACCGATGCCCTGCGCTTCACCCTTGCTGCGCTGGCCTCAACTGGCCGTGACATCAACTGGGATATGAAGCGTCTCGAAGGTTATCGCAACTTCTGTAACAAGCTGTGGAACGCCAGCCGCTTCGTACTGATGAACACCGAAGAGCACGATTGCGGCCAGAACGGCGGCGAACTGAAGCTGTCACTGGCGGATCGCTGGATTCTGACCGAGTTCAACAGCACCGTGAAAGCCTATCGTGAAGCGCTGGACAGCTATCGCTTTGATATCGCTGCCAACATCCTGTACGACTTCACCTGGAACCAGTTCTGTGACTGGTATCTGGAGCTGACCAAGCCGGTAATGAGCAACGGCAGCGAAGCGGAACTGCGCGGCACGCGTAATACGCTGGTCACCGTGCTGGAAGCAGTGCTGCGCCTGGCGCATCCGATCATTCCTTACATTACCGAAACCATCTGGCAGCGTGTGAAAGGTCTGAAGAACATTGATCACGATACCATCATGCTGCAACCGTTCCCGCAGTTTGACGCGGCGAAAGAAGATGCCGAAGCCAAAGCGGATATCGAGTGGATCAAGCAGGCGATCGTGGCCGTGCGTAACATCCGTGCTGAGATGAACATCGCACCGGGTAAACCGCTGGATGTGCTGCTGCGTGACTGCTCGCCAACCGCGCAGCGTCGTGTTGATGAGAACCGTAGCTTCCTGTCGCGCCTGGCGCGTCTGGAAAGCCTGACCATCCTGCCTGCGGGCGAGAAAGGTCCGGTCTCAGTCACCAAGATCGTCGAAGGCGCTGAGTTACTGATCCCGATGGCGGATCTGGTCAACAAAGAAGCCGAGCTGGAGCGTCTGGCGAAAGAACTGACCAAGCTGGATGTCGAGATTGAGAAAATCCAGGTCAAACTGGCGAACGAAGGCTTTGTGGCGCGCGCACCGGAAGCGGTCGTGGCCAAAGAGCGCGAGCGCATTGTTGAGCTGGAACAATCAAAAGCAAAACTGATTGAACAGCAGGGCGTGATTGCGGCATTGTAAGCGCATCAGTCCAACTGCTTAATCCAGGCCGGGCACTGCCCGGCTTTTTTACACCGGAAGAAAATGATGACCACCGCTACGCCACTGAATTTACAGGTGCGCCCGATTGTTGCGGCCGATAATCCGCTGATTGCCCAAGTGATCCGTGATGTGTCCGCAGAGTTTGGCCTGACCGCAGATAAAGGCTACACCGTGTCCGATCCAAATCTGGATCGCTTGTTCGAGCTGTACAGCGAAGCCAACAGCGCTTACTGGATTGTCGAGCATGAAGGTCTCGTCGTGGGCGGCGGTGGCGTGGCACCGCTGGCGTGTAGCGCGCCGGATATCTGTGAACTGCAGAAGATGTACTTCCTGCCTCAAGTACGCGGTTTAGGGCTGGCGCGTGCGCTGGCTTTGCGGGCGATGGAGTATGCGCGTCAGCAGGGCTTCCGCCGCTGCTACCTGGAAACCACCGGTACCCTCACCCGCGCGATTAAGCTGTATGAGTCATTGGGGTTTGAGTTGATTGACAGCGCCATGGGCTGTACCGGACACGGCGATTGTGAAGTGCGGATGCTGAAGGTGTTGTGATGAGTGCGCATGGCTGCGCACTCGCTTTAAAATGCGGGCACACCGCTATGAAAACGCAGTTCACCATCTGGCTCGCTGATTAAGCGCGCCTCAGCTTTACCAAAGGCCTGCACGCGCGGGGCAATATCCTTCGCTGAAATTTGTTCCGCCAGCTTCAGGTAGTCCTGATAGTGGCGCGCTTCAGAACGCAGCAGTGAGATATAGAACTTCTGCAGTTGATCATCCAGATACGGCGCCAGGCTGGCGAAACGTTCGCAGGATCGCGCTTCAATGTAGGCTCCGCAAATCAACTTATCCACCAGCGCATCCGGTTCAAAGGTGCTGATTTCGCGAATCAATCCTTTGGCATAACGGCTGGCAGTGATTTTCCGGTACGGCAAACCCCGCGACTGCATAATTTCCCACACCTGATAGAAGTGATGCAGCTCTTCTTTGATCAGCAGAATCATCATCTCGACTAAGTCATCCGCCCACGGCAGTTCATTACGCACGATGATGCTCTTGGTCAGATTCTTGTGCGCATTGATAAAGTTGCTGTCCGGCTCATCGCGATAGATGAAATCTTCATAGGGTTTAAGCCACGCCAGAATGGCATCGCCACTCGGCTTATCGGCCACATATCGACGAATAATAAACACCGCGGTTTGCGCCGCTTTCAGCTCGCACACCATGTGGTCGGTCAGCAACAGCGTCAGGTTTTCTGGCTTGCGTGCCTCATCAATCCACGCTTGTGGCGTGCGGCAGTGCAGGAATTCATAGATGGGTTCTAACAGTGGAGCGTAATTCATCGGCGTCTTTATTCTGGCGGGGAATGAGAGTTGGGCGACGAGCGCCGCCCATCAAAACTTAGTGACGCACACCGTCGTCTTCTTCGTCGTCGATGAAGTCGCCATCGTCGTCTTCATCTTCAGCGTCTGGGTCTTCAAAGTAAGTGCCCCAACCGTCGTAATCGACGTTGAATTTGCCGGCCAGATTCACCAGTTGCTCAACCTGCGCATCAATCAGCTCTGGCTTTAATGCGCCTTCGCTCAGGATGTCCACGCACATTACGGTGCCGCCCTCTTCCAGCTCCAGCTCTTCTGGCTCGCTGACTTCAAAGCCCAGCTTGAAAGCCTCAACCGCCACTTTCTCCAGTGAGTCGAAGTTATTACATGAGAGGTGATGCTCGATAGTGTAAAGCGCATCCGGATCGCTGCCGTCTTCTAACAACTCTTCAATGATCAGGCGGGTTTCTTCGCGCTGTTCTTCCAGCAATGCTTCATATGCCATGTGCGTGTCCTCAAAATGTTCGACGTGAATGCAATTATTTTCCCACACTGCCTCGCGCGCCACTACACAAAACAGAAAGTTTCTTAACGCCGGGGTTGAAAATGCATATTCATACGGTTAAATTGAATTTTAATTCATTATTGGTCCCCATCTGGAGCGCTGTATGAGTCAGCTGTATTCGAGACACTTCCTGAGATTGCTGGATTTCACCCCCGCTGAAATCGCCGACCTGCTAAGTCTGGCAGGTGAATTAAAACACGCTAAGAAAAATGCCCAGGAAACGCAGTACCTGAAAGGCAAGAATATCGCGCTCATCTTCGAAAAAGACTCGACCCGTACCCGATGCTCTTTCGAAGTTGCCGCATACGATCAGGGCGCTAACGTCACCTATCTCGGCCCAAGCGGCAGCCAAATCGGTCATAAAGAGTCGATGAAAGACACTGCGCGCGTCCTTGGCCGCATGTATGACGGCATTCAGTATCGTGGCTTCGGTCAGGAACTGGTGGAAACGCTGGCGGAATTTGCCGGTGTGCCGGTGTGGAACGGCCTGACCACGGAATTCCACCCGACGCAGTTGCTGGCAGATTTGCTCACCATGCAAGAACATCTGCCGGGTAAACCATTAAGCGACATGACGTTGGTGTATGTGGGTGACGCACGCAACAACATGGGCAACAGCATGCTGGAAGCGGCGGCACTGGTGGGTCTGGACCTGCGCCTGGTGGCACCGAAGGGTTGCTGGCCGGAAGAGCAGTTGGTTGAACAGTGTCGCGTTGCCGCACAGAAAACCGGTGGCAAAATCACCCTGACCGAAGACATTGGCGAAGGCGTGCAAGGTGCGGATTTCATCTACACTGATGTGTGGGTGTCGATGGGTGAAGCGAAATCAGTATGGGAAGAGCGTATCGCCCTGCTGCGTCCCTATCAGGTCAACAGCGCCATGCTGGCGCTGACCGGCAATCCACAGGTGAAATTCCTGCACTGCCTGCCCGCCTTCCATGATGATCAAACCACGCTGGGCCGTCAGATGGCTGAACAGTATGGTCTGAAAGACGGCATGGAAGTGAGTAATGAGGTGTTTGAATCGGCGCACAGCATCGTTTTCGATCAGGCCGAAAACCGCATGCATACCATTAAAGCGGTGATGGTCGCCACGCTGGGTAACAAGTAAAGCAAACGTTTACCTTGCGGCGATTTCTGCTTGATGCAAATCAGTGAATGCGTATAATGCGCCACAATTTGCCGGAGGAAACATGCAACAGCGCAGCGCACAATTTGCCGCTCTACCCCGCCTGACCACAGGCGATGCAGCTGTTTCTTTCCGTCAACCATTGATCGTAAAAAAGCCCCTTAAGCAGGGGCTTTTTTTTGTCCGCAATCCGGCAGCGCAGAGGAGAACGCTATGGCCAACCCGCTATATCGCAAGCACATTATTTCCATTAACGATCTCAACCGCGAAGAGCTGGAGCTGGTGTTACACACCGCTGCTCAGCTAAAGGCTCATCCCCAGCCGGAACTGCTGAAGCATAACGTGATTGCCAGCTGCTTCTTTGAAGCTTCAACACGTACCCGTTTGTCGTTTGAAACCGCCATGCATCGCCTCGGCGCTTCGGTGGTGGGCTTCGCCGACGGCAGCAACACCTCGCTGGGTAAGAAAGGCGAAACGCTGGCCGACACCATTTCGGTGATCAGCACTTATGTCGATGCGATTGTGATGCGTCACCCACAGGAAGGCGCCGCGCGTCTGGCGACCGAATTCTCCAGCGGCATTCCGATTCTCAATGCCGGTGACGGTGCCAACCAGCACCCGACGCAAACCCTGCTCGATCTCTTCACCATCCGTGAAACCCAAAGCCGCCTGGATAATCTCAACGTGGCGATGGTCGGTGACCTGAAATATGGCCGCACCGTGCACTCGCTAACGCAGGCGCTGGCGAAATTCACCGGCAACCGTTTCTACTTTATCGCGCCGGATGCGCTGGCGATGCCGGCCTACATCACCGACATGCTGGATGAGCAGAACATTGTCTGGACGCGTCATGACACCATCGAAGAAGTGATGCCAGAACTCGACATCCTCTACATGACCCGTGTGCAGAAAGAGCGTCTCGATCCGTCTGAGTATGCCAACGTTAAAGCACAATTCATCCTGCGCGCGGCCGATTTAGCCGGTGCACGCGATAACATGAAAGTGCTGCATCCGCTGCCGCGTATTGATGAGATCACCACTGACGTCGATAGCACGCCGCACGCCTGGTATTTCCAGCAGGCGGGCAATGGCATCTTCGCCCGCCAGGCTCTGCTGGCACTGGTATTGAATAGCGAACTGGCACTGTAAGGAGAAACCGATGACTCACGATAATAAATTGCAGGTTGAAGCCATCAAGCGTGGCACGGTAATCGACCATATTCCTGCGCAGGTCGGTTTTAAATTGCTGTCGCTGTTTCGCCTGACCGAGACCGACCAGCGCATCACCATCGGCCTGAATTTGCCTTCGGGTGAGATGGGCCGCAAGGATTTGATTAAGATCGAGAATACTTTCCTGACCGACGATCAGATCAATCAGCTGGCGGTGTATGCGCCTCACGCCACCGTTAACCGCATTGATGAATACGAAGTGGTGGCGAAAATCGCCCCAACCTTGCCGGATCGTGTCGAGCGTGTGCTCACCTGTCCGAACAGCAACTGCATTAGCCGCAGTGAGCCGGTATGCAGCAGCTTTGCGGTGAAAAAGCGCGACGATGATGTGCACCTGAAGTGCAAATATTGCGAGAAAGAGTTCGCGCGCCACGTGGTGCTCGGTCACTGGTAATCGTGCCTATCGTCCCTATAATGGGGCGAACCAATACGCGGCTGACAAGGGTCGGCTGCGCACTTCTAAGGAGAAGCAATGTCTCGCGAAATCAGCACAGAAAAAGCACCCGCAGCAATTGGCCCTTATGTGCAGGGCGTGGATCTCGGCAGCATGATTATCACTTCAGGCCAGATCCCTGTTGATCCGGCGACCGGTGCCGTCGCGGATGATGTGTCTGCGCAGGCGCGTCAGTCACTGGAAAATGTGAAGGCGATTGTGGAAGCCGCTGGCCTGAAAGTGGGCGACATTGTGAAAACCACCGTGTTTGTGAAAGATCTCAACGACTTCGCTACCGTCAATGCCACTTACGAAGCCTTCTTCACCGAGCACAACGCCAGCTTCCCGGCACGTTCTTGTGTGGAAGTCGCGCGTCTGCCGAAAGATGTGAAGATCGAGATTGAGGCAATTGCCGTTCGTCGTTAAGTAAAGGCAATGCGCAATACGCAATACGCAATACGCAATACGCAATACGCAATACATTGCGCCGCTACAAACTTTTGCTCAACTGTGGCGGCGCAATGAGTGTGTTAGAACATCACGTTAGCGGCATCATTTCATGGCTTGCTCTTCACTCCCGTAGCGGCCTGATTCCATAGTGTGCCATCCCCTCGTAGAGGCATAATTCTATGGTGTGCCATCCCCCCGTAGCGGCGCGATGCATCGCGCATCCGTTTATTTAGACGACCTCAGTAACTTCTCTAGCGGCCTGACCAATGCCAGCACAGTTTCATCCTGCACCTGTGCCGCAGCATCCAGTTTGGCATGCATCCCGGCCACTTCGCTGGCACCGTACGCCTGATTACGCTGCATCGCATTGACCAAATCAATGCCCATGCGGCTCAGTTCCGCCACCTGCTGAACCTGCTGCTGCAACGGTTTCAATTGGTAATTGCTCAAAATCAACGGCATCACAGCATCACTGTTGTTTTGCCAACGCTGAAATTGCTGGCGAATGGCGTTGGCCGCGCCGCGATCCTCGCGATTTGCCATCAGAGCATCCACCTGTTTGTCCAGTAAGCGCACCGCTTCGCTCTCAGCAGGCAGCACATCCGCCAGACGGTTGAGCGGCTCAAAGTAATCGTAATGCCCGGCCTGGAACTTCAGGTGCTGACGCGTGTAATACTGTGCCGGTTCCAGCACCTCCGCCAGCACGCGCAGCGGCGTGATATCGCTGGTGTTGGCCAATCGCATCATCTGCACGTCCGCCTGCTGATGCTGTTGTAATCCCACCGATACCGTGCCCCAGCGGTCCACCGCGTTTAAACGCTGATACATGTTGTCGCTGTCGGTGACATCCTTCGCCGACCACAGGCGCTCAGCCACCACAAAGGCACGCGGCCATAGACGCGTATCAATGACCCGACTGTTGACGTTTTCCGCCCACAGCGCAGCCTCGCCACCAATCAGATTGTTTTGCATCTGTTGTGGCGTAGGGACGGAGGGTTGAATGCCGGTTGGCACCTGCGCCAGCTTATTGCCCTCGGTGGGATAGCGCACATTGCCCACCAGCATGTAGCCGGTCAGTTTGTCCTGCGTCAGAGTGACCATTGGCTGGAACGGCCCCATCCAGGTATCAACGCTAAAGGTCAGTTGCGTGGGTGACAGCCAGCGAATATCACTCACCATACGACGCGCTTTGCCGCTGAAATCAATAAAGCCACGCCAGCCGTTTTTCGCTTCCACCAGAGTGAAACTGCCTTTGACCGGGCTACCCTTCAAACGCGGCATGGTGAACTGCCAGCTCTGCGCTTGCTCTCCGGCTTGAATCTGATCCTGCCCCTGGAGTCCCTGCGGCCAGGGCTCGTTGCGGTAGTGGTAGGCTGCGGTTTGCGGTTGATCGAGATAGAAACCGGTTGAGAGAATGCCACGGAAATCGTGCTTCGCCACCTCACCTAACGCATCCTGCCCCTGCCAGGACTGGATCAAAATGCTGTTCGGCAGATCCGGATGGTAAACCTCATCCCAGCCAATCATACGACGTTGATGCGCTTCCAGGATCTTCTCCACCCGCTGATTGAACCACGCCTGTAATGCGTGCGTATCTTTCAGACCATGGTCGCGCATAAACTGCTGTATTTTCGGCGAGTCATTCCACTGTGTTGGATCCACTTCATCTCCGCCGATATGGATATAGGGATCCGGGAAGATCGCGGTGACTTCACCCATCAGCGTATCGATAAAGGTGAAGACGGCTTCGTTGCTGGGATCAAGCAACGGTTTAAACACACCCCAGCCGCGTTCCATCTTGTACGGGCCCGGCGCGCTGAGCAGTTCTGGCATCGCCACCGCGATCGCCGAGGCGTGCCCCGGCACATCAATTTCCGGCACCACGCGCACACCGCGCTGTGTGGCATAACGCACCACATCGCGCATTTGCTGCTGCGTGTAGTAAAGGCCGTCGCTGGCCTTCTCCTGCAACTGCGGATAGTGGCTGGAAGCAAATCGCCAGCCCTGGTCATCGGTCAGATGCCAATGGAATACGTTCATACGCGCAGCGGCGATACCGTCGATTTGCCGTTTCACGGTTTCAATCGGCAGGAAGTGGCGTGCCGAGTCGATTAGCACCCCGCGCCACGGGAATCGTGGTTTATCGTCAATGGTGACATAGGGGATCTGCGTTCCCGTCTCATTATTCTCAATCAACTGCAGCAGGGTCTCCATGCCGCGCATCGCACCGAAACGCGTGTTGGCTTTTAGCGTCACGCCGCCGCTGTTGACCTCAAGATGATAGCTCTCATCGCTGTCCGGCTGTGGCAAGGGATCCACCGCCTGAGCGATTTGCACCTGGATCGTCGCCTGATCGCCCGTTGCGCTGGTGGGCAGCAGCGGCCAACCAGTTTGACGTGAAATACGTGCTCGCCAGCGCGCTTCAGCCCCCTCCAGATGATCACCCGTAATATTCAGCGTGAATTGCGGCGTCAGCGTGAGCTCGCCACCGCTGGCGGGCTGTACCACTTTTTGCGGCCAGGGCATTAAAGGCAGATCAGAGGCGGGGGCGGCAACAGCGGAAAAAGTCAGGGATAAACAACAGGCGAGCAGCGTTCTTTGCAGAGGCATGTAAGGCATCCTTGTAATTAAATGACGGGCCAAAAATAGGCAAAAAAATCATTAAACCTGCTTCGCATCGCAAATCAAGTTGTAAAAGGTCGAAGTTTGGTCTGCTTAAAACTTTTGAAGTTTAGTCCGCTTTACCATTGTGCGGCTTTCAATCTTCGTTATGTCTTCTTTGCGACAGGTCAAAAACAACGCAATTAATTTCAGCCAAAACACCACATATTGCGATTACACTCTGCACAAATATCTACATATAGTTTCACGGAGAGAAAATGGCGGCGGTGGTGATTAAGCGAGACGGCTGTAAAGTGCCGTTTGAAGCGCAGCGTATTGCGCTAGCGGTTCAGGCGGCGGCGCAGGCTGCTCAAATTGATGATGCGAATTGGTGTACACAGGTCGCAGAGCAAGTGAGCCAGCGATTGTCCGATCGCATTGAGGTCGATATCCGTGACATTCAGTGCGCGGTGGAAGAGACGCTGATGGCCGGACGCTGGCCGCAGCTGGCGCGCGCCTATATCGAGTATCGCCATGACCGTGATTTAGCCCGTGAACAACGTGGCAAACTGCACCACGCCATTCGCGGCCTTGTGGAACAAACCAACGCCGCGCTGCTCAATGAGAATGCTAACAAAGACAGTAAAGTGATCCCCACGCAGCGCGATTTACTGGCGGGCATTGTTGCCAAACATTATGCCCAGCAGCAACTGCTGCCGCGTGATGTGGTGCTGGCGCATGAGCGCGGCGAGATTCATTACCACGACCTCGACTATTCGCCATTTTTCCCGATGTTTAACTGCATGTTGATCGATCTTCAGGGCATGTTGAACAACGGCTTCAAGATGGGCAATGCTGAAATCGAGCCGCCAAAATCCATTGCCACCGCGACGGCGGTGACAGCACAAATCATTGCGCAGGTCGCCAGCCATATTTACGGTGGTACCACCATCAACCGCATTGATGAAGTGCTGGCGCCGTTTGTGACGCTTAGTCTGGAGAAACATCGCGCCGTGGCACAACAGTGGCAGATTCCGGATGCGGAAGCCTATGCGCGCGTGCGCACCGAGAAAGAGTGCTTTGACGCATTCCAGTCCCTGGAATATGAGGTCAACACACTGCATACCGCCAACGGACAGACGCCGTTTGTCACCTTTGGCTTTGGACTCGGCACCGATTGGGCCGCGCGCCTGATCCAGCAGTCGATTCTGCGCAACCGCATCGCGGGGCTGGGTAAAAACCACAAAACCGCGGTGTTCCCTAAGCTGGTGTTCGCCATCCGCGAAGGTGTGAATCGCCGCCCCGGCGATTTTAACTACGACATCAAACAGCTGGCGCTGGAGTGTGCCAGCAAACGTATGTATCCCGACATTCTCAATTACGACAAAGTGGTGGAAGTCACCGGCTCGTTCAAAACCCCGATGGGCTGCCGCAGCTTCCTCGGGGTGTATGAGGAAAACGGTAAGCAGATCCACGAAGGGCGAAATAATATTGGGGTCATTAGCCTGAACCTGCCGCGCATCGCGCTGGAAGCCAAAGGCAATGAAGCCCATTTCTGGCTGCTGCTGGATGAGCGACTAGAACTGGCTAAGCGCGCTTTAATGACACGCATCGCCCGGCTGGAGAAAACCAAAGCACGCGTCGCGCCGATTCTCTACATGGAGGGCGCGTGTGGCGTACGTTTGAATGCTGATGACGAAGTCGGCGCGATTTTCCGCAACGGCCGTGCTTCGATCTCGCTCGGCTACATCGGCCTGCATGAAACGCTGAACGCGCTGAGCGGCAATGAAGTCCATCCGTATGATGCACAGCACCTGCGGGAAAAAGGCGTGGCGATTGTACAGCGTCTGCGCGAAGCCGTAGATGCGTGGAAAGACGAGACAGGCTACGGTTTTAGTCTGTACAGCACGCCGAGCGAAAACCTGTGCGATCGCTTCTGCCGTCTGGATGCTGCTGAATTTGGTGTGGTGCCGGGCGTGACCGATAAAGGCTATTACACCAACAGCTTCCATCTCGACGTCGAGAAGAAAGTGAATCCCTACGACAAGATCGATTTTGAAGCGCCCTATCCTGCCATCGCCAATGGCGGCTTCATCTGTTATGGCGAATACCCCAATATTCAGCACAACCTCAAGGCGCTGGAGGATGTGTGGGATTACAGCTATCACCGCGTGCCCTATTACGGCACCAATACGCCAATCGATGAGTGCTACGAATGCGGCTTTACGGGTGAATTCAGTTGCACCAGCAAAGGCTTCACTTGTCCGTGCTGTGGTAACCACGATCCGGCGCGGGTTTCCGTCACGCGCCGTGTTTGTGGCTATCTGGGCAGCCCTGATGCGCGGCCGTTCAATGCCGGTAAGCAGGAAGAGGTGCAGCGTCGCGTTAAGCATCTGGATACCGGGCCGCTGGGATGATGCGTATTCACCGCTATTACGCCGTCGATATCGTCAACGGGCCGGGTACACGCTGTACGCTGTTTGTCGCGGGCTGCGAGCATCAGTGTCGCGGCTGTTATAACCAGAGTACCTGGCGGCTGGATTCCGGCGTGCCTTTTACGTTAGAGAAGGAAGAGCAGCTGATTGCCGATCTTAAAGATCAGCGCATTCCACGTCAGGGGCTGTCGCTGAGCGGCGGCGATCCCCTGCATCCGCACAACGTACCGCACATCCGCCGTCTGGTGAAACGCGTGCGCCGCGAATGCCCGGATAAAGATATCTGGCTGTGGACCGGCTATGAGATGGCGGAACTGAGCGCGGCACAGCGTGAAGTGGTGGATGAAATTGATGTGTTGATCGACGGGCGGTTTGTGGAAGCGGAGAAAGATGCGCGGCTGCTGTGGCGCGGCAGCCGCAATCAGAAGATCTGGTATTTACGTCAGCCACAGGGCGAGTGTGCCGAGGAGCATGCCGCTCAGCGCCACGCCAGCCAGGGCGATCCACAAGGCGCGCACCGGGAAGGCACGGTGCAGCATCAGTAAGGACGGCACACTCACGGCGGGTAAGGTCACCAGCAGCGCTAACGCAGGCGCGAGCCCCATGCCCGCCATCATCATGGTCTGTACAATGGGAATTTCTGCGGCTGTCGGGATGACAAACAAACAGCCCGCTATCGCCATCAGCATCACCCAAAACAGCGTGTTGCCCACTGCGCCATCGGCATGCGGAAACAGCCAGACGCGTGCCGCACCCAGCAACAGCACGGCAAAGATATACAGCGGAATGGTGTTCCAGAACAGTCGCCACATGACGCGCAGCCAGCGAGTCAGAAACGGCTGCTCGCTGCCGGCAGCCATCACCATGGGCGCGGCAATGGTTTGTTCCGGCACGCTGCGCTGTACCAGCGACGCAATCCCCAGCACCATGATTAAGCCCGCCACCAGCCGAATCGCCGCGAAGTGCCAGCCCAGCACAAAGCCCATAAAGATCAGCGTGGCCGGATTCAGCAGCGGGTTCGCCAGCCAGAAGGCCATCGCCGCCCCGCTGGATACCTGCGACTGACGCAACCCCGCCGCCACTGGCGCGGCACAACAGGTGCACATCATGCCCGGCAAACCCAGACCGGTGCCGATCAGCGTCGATCCAAACCGCGAGTTGCCCATTAAGCGAAGCAGCCAGTTGCGCGGAATAAGCACTTGTACCAGCGATCCCAGCATCACACCTAACACTGCGGCTTTCCAGACGGCGAGGAAGTAAACCATCGCGTAATCCAGCGCCGCGCGCCACGGTGAGTCCGCGGCATTCGCCAGAATGGATTTGCCGATCGAGTGGGTTTCAGCAGCCGTGAAGGCTTTGCCGTAGTAGGGCTGCCATTTGACGTACCACAGGCCAATGACGACAACGGCGAGGAACAGCAAAGGTTTCCACCATGCGAAGCGCGTCGCCGGGGCAGATGTTGCAAGTTGGGTCATAGCAGGTTCCGTATTCTACAGAATAACGAATGCCGCACCGGAGAGTGAGGCGGTTAATCCATAGTGTTATTCAGGTTATTGGAATCTGCTACGCAAAGTTAGCGTAAGTTTGATCGAGCGCGGACATTTAACTTTCGCCGGTTTTGTCTCGCTGCCAGACAATTTTTTTGCCGAAACCCAGCGCGTTGTCGGTCATCTTCACTTCATCCAGCGTGATTTCCCATAATGGTGCCTGAACCTTGCGGGCAATCGGAAAACGGTTCTGGTAAGCGTGGCGCGCCTGGGCTTCACGCTCGCCATTTAGCCGCTGAATTCGGCCACTGTATTGCACGCCTTTGATTAGCAACACGGTTTTCGGCTGGCCGTTAACCGTGCCCGCCACGCGCGGATGGGCTTGCATTAGGGTGCCGTGTCGCGTATCGGGTTCGGTCATCAACCAAAATGCCATACGCGTTTCATCGAAGACGTAAAAGCAGTTTGCACACCACAGATCGTCGCCATGACTGGCGCACAATGACAGGGCACGCTGTTTTTTGAGATAGCGAATAAGATGAGAATGGTCAGACACAATGCAACTCCATGCGGCACATAGCGAGGTTAACCTAAGCGCGCTACACTGCCCAACAGCCATCGAACAGGAAAAGTCATATATGCAACAGGGCTGGCAGCTTTACATGCTGCAAACCGCCGCCGGGATGATTTACACCGGCATTACCACCGATGTGCATCGTCGCCTGCAGCAACATCAGAGCGGAAAAGGTGCACGCGCATTGCGTGGCAAGGGTCCGCTGACGCTGGTGTTTAACTGTGATGCCGGCGATCGCGCGGCCGCTTCGCGCCTGGAATATCAGGTGAAGCAGCTCAGCCGCACGCAAAAGCTGCTGCTGGTTGCACAGCAGCCTGCATGCCTGAACGCATGGTTTAATCGAAACGATTAAAAGGTTCAGCGAATGCGATCAGCCCTTCTGCGCCCGTAAACGCATCATCCGCTAACTTGTATACCTGAAACGCCGCTTCACTGCCCAGCCAGCGACAGTGCAAGCCATGACGGGCCGCCGGTTCGAAGCCCAATGGGTTGTAGAATTCGGGATCGCCCAAGACCACCACCGCGCTGTAGCTGAACTCGTTCAGGGAATCGAGCCCTTCATACACCAGCTGTTTGGCAATGCCCCGCTTACGAACGGATTCATCTACCGCCAGCGGCGCCAGCGCCACCCAGTTGCGGTCTTCACCTTGCAAGGTCACCGGGCTAAAGGCGGCATAACCCAACACCTGCCCTTCATCGTCCGTGGCCACCACACCCAGCGTTAACAGACCATCTTCACGTAGCTGCTGCACCAGTTCAGCCTCGGCGGAGGTCGCAAAACTGCGCTTCAATAACGTGTCGATGCCCGCCGCATCTACACCAATTTCAGTACGAATTAACATGAGATCCCCGCGCGCGCCTCAGCGGCCTCCGCGTCCTGTTTCATTCCTGCCTCAACAAAGGCAGCCAGCTGCTGCAACCCCGTGCGCAAAGGCGTGGGCATGGCCTCCAGTTCAATGGCATCCATCAAATTCTTCACCTCCAAACCCAGCTCCGTGTCGCCCTCAATCACCAGACGGCGTTGAAAGAACAACATATCGGGGTCTGCTTTGCGTGCTGCCACCAGCAACAAGTCGTTGGCTTCACCGCGGAACCAGACATCTGCCTCGGCGTCGCGTGAAACGGTCAGGCGTCCATTCTGCAAGGTGGTGATCCAGCACAGATTCACATCTGCAATCTCAATCCCCAGAAAGCGCCCTTCCAGAAAGTCTAACTCACCTTCAGACAAAGCATGACGAAATTGCCAGTTTAAGAGTTGTTGCAAAACCACTTTTTTTACAGGGAATGGGGTGAGTGAAACAGGTAAGGCAAGGAATTCTGGGCCTTTTTTCACCATCAGGCCGCGTAAGCGCGAAAACATCATCAACAATCCCTTCAGAAAATTTTACCTATATTGCCACATCCAGGCGCCCTCGCCTCCACTGAGATCAAGGAAATCGCTGAACAATTGATTAAATAACCTTCACTCTGCATGCTGAGTGACGCTTTCACTGCCTTAAATCAACATTCACGCCTGTCGCCTTCCCTACACTTTAACGCTTCGGAATTCGGGGGGAGGAAATGTATGGAACTGCTGTGTCCAGCGGGGAATTTACCTGCGCTGAAATCGGCGGTGGAGCATGGCGCCGATGCAGTGTATGTCGGTTTGAAAGATGACACCAATGCCCGCCACTTTGCTGGCCTTAATTTTACTGACAAGAAGCTGGCAGAAGCGGCACGCTTCCTGCACCAGCACCGCCGCAAGCTGCACGTGGCCATCAATACCTTTGCCCATCCTGATGGGATGAATCGCTGGCAAACGGCCATTGATGTGGCGGCGCAGAACGGCGCAGATGCCTTGATTCTCGCCGATATCGCCACGCTGGAGTATGCCGCGCAGCGTTATCCGCAGGTGGAACGCCATCTTTCCGTGCAAGCTTCGGCCACAAATTTACAGGCCATCCACTTTTACCATCGCCATTTCGATCTCAGCCGCGTGGTGTTGCCGCGCGTACTGTCGATGCATCAGGTGAAACAGCTGGCGCGTGAGACACCGGTGCCGCTGGAAGTGTTTGCCTTTGGCAGCCTGTGCATTATGGCGGAAGGCCGTTGCTATCTCTCCTCCTGGCTGACGGGAGAATCACCCAACAGTGCGGGTGCCTGCTCGCCGGCAAAATTCGTGCGCTGGCAGCAGACGCCGCAGGGAATGGAATCACGCCTGAATGAAGTGCTGATTGATCGTTACAGCGCCGATGAGAGCGCCGGTTATCCCACTCTGTGTAAAGGGCGCTATGAAGTGGATGACCAGCGCTATCACGTGCTGGAAGAACCCACCAGCCTGAACACCTTATCGCTGTTGCCGGAGTTGCTACGCGCCAATATTGCTTCGGTAAAAATTGAAGGCCGCCAACGCAGTCCGGCTTATGTGGCGCAAGTAGCAAAAGTGTGGCGCCAGGCGATTGATCGCTGCATGGCCTCACCCGAGCAATTCGCGGTGCAGGAACCCTGGATGCGCGCGCTGGGCGAACTTTCTGAAGGTAGCCAGACCACGCTCGGTGCCTATCACCGCAGCTGGCAGTGAGGAGACGCTATGAAATATGCCATCGGGCCGGTGCTGTGGTACTGGCCAACGGAGACGCTGGAACACTTTTATCAGCAGGCAGCCGACAGCTCTGCTGACATCATCTACCTCGGCGAAGCGGTATGCAGTAAACGACGTGCGACCCCATTCCAGCAATGGATGGAATTAGGCCGTCATCTGGCACAACACGGCAAACAAGTGGTGCTCAGCACGCTGGCGCTGTTGCAGTCACCTTCGGAAGTCAAAGAGCTGCGGCGTTATGTGGAGAACGGGGAATTTTTGCTGGAAGCCAACGACATCGGCACCGTTAACATGGCAGCCGAGCGTAAGCTGCCGTTTGTCGCCGGGCCGACGCTTAACGTCTACAACGCACAAACACTGCAGCTGCTGCTGAAAGAAGGTATGACGCGCTGGTGTTTGCCGGTTGAGATGTCGCGCGACTGGCTGATTCAGCTATTGCAGCAGTGCAATGCCGCAGGCCTGCGCGACAAGTTTGAAGTGGAAGTGATCGGCTATGGCCATCTGCCACTGGCGCTGTCAGCACGCTGCTTTACCGCCCGTTCCGAAAATCGCGCCAAAGATGACTGCCAGACTTGCTGTATTAACTATCCTACCGGCCGCCGTGTGCTGTCGCAGGAGGGCCAGCAGGTGTTTGTGTTGAATGGTATCCAGACCATGAGCGGCTACTGCTATAACCTCGGTAACGATTTGGCCGGTATGCATAACTGGATCGACATCGTGCGCCTCTCGCCGCAGGATGAAACTACGCTGGCAGAGGTCGATCGCTTCCGCGCGAACGAAGCCGGCGAAGCGCCGCTGATGATGGCGCGCGGCAGTGACTGCAATGGTTACTGGCGTCGTTTGGCCGGTATGGCGCTTGAAGGCGGACGCTAAAGGCACATTCCGGCTATATTCCTGCTGTTAATAGCAGTTTTAATATGGGTAATGATGCGTAATACTGACTGGCGCAGGTCTGATAACACCTGCGCCATCCTTATCTGGAGTGCCCATGTCTGAGAAAAAAACAGTTCGCCTGTCCGTACTGGATCTTGCACCTATCCCGCAAGGTTCTGCTGCGCGCGAAGCTTTCCACAATTCGCTGGCGCTGGCGCGTCAATCTGAAGCCCTTGGTTTCCATCGTTACTGGCTTGCTGAGCACCACAACATGACCGGTATCGCCAGTGCGGCAACCTCCGTGTTGATTGGCTATCTGGCCGCGAATACCGAAACTCTGCGCCTCGGATCTGGCGGTATTATGCTGCCCAACCACGCACCGCTGGTGATCGCTGAACAGTTTGGTACGCTCGAATCGTTATACCCTGGCCGTATTGATTTAGGGCTGGGCCGTGCACCGGGTTCTGACCAGCGCACCATGCTCGCGCTGCGCCGCCATCTCTCCAGCGCCCAGGCGGATAGCTTCCCGGAAGATGTGGCAGAACTGATTCGTTGGTTTGATGCCGAAGAGGGTGAACATCCGCCAGTGCAGCCAGTGCCGGGTTTAGGCTTGAAAATTCCTGTCTGGCTGTTGGGTTCCAGCCTCTACAGCGCACAGCTGGCCGCGCAGCTCGGCCTGCCGTTCGCCTTTGCTTCCCACTTTGCACCGGATCTGTTATTCCAGGCACTGCATCTCTATCGTGAGAAATTCAAGCCTTCAGCGCGTCTGGCCAAACCGTATGCCATGGTGTGCGTCAACGTGGTCGCGGCGGATAGCGAGCGCGATGCGCGCTTCCTGTTTACCTCGATGCAGCAGCAATTTATTAATCTGCGCCGTGGCAAACCCGGCCCGCTGCCTGCACCGGTCGAGAACATGGACAACCTGTGGTCGCCATCAGAGCAGTACGGTGTACAGCAGGCGTTGAGCATGTCGATTGTCGGTGACAGCGATAAAGTGCGTCAGGGACTGGCTGCACTGATACGTGAAACGCAGGCCGATGAAATCATGGTTAATGGCCAGATTTTCGATCCGCAAGCCCGCCTGCGCTCGTTCGCGCTGACCATGGAAGCCGCTCGTTCACTGTAAAGCTTACTGAGGTGGGGACAGGCCTTCTGGCCCCACTGCGACCATGCGCACATCCCGCGCTGGCGATTGCCCGTAAAAGCGGCTGTATTCGCGGCTAAACTGTGAAGCACTCTGGTACCCCACGCGATACCCTGCGGTTCCCGCATCTAACTTATCAATCAGCATCAGACGCCGCGCTTCGTTAAGACGCAGCTGCTTTTGATACTGCATCGGCGTCATAGCTGTGACCGATTTGAAGTGATGGTGCAGCGATGAAATACTCATGCCCACGCTGCTGGCCAGCTGATCCATCTTAAGCGGCTGATGAAAGTTTTCGCGTAGCCAGCGTGCCGCGCGCGCCACTTTGTTGCCCGGCCGTTCCGTCAACGCCATGTTGAGAATGCGCGGCCCTTCCGGACCGGTGAGGAGTCGATAGAAAATTTCCTGTTCAATTAACGGTGCCAACGCCGGAATATCCTGGGGCTGATCCAGCAACTCAATCAGGCGGATCACGGCATCGACCAGTGGCGGCGCCACTTTGTGTACCGTAATCCCACGTTCATTGGTTACCGTTGCGCCAATCTGCTGCAGCGGGAAATGTTCGAGGTAGTGCATCAGGCGCGTTTCGTTGATGGTGATTCCGACGCCCAGATTCGGTTTTTCCTCCGTAGCCTGCACCACGCAGGATTGCACAGGCATATCCAGCGTCACTAACAGCAGATCGCCCGGTCCGTAATGCATCACGTCTTCACCCATGCGCAATGCTTTTTGCCCTTGCGCCACCAGTGCAAAACTGGCCCAGGTGGCAATGTGCGACAAGCTCGTGGGTTTGGAGCTTCGGCCAAAAGAGAGAAAATCGATGGGGCTGAAGTGGCGGCCATCTTCGGGGGTATGGCGAGCGATCATCGCCACCAACTGCTGCCACTGTTCCTGATGAATCATGCGTTGCGCACTCCGTGATGAGTGATCACTGTCCCCGCATTCTCGCCTTTCGCTTGCGTTACGCCTAGTCCCTGCACAGCACATTTGCAGGATTGTGCAAAAAGCTTGCAGGATTGCGCTACCGCAAAATTGTAGGGACAGCGCATGCTTACCCTTCCCCGAATTCTCAGGTGGAGAAACACAATGAAAGCACTTGAAGGCAAAATCGCGCTGGTGACGGGCGCCTCGAAAGGCATTGGCGCCGCCATTGCTATGACTTTCGCGGCGGCCGGCGCTCGCGTCATTGTTAATTACCGCCAGGATGAAGCGGGTGCGGCAGATGTGGTCACGGACATCTGCGAGCTGGGCAGCGATGCCATTGCAGTACAAGCAGATATCTCCCGCGAGGCCGATGTGCAGCGTTTATTCGCGCGCAGCATCGAGCAGTTTGGCGCACCGGATATCGTGGTCAACAATGCCGGTATTTTCCATCACGGCGATTTCGCCGAACTCAGCCTCAGTGAAATGCAGCAGCAGCTCAATGTAAATGTATTGGGCACGTTACTGGTCTGCCAGCAGGCGGCGAAACATTTCCCGGCTCGCGGGGGCACCATCATTAACCTGAGCGCCCTTAACAGCCAACGCAGCACACCCGGCTCGGTGTTATGGGCAGCGACCAAAGGGGCGATTGATACCTTAACCCAGGGCCTGGCGCGTGAGCTGGGCCCACGGAATATTCGCGTCAATGCGCTGGCACCGGGCATTATCCTGACTGAAGGCTTGCTGGCCGCGAAGAAGATGAATCCGGATGTCAAAGCGAAACTGATCGCTGCTACGCCGTTAGGACGATTTGGTCTGCCGGAAGATGTGGCGCAGGTTGCCCTGTTTCTGGCATCAGAAGAGTCAGCCTACGTCAGTGGAGAGCGGGTGTTGATTGCCGGCGGCGTGTAACGTTTGATTTACGAACATAAAAAAAGGGACGCCGTGGCGTCCCTTTTTATTTTTAAGCGTTTATCGCTTAAGCGTCACGACGACGTGGTGTAGAAGCACCTTCTGGACGTGGGCCACGACCGCCTTCACGGCTGAAGCGTCCGCCTTCACGGCCTGAGTCACGACCACCTTCACGACGCTCAGAGAAGCGACGCGGTGCGCCATTACCACGACGCTCACCATCACGACCGCCTGGACGACGTTCGCTACGCTCGAACGCAGGAGCATCACCCATCAACTGCATGTTCATCGGCTTGTTCAGAATGCGCGTGCGAGTGAAGTGTTGCAGAACTTCGCCCGGCATACCTTTTGGCAGCTCGATAGTTGAGTGGGTACCAAACAGCTTGATGTTACCGATGTAACGGCTGCTGATGTCACCTTCGTTAGCGATCGCGCCCACGATATGACGAACTTCAACACCATCATCACGGCCCACTTCAATGCGGTACAGCTGCATTTCGCCAACGTCACGACGTTCACGACGTGGAGCGCCATCACGGTCACCGCGATCGCCACGGCTTTCGCGTGGACCACGTGAGTCACGAGAATCACGACGATCATCACGGTCGCGGAACTCACGACGTGGTGGGCGTGGTGCTTCTGGTGGCAGAATCAGTGGACGCTCGCCCTGTGCCATTTTCAGCAGTGCTGCGGCCAGTGTTTCGAGATCCAGATCTTCGCCCGGCTGCATTTTGCTCAGCAGTGCACGGTACATATCCAGATCGCTGCTTTCCAGCTGCAGCTGTACTTTGGCGGCGAATTTAGCCAGACGGCGCTCGCTCAGCAGCTCTGCGTTTGGCAGTTCAACTTCTGGAATAGTCAGCTTCATGGTGCGTTCGATGTTACGCAGCAGACGACGCTCGCGGTTCTCAACGAACAGCAGCGCACGGCCCGCACGACCTGCACGACCAGTACGGCCGATACGGTGAACGTAAGACTCAGCATCCATTGGGATGTCATAGTTAACAACCAGGCTGATACGCTCAACGTCCAGACCACGTGCTGCAACGTCGGTTGCGATCAGGATGTCCAGACGACCATCTTTCAGGCGCTCCAGTGTCTGCTCACGCAGAGCCTGGTTCATGTCACCGTTCAGTGCTGCGCTGTTATAGCCGCTGCGCTCCAGCGCTTCAGCCACTTCCAGCGTGGCGTTTTTGGTACGCACGAAGATGATGGCAGCATCGAAGTCTTCCGCTTCCAGGAAACGCACCAGCGCGTCAGTTTTACGGCCGTAAGCGGTCCAGTAAGACTGAGAAATGTCAGGACGCGTGGTCAGGCTTGACTGAATGCGCACTTCCTGTGGATCTTTCATGAAGCGTTTGGTGATACGACGAATCGCTTCTGGCATGGTCGCTGAGAACAGCGCGGTCTGATGACCGTCTGGGATCTGCGCCATGATGGTTTCAACGTCTTCGATGAAGCCCATACGCAGCATTTCATCAGCTTCGTCCAGCACCAGGCCGCGCAGGTTAGACAGATCTAACGTGCCGCGTTTCAGGTGATCCAGCAGACGACCAGGCGTACCTACGACAACCTGTGGTCCCTGGCGCAGTGCGCGCAGCTGAACGTCATAACGCTGGCCGCCGTACAGGGCAACCACGTTCACGCCACGCATGTGTTTAGAGAATTCCGTCATGGCTTCAGCAACCTGAACAGCCAGTTCACGGGTTGGAGCCAGCACCAGAATCTGTGGTGCGCGGACAGTTGGATCAATGTTGTTCAGTAACGGCAGGGAGAATGCCGCTGTTTTACCACTCCCGGTCTGCGCCATACCCAGCACATCACGGCCCGCCAGCAGGTGAGGAATACACTCAGCCTGGATTGGGGATGGCTTTTCGTAGCCCATACCATTCAGTGATTCGAGGATGTCAGCGTTCAGGCCAAGGTCAGAAAAAGTGGTTTGAATATCAGTCATGTAGTACACGTGCCTCTTAGATTGCGGCGGCCAGTCTACATAACTCGTCGTGAAAATTTTCAGTCATTTTCATCAAAAAGTGTGAACCGGCTCAAATTAGAAGTTTTGACGAACAGAAAAGCCCTCACCTCGAAGATGATGACTTTACAAGTATTCAGGCAATAAAAGTTCGTCAGCTATTGCTGGTCAGATTCTGATAAATCGTCTTGTGTCTGGCCGAGTTGCGCCAGTTCCAACAATGCGTATCGGTGCTCAACAAAGTTGTTAACATTGTTAGCGACCGCCAGTTTGAACAACGCTTTCGCGTCGTCCTTCTCCCCCAGACTTAGGTAGTACTTACCTAAATAGAAGTTGGTTTCACTGAGATGTTCAGCGAGCGAGGTGTTATCCGTTGCGTCCGCCTTGAGACGTTCCATCAGCGTTTTTTCACTGATGTCGCCAAGGTAGAACTCGACAATATTCCATCCCCATTGGTCCCGGACCGCTTTGTCATGTCGCTGTCTCAGCGTGACTTTGGCCTTGTCGGCGTCCATATCGCTTTCAACGAGATAGAGCCAAAGGCTGCGGAAAGGATCGTTAGGATCGTCTTGATAAAACGCCAGCAGATCATCTTGCGCTAACTTGTATCGACCGCCGTAATAGAGGGCGATACCACGGTTTAAATGCGCATAGTTGTAAGTTGGATCAAGCTCAAGTACAGAATCAAACGCTTCATAGGCAGCATCAAAATTGCCTGCCTGCGTTAAATATATACCGAGGTAGTTAAACACCTCAGGCATATCCGGTCTTATAGACAGCGCTTGCGAGAAATCGTTCCGCGCTAATGCCCTCAGACCCAAACTATCATACAACACTCCGCGCTCATATAATAGCTGTGCGCGTTCATCATCGGTCAGGGCACGACTGGCAAGAATTTGTTCCATTCGCGCCAGGATCACCTCTTGCTGCAGTGTGGGCTGCAAAGGTACTGCCAGAACTTCGTTCTTACGCCAATTGGAGTTGCTGCATCCTGCCAGCGTGATAGCTGTCGCAACAAAACACCAGCGCAAAAAAGGCTTCATTTCCCACTCCCGAATACAAACATTGGGATAACCATCCTGTCATCCGCCTGCTGTGCACAAGGATTCCCGCCCTCGCGATGATCCAAACACTTCTCCCCGCAGAGCAGGGAGAAGCCAATCAGTAAACGCTTACTCGGCGTCAGATGCATTCGTTGCAGCAGGGGTTTCTTCCGCTGGTTTCTGCTCTGTCGCTTCTTTGATGCTCAGGCGTACGCGGCCCTGACGGTCCACTTCCATCACTTTCACTGGAACTTCCTGACCCATCTGCAGATAGTCGGTCACTTTCTCAACACGCTTATCAGCGATCTGAGAGATATGGACCAGACCTTCTTTACCGCCGCCGATTGCCACAAAGGCACCGAAATCAACGATACGCGTCACTTTACCAGAGTAGATACGACCCACTTCGATTTCAGCGGTGATCTCTTCAATACGACGAATCGCTTCTTTCGCTTTGTTGCCGTCGGTTGCTGCAATCTTCACAGTACCATCATCTTCAATTTCGATGGTGGTGCCGGTTTCTTCGGTCAGCGCACGGATAACAGAACCGCCTTTACCGATAACATCTTTGATCTTGTCTGAATTGATCTTGATGGTGTAAATGCGCGGTGCGAACTCAGAGATTTCCTGACGTGGGGTGCTGATGGCCTGCTCCATCACGCTCAGGATGTGCAGACGCGCGCCCTTAGCCTGATTCAGTGCAACCTGCATGATCTCACGGGTGATACCTTCAATTTTGATATCCATCTGCAACGCAGTGATACCGTCGCGGCTGCCCGCTACTTTGAAGTCCATATCGCCAAGGTGATCTTCATCGCCCAGGATGTCAGACAGAACCACGAAGTTCTCGTCTTCTTTGACCAGACCCATCGCGATACCGGCTACGGCTGCTTTGATCGGTACGCCTGCGTCCATCAGTGCCAGAGAAGCACCACACACGGAAGCCATTGAAGAAGAACCGTTAGATTCAGTGATTTCTGACACCACACGTACGGTGTACGGGAACTCTTCCTGCTTCGGCATCACTGCCAGCACGCCACGCTTCGCCAGACGGCCGTGACCAATTTCACGACGCTTCGGTGAGCCAACCATACCGGTTTCGCCCACAGAGTACGGAGGGAAGTTGTAGTGGAACAGGAAGCTGTCAGTACGCTCGCCCATCAGCTCATCCAGGTTCTGCGCATCACGGGCGGTACCCAGTGTTGCGGTAACCAGTGCCTGCGTTTCACCACGGGTGAACAGTGAAGAACCGTGAGTACGTGGCAGCACGCCAGTACGTACATCCAGACCACGGATCATATCTTTTTCGCGGCCATCGATACGTGGCTCACCACGGATGATACGGCTACGCACGACGCTCTTCTCGAGATCGTGAACGATGTCAGCGATTTCGCCAGCATCCAGCGTTTCGTCTTCAGCCTGAAGGGCAGCGATAGTCGCGTCTTTAACTGCGCCAACCTGAGTGTAACGCTCTTGCTTATCAGTGATGCGGTAAGCATCAGCGATACCGGCTTCTGCCAGTGAAGCAACACGTGCAATCAGTGCATCGTTCGCTGGCTCTGGCTGCCAGTCCCAACGTGGTTTGCCTGCTTCAGCAACCAGTGCGTTGATGTTTTCGATAACAACCTGCTGCTGATCGTGGCCGAACACCACCGCGCCCAGCATCTGGTCTTCGGTCAGTACTTCTGCTTCAGATTCAACCATCAGAACCGCGTTCTGAGTACCTGCAACCACCAGGTCCAGACGTGAAGTTTTGATTTCATCAGCGGTTGGGTTCAGAACGTACTGGTCATTGATATAACCCACACGTGCTGCACCGATTGGGCCGTTGAATGGCAGGCCTGACAGCGCCAGCGCGGCAGATGCGCCGATCATCGCAACAATGTCCGGGTTAACCTGTGGGTTAACAGACACAACGGTCGCAATAACCTGCACTTCGTTGATGAAACCTTCCGGGAACAGTGGACGCACTGGACGGTCAATCAGACGAGAAATCAGGGTTTCGCCTTCGCTTGGACGGCCTTCACGACGGAAGAAGCTACCCGGGATACGACCAGCAGCGTAAGTACGCTCCTGATAGTTAACCGTCAGCGGGAAGAAATCCTGACCTGGTTTGGTTTTTTTCTGGCCAACAACAGTCACGAATACCGCGGTGTCGTCCATGCTCGCCATAACTGCTGCAGTGGCCTGGCGCGCCATCATGCCGGTTTCCAGCGTGACGGTATGCTGACCATATTGGAATTTGCGTACGATCGGGTTCAGCAAAATTTAAGTCCTTAAATTCGAGGGGCAGAGCGCTCTTTGGCTCGCCGGGGTTTACCGATCTTTAGTTGCATCCTCGCGACTAATGACAATCTTCAACCGCTCATGCGGTAAAGCCTCTCATTAGCCGCGCGAAACGCTGCAAGCAAAGATCACTCTCAGCAACAATACATGAGTTTGGTACGGAATGCTGCGGATTGCTCGAAAAAAGGGGCCATAAAGGCCCCCTTTTCGCGAAACTCGCACAAATCTGATCGTCAGATGCGCTTTTCTGCATAGTGCATGTGCTACATCGTTGATCAGATTCTTCAGACTTAGCGACGCAGACCCAGGGTTTCGATCAGGCTGGTGTAACGTGCAACGTCTTTACGCTTCAGGTAGTCCAGCAGCTTACGACGCTGAGATACCATGCGCAGCAGACCGCGACGGCTGTGATGGTCTTTTTTGTGCTCAGAGAAGTGACCCTGCAGGTGGTTAATCTGAGCAGTCAGCAGAGCAACCTGAACTTCAGTTGAACCGCTGTCGTTAGCACCACGACCGAATTTAGCAACGATCTCTGCTTTAGCTTCTACGCTTAGAGACATAATAAACTCCGAAATAATAAATGAATGGTTGGGTGCCGATCTCTAATTCAGCAGCCCGCTTTAAAAGCCGCGCTATTCTACTCTTCGCCTGATTGCAACGCAAATGCGCCGTTAGCTCAAACGTGAATGTGTTGATTAGGCGGGAAACTCGACCACCAGACGACGCGGCGCCACGCGCCCATCCTCAGCGATTTCTGCCATGCCGATAAATTTATGTTCTTCACCTTCGGTAACACGCACCAATCCCTGTTCAGGCGCATTCGCCACCTGCACCGGCATCCCCTGCTTGAAATAAGCGGCGACAGAGGGCAGCAAATTGACGATGGGGAACTCCTCCGCAGGGCTATCCATTGGCAGCAGCAGTGCATCCAGTGCACGGTAGTCTGGCGTTTCTGCTGCGTTGGCTTCAGCCGCCATCGCCTGCAACTGCTCAAAGGTGATCATGCGATCAATCGGATACTTCGCCACCTGCAAACGACGCAACATAATCACATGTGCGCCGCAGCCGAGCTTCTCGCCGAGGTCATCGATGATGGTGCGAATATAAGTGCCCTTGGAAACGTGAATTTCCAGCTCCAGCTCATCCCCTTCCCAGCGAATAAACTGCAGTTCAAACACGGTGATCGGACGTGCATCACGCGGTACGGTAATGCCTTCACGCGCGTATTCATACAGCTTGCGGCCCTGGTACTTCAACGCAGAGAACATGGTGGGTACTTGTAAGGTGTCACCACGGAAGCTCTCCAGCGCCGCATCAAGCTGGGCTTGATTGAAGGTCACCGGGCGCGTCTCGACGATATTGCCATCAGCGTCTGAGGTATCCGTACGCTCGCCGAGGCGGGCAATAACGCGATAGCGTTTATCGGAATCGAGCAGGAACTGCGAAAACTTCGTCGCTTCACCGAGGCAGATCGGCAGCATGCCTGTTGCCAGGGGATCAAGCGCACCCGTGTGACCCGCTTTGTTCGCGTGAAACAGACGCTTCACTTTCTGCAGCACATCGTTCGAGGATGCGCCCTGATGCTTATCCAGCAAAAACACACCGTGGACGTCGCGACCGCGACGACGAGGACGACTCATTAGCCCTCCTTGTCATCTTCCGCCGGGCTTTCGCCACGACGCTCAACGTCACTTTTGATCACGTTGCTGACCAGGTTAGACATGCGCATCCCTTCGATCAGCGAGTTGTCATAGAAGAAGGTCAGTTCAGGTACGATACGCAGACGCATCGCTTTCCCCACCAGAATACGGATATAACCTGAGGCTTCTTTCAGCGCTTTCAGGCCATTTTTTACCGCATCTTCATCCTGATCATTCAAAAAGGTCACGAAGACTTTGGCATACGCCAGGTCGCGTGACACTTCTACGCCGGATACCGTTACCATCATGCCGAGGCGCGGGTCTTTAATTTCACGTTGCAGGATAATTGCGATTTCTTTCTGCAGTTCCTGAGATACGCGCTGTGGGCGGCCAAATTCTTTTGCCATTTTTTCTTTCTCCCAAATAATTCGGGAGGCCAGAGGCCTCCCAAATTGCAACACATCAAGTGATGATCAATCGATGGTGCGTTTAATTTCAATCACTTCAAAGACTTCGATCATGTCACCAACGCGAACGTCGTTGTAGTTCTTCACGCCGATACCACACTCCATGCCGTTACGCACTTCGTTGACATCGTCTTTAAAGCGACGCAGAGATTCCAGCTCGCCTTCGTAAATCACCACGTTGTCGCGCAGTACGCGAATCGGGTTGTGACGTTTGATGTTGCCTTCGGTGACCATACAGCCAGCAATGGCGCCAAATTTCGGTGACTTGAACACGTCACGCACTTCGGCCAGACCAATGATCTGCTGTTTGAATTCCGGTGCCAGCATGCCGCTCATGGCTGCTTTTACTTCGTCAATCAGATTATAGATAACGGAGTAGTAGCGCAGGTCCACGTTTTCAGCGTCAATCACGCGACGCGCAGAAGCGTCAGCACGGACGTTAAAGCCGAGGATGATGGCGTTGGAAGCCGCTGCCAGGGTCGCGTCGGTTTCGGTGATACCACCCACGCCCGAACCGATAATCTTCACCTTCACTTCGTCGGTGGAGAGTTTCAGCAGCGAGTCGGAGATCGCTTCCACCGAACCCTGTACGTCGGACTTCAGCACGATGTTCAGCTCGGACACTTCGCCTTCGGTCATGTTGGCGAACATGTTCTCCAACTTCGACTTCTGCTGACGCGCCAGTTTCACTTCGCGGAATTTGCCCTGACGATACAGTGCAACTTCACGTGCTTTCTTCTCATCACGCACAACAGTCGCTTCATCACCCGCTGCTGGCACACCAGACAGACCGAGGATTTCCACTGGAATGGATGGACCCGCTTCCAGCACTTCACGACCCAGTTCGTCACGCATCGCACGGACACGGCCGTATTCGAAGCCGCACAGTACGATATCGCCTTTGTTCAGCGTACCTTCACGCACCAGCACGGTCGCAACCGGGCCACGACCTTTGTCGAGGAAGGATTCGATAACCACGCCGCTCGCCATACCTTCACGAATGGCGGTCAGTTCCAGTACTTCAGCCTGCAGCAGAATCGCATTCAGCAGGTCATCAATACCGGTACCCGCTTTCGCAGAGACGTTAACGAACATGTTTTCACCGCCCCACTCTTCCGGAATGATTCCGTACTGGGTCAGTTCATTCTTCACGCGATCCGGGTCTGCTTCTGGCTTATCAATCTTGTTCACCGCAACCACAACCGGCACTTTGGCCGCTTTGGCGTGCTGGATGGCTTCGATAGTCTGTGGCATCACGCCGTCATCGGCAGCAACCACCAGAATAACGATATCCGTTGCCTGCGCACCACGTGCACGCATCGCGGTAAACGCGGCGTGGCCCGGGGTATCCAGGAAGGTTACCATACCGTTGTCAGTTTCAACGTGGTAAGCACCGATATGCTGTGTAATACCGCCAGCCTCGCCTGAGGCGACTTTGGTTGAGCGGATATAGTCCAGCAGCGAGGTTTTACCATGGTCAACGTGACCCATGATAGTGACCACCGGAGCGCGTGACTCCTGCGCTGCATCGGTATCACGATCGTCCATCACCGCTTCTTCCAGTTCGTTCTCGCGGCGCAGGATCACTTTGTGACCCATTTCTTCCGCAACCAACTGGGCTGTTTCCTGGTCGATGACTTGGTTAATGGTCGCCATTGCGCCCATTTTCATCATCGCTTTGATAACCAGTGAGCCTTTCACCGCCATTTTGTTTGCCAGTTCGGCAACAGTAATGGTTTCGCCGATGATCACATCACGGTTAACAGCCTGAACGGGTTTGTTGAAGCCCTGCTGCAGTGCGCTTGGCTTACGGTTTTTACCACCTTTACCACCACGGAACTGCGCACGCGCTTCTTCGCGATCAGTTTTCGCTTCAGAATGCTTGTTGCCTTTTTTGGCTGGGCGCGCTGCTTTGGTGGTACGCGCACGTCCACGTCCGCCTTCAACTTCGCGGTCGTTTTCGTCTTCAGCCTGACGGGCATGAGTGGAAGTGGTGACATGGTAGTCGCCTTTGTCTTCTTCCTCTGGTTTTTCCCATTCAGCTGATTTCTCTTCAGCCAGGCGGCGGGCTTCTTCTGCCACACGGCGAGCGTCTTCTTCCAGCTTACGGCGTGCTTCTTCTTCCGCTTTGCGTTTCAGATCAGCCGCTTCGGCTTCACGACGCGCCTTATCAGACTGCGCAGCCTTGGTTACTTCATCGGTAGGTTGATTAGTCACTTTCTCATTTTCCGCTGCTTCACGCTTGGCCTTTTCAGCGGCTTCGCGCTTGGCTTTATCTTCGGCTTCACGTTGCGCTTTTTGTTCAGCTTCGCGACGGGCTTGTTCTTCCGCCTCGCGACGCGCCTGCTCTTCCGCTTCACGCTGCGCCTCGGCTTCAGCTTCTGCCTGAGCTTGCTCAGACTCAGCATCACCTTTCACGTATGTGCGTTTTTTGCGGACTTCGATTTGCACCGACTTACTTTTACCCCCGGTGACGGGAATATTCAAGGTGCTGCGCGTTTTGCGCTGTAATGTCAGTTTACTTGAACCGGTCTGACCGTGCTCACGATTCAAATGGGACAGTAAGGTTTCTTTCTCTTGCTGGGACACCGCATCGTTTTCAGACTTGCGGATCCCTGCGTCAGCAAATTGCTGTACCAGGCGATCGACCGGAGTCTGAATTTCGGCGGCCAGCGATTTTACGGTTACATCTGTCATGCTGTTCCTTCCTGTTATTACGCGTCATCGCCGAACCAGCAGATATTACGTGCAGCCATAATCAGCGCACCGGCCTTCTCATCATCCAGCCCTTCAATATCTGTCAGATCGTCAACACCTTGCTCAGCGAGATCTTCCAGCGTGCAAACGCCTTTAGACGCCAGGCGATACGCCAGCGCACGATCCAGGCCCTCAAGATTCAGAAGATCCTCAGCGGGCTCCTGATTACCAAGGCTCTCTTCTTTCGCTAATGCCAGGGTGGTCAACGCATTTTTTGCTCGTTCACGCAGGGCTTCAATGGTCTCTTCGTCGAGGCCGTCGATTTCCAGCAACTCGTTGATTGGCACGTAAGCCAATTCTTCCAGCGAAGAGAAGCCCTCTTCCACCAGTACGGTGGCGAACTCTTCGTCGATGTCGAGATGTTTGGTGAACATATCGATCGCTGCGTGGGCTTCAGCCTGATGCTTAGCCTGCAGATCATCGACGGTCATCACGTTCAGTTCCCAACCGCTCAGTTGGGAAGCCAGACGCACGTTTTGGCCGTTACGGCCGATCGCCTGAGCCAGATTACCGGCTTCAACAGCGATATCCATGGTGTGATTGTCTTCATCCACCACGATTGACGCCACATCGGCTGGCGCCATGGCGTTAATCACGAACTGCGCCGGGTTATCGTCCCACAGCACGATATCGATACGCTCGCCACCCAGCTCGCTTGATACAGCCTGGACGCGCGCACCGCGCATACCCACACAAGCGCCTACCGGATCAATACGTTTATCGTTGGTTTTCACCGCGATTTTAGCGCGTGAACCTGGATCGCGCGCAGCCGCTTTGATCTCGATAACTTCTTCACCGATTTCTGGCACCTCAATGCGGAACAGTTCGATCAGCATTTCTGGTTTAGAACGAGTGACAAACAGCTGTGCACCACGCGCTTCCGGGCGAACGGCATATAACACGCCGCGAATACGGTCGCCTGGACGGAAGTTTTCACGTGGCAGCATATCTTCACGTCCGATCACAGCTTCAGCATTGCTGCCCAGATCGAGTGAGATACTGTCGCGGTTTACTTTCTTCACCACGCCGGTGATGATTTCACCTTCGTGTTGACGGAACTGATCAACTACCATCGCGCGCTCAGCTTCACGTACTTTCTGTACGATAACCTGCTTGGCGGTTTGGGTGGTGATACGGTCGAAGGTGACAGATTCAATCTGGTCTTCAACGTATTCGCCCAGATTGAACGCTTCATCTTCAAAGCGGGCCGCATCCAGCGTAATTTCACGAGTCGGCTGTGTCACTTCTTCCACAATCTGCCAGCGACGGAAAGTATCGAAATCACCGCTGCGACGGTCAATGCTGACGCGCACTTCGATCTCTTGCTCATACTTCTTTTTAGTCGCAGTGGCCAAAGCGCTCTCAAGCGCTTCGAAGATTTTCTCACGTGGCAGGGCTTTTTCGTTAGAAACGGCTTCTACTACAGCTAAGATCTCTTTGTTCATCCTGGTTAGCCTCAATCCGGACTTTTAAAAGTGGGGGACCAGGTTCGCTTTCTGAATATTACTCAGCGCGAACACCTCATCGTTACCCTCAACGGTTACCGTGATCATCTCACCTTCCACGGATTTGATGATCCCCTGCCATTTACGGCGGTTCTGTACGGCCATGCGCAGTGTCAGGCTCACCTCATCACCGGCGAAACGTGCATAGTGTTCAGCAGTGAAAAGAGGACGCTCGAGACCTGGCGAGGAGACTTCAAGGTTGTAAGCCACCGTAATGGGATCTTCCACATCCATTACCGCGCTGACCTGGTGGCTAACATCGGCACAATCATCAACATTGATACCATTCTCACTATCAATATAGATGCGCAAAGTCGATGTGCGACCGCGAACGAATTCGATACCGACCAATTCGTAGCCAAGCGCTTCTACTGGAGCGGTGATCAAATCAGTCAATTTTTGCTCTAATGTGGACAAGCCCACCCCCAAGACATAAAAAAAGGGCCTATAGCCCAGTATTGCGATTCCTGATAACAAAAAACCCCGAAAATTCGGGGCTTTTTATGACTGGACCCTGTACGCCGCATAGCGGCTTCGGCACACAATCCAAAAGAATTTTTTTCAAAAAACACTGAGGATGCGTCCGTCGATGCATACAGTATATTTGAAAAAGAACTCTAAGGGAAAGTGGTTGCGGGGGCCGGATTTGAACCGACGACCTTCGGGTTATGAGCCCGACGAGCTACCAGGCTGCTCCACCCCGCGTCCGAAAACGTGGCGAATAATACGCCGACCTTGCTAAAAAAGCAAGTTTTACTGAGATTTGGTACCGAGGACGGGACTTGAACCCGTAAGCCCTTTCGAGCACTACCACCTCAAGGTAGCGTGTCTACCAATTTCACCACCTCGGTACTGCACTGACTGCGACGTTATGTTGCCGCTAAAGCATTGACGATGTTACTGCGGGATATCATTGCCCGGGGTTGCCGGTTTAGCTGGCTGAGTCTGCTGTTCAGACTGAGCTGGCGCAGTGAGGTTTTCCCACTCGCTTCCTTTAGAAGACTTGTTCGTGTTCAGATTGCCCAGGATCAAGCTGATAATGAAGAACAGGGTCGCCAGTACTGCAGTCATACGTGTCATGAAGTTACCAGACCCGTTTGAACCGAACAGTGTACCAGAGGCGCCTGCACCGAATGAGGCTCCCATATCAGCGCCTTTGCCTTGCTGAAGCATGATCAGACCTACAAGGCCAATCGCAACAATAAGGAAAACAACTAACAGAGCTTCGTACATAATCAACCTGTTTCCTTGCGCGTTATCCGCACAGTTAAAGCTTCACCAATATTGACGGGGAGTATCGTCATCACCCATCAGAAGCGGGTGTGAATACTAACCAATGGGACATACCTCTGCAAGCGCAATTTTCACGAACTTTATTGATTGCGGAAAAAAACGCCAGGATGGTGATTTAACAGGCGGAAAGTCGAAATCTCGCCGCCTGTTAACACGCTTAGACCGCTTTCACCGCATCAGCAATTTTATGCGCCAGCTCGGTGACTAACGCTTCATCTTCACCCTCGACCATCACGCGAATCAGCGGCTCAGTGCCCGATTTACGCAACAGTACACGACCGCGCCCTGCTAGCGTTTTCTCCACTTCAGCGCTGACAGCCTTCACGCTCTCGGATTCAAGAGGATCATGACTGCCGCTGAAGCGCACATTCACCAGAATCTGCGGCAGCATTTTCATGCCACTGCACAAATCATGCAGACTCATGTGATTACGCACAATAGCAGTGAGTACTTGCAAACTTGCCACGATACCGTCGCCAGTGCTGATTTTATCCAACAGAATGACATGCCCGGAGTTTTCAGCCCCCATGCGCCAGCCCTTCTCCTGCATTTTTTCCAGCACGTAGCGGTCACCCACTTTGGCACGCGTGAAGGGAATGCCCAACTGTTTCAACGCCAGTTCCAGCCCCATATTACTCATCAACGTACCCACCACGCCGCCGCGCAGTTGTCCCTGACGCAAGGCTTCACGTGCAATGATGTAGAGAATCTGGTCACCATCGACCTTCATGCCCAGATGATCAACCATCATGATGCGGTCGCCATCGCCATCGTAAGCAAGGCCCAAATCGGCCTTCTCTTCCAGCACGCGCTGCTGCAGCATGCGGAGATCGGTTGCGCCGCACTCTTTGTTGATGTTCATGCCATCGGGCTGAACGCCAATCGCAATCACCTTAGCGCCCAATTCACGCAGCACGTTAGGCGCGATGTGATAGGTCGCACCATTAGCGCAATCCACCACAATTTTCAGACCGTTGAGGCTTAACTCGCTCGGGAATGTGCCTTTACAGAACTCAATATAGCGGCCGGCAGCGTCAACAATACGGCTGGCACGCCCCAGCTCAGCGGACTCGACACAGGTTAGCGGCTTCTCTAACTCAAGCTCAATGGCCTCTTCCACTTCATCCGGTAATTTAGTGCCTTCCGCAGAGAAGAATTTGATGCCGTTATCGTCGAAAGGATTATGCGATGCAGAGATCACGATGCCGGCTTCTGCGCGGAAGGTCCGCGTCAGATAGGCAATCGCGGGGGTTGGCATGGGTCCCGTAAAGGCCGCCGACAAACCGGCTGCAGCCAGGCCGGCTTCCAGTGCCGATTCCAGCATATAGCCAGAAATGCGTGTATCTTTACCAATTAATACCTTACGCGAACCCGAACGCGCCAGGACCTTACCCGCAGCAAAACCCAGCTTCAGGACAAAATCAGGGGTAATCGGTGCTTCACCGACCTTGCCACGAATACCATCTGTACCGAAATATTTACGATTACTCATGCTTTATCCTTTTGCTCTCCGTGTCGCTTCGACAATACGCATCGCTTCGACAGTCTCTTTAACATCATGCACGCGAATAATTTGTGCGCCCTGCATAGCGGCAATCACCGCACAGCTCAGGCTGCCGGTCAGACGCTGCGTCGGACCGACATTTAACAACTGGCCAATCATCGATTTACGCGACATTCCGACCAGCAGCGGTAAGCCTAAATGGTGGAAATGGTTGAGTTCTGCCAGCAGTTGATAATTGTGGTTGAGATTCTTACCGAAACCGAAGCCAGGGTCGAGCAACAGATTCTCTTTTTTAATGCCTGCCGCTTCGCAGCGTGCAATCTGTGCATGGAAGTAAGCGTCCACTTCACCCACGATATTCTGGTATTCAGGTGCTTGCTGCATGGTACGAGGTTCGCCCTGCATATGCATCAGGCACACCGGCAGACCGGTTTCTGCTGCTGCTGCCAACGCACCCGGTTCTGACAGTGAGCGAATATCATTAATGATGTGAGCACCCACTCGCGCCGATTCACGGATCACCTCTGGCTTTGAAGTATCAACCGAAATCCATACCTCAAAACGCTGGGCGATGGCTTCAACCACCGGAATCACGCGCGCTAACTCTTCATCTACGCTGACTTCATCGGCACCTGGCCGCGTAGATTCCCCGCCGACATCGATGATGGTTGCGCCCGCATTCACCATCTCATTGGTATGGGTCAGCGCATCCACCAATGTGTTGTGTGTTCCGCCATCAGAGAAGGAGTCCGGCGTGACATTCAAAATACCCATCACATGGGGAAACGACAGATCGAGATGGGAATCACGGGCGAACAACTTCATGGCGGGAATCTCCTTGGGAATCACGGTATCACTGAATGTAAAAAACCCCGGACCGGCCGGGGTTTTTGCTGAGGTTTGTGGCCTCTTATTTGTCGAGCTGTTCTGACATGGTGTTGCCAGGATTTGGCGTACGCGGTTCATCAACCGGACGTGGCGCCTTTGGCGTCCCATTGTTGTCCGATGAACTGCTGCTGCCTGAATCATCCCAACCTGCTGGTGGGCGAACTTCACGGCGAGCCATCAAGTCATCAATCTGTGGCGCATCAATGGTTTCATACTTCATCAGCGCGTCTTTCATCGCGTGAAGGATGTCCATATTCTCACCCAGCAGAACACGAGCACGCTGGTAGTTGCTGTCGATCAGGTGTTTAACTTCCTGGTCGATGATGCGTGCTGTTTCATCTGACATGTGTTTCGCCTTAGCCACAGAGCGGCCGAGGAACACTTCGCCTTCTTCTTCAGCATACAGCAACGGACCTAACTTCTCGTTGAAGCCCCACTGCGTCACCATGTTTCGCGCCAGGTTAGTGGCGACTTTAATGTCGTTAGATGCACCGGTAGAAACGTGTTCTGCGCCGTAGATGATCTCTTCCGCCAGACGACCGCCATACAGCGTTGAGATCTGGCTTTCAAGTTTCTGGCGGCTGGCGCTAATCGCGTCACCTTCTGGCAAGAAGAAGGTCACACCCAGCGCACGTCCACGCGGGATAATTGTCACTTTATGCACCGGATCGTGTTCCGGTACCAGACGACCAATAATCGCATGGCCCGCTTCGTGGTAAGCGGTGGATTCTTTCTGCGCTTCCGTCATCACCATGGAGCGACGTTCTGCACCCATCATGATTTTGTCTTTCGCTTTCTCGAACTCAACCATCGAGACCACACGCTTGTTGCCACGTGCAGCAAACAGTGCCGCTTCGTTGACAAGGTTAGCGAGGTCAGCACCCGAGAAGCCCGGCGTACCACGTGCGATGATCGCTGCATCGATGTCAGTGGCCAGCGGCACACGACGCATATGCACTTTCAGAATCTGTTCACGACCGCGAACATCTGGCAGACCGACCACAACCTGGCGGTCAAAACGACCTGGGCGCAGCAGCGCGGGGTCAAGTACGTCTGGACGGTTAGTTGCGGCGATAACAATGATGCCTTCATTACCTTCGAAGCCATCCATCTCCACCAGCATCTGGTTCAGCGTCTGCTCACGCTCATCATGACCACCGCCTAAACCAGCGCCACGTTGACGGCCTACGGCATCGATTTCATCGATAAAGATGATGCACGGTGCGGCTTTCTTCGCCTGCTCGAACATGTCACGCACACGAGATGCACCGACACCCACGAACATTTCAACAAAGTCAGAACCGGAGATAGTGAAGAACGGTACTTTTGCTTCGCCAGCAATCGCTTTAGCCAGCAAGGTTTTACCAGTACCCGGAGGGCCGACCATCAGGACACCTTTCGGGATCTTACCACCCAGTTTCTGGAAGCGGCTTGGCTCGCGCAGATATTCAACCAGTTCACCCACTTCTTCTTTCGCTTCATCGCAACCTGCGACATCTGCAAACGTGGTCTTGATCTGGTCTTCGGTCAGCATGCGGGCTTTACTCTTGCCAAAGGACATTGCGCCTTTGCCACCGCCGCCCTGCATCTGCCGCATAAAGAAGATCCAAACGCCAATCAATAGCAGCATTGGGAACCAGGAGATGAAGATGGAAGCCAGCAGGCTTGGCTCTTCTGGTGGTTCGCCAATCACTTTGACGTTTTTGGTCAAGAGGTTATCAAGCAACTTAGGATCGTTGACAGGAATGTAAGTCGTATATTTATTACTGTCTTTTTTGACAACGTTAATCTCACGCCCGTTAATACGTGCCTCGCGGACCTGATCCTGGTTCACTTCCGACAGGAAGGTTGAATAATCAACCCTACGGCCATTCGACTCGCTGGGCCCAAAGCTCTGGAAGACAGACATCAGCACGACCGCGATGACTAACCAGAGAATCAGGTTTTTCGCCATGTCACTCAAGGGATTAACCTCATATTACAACGGTGTTAACAGACAGCGTAGGGTACTATATATCCTTCAGACCTGGAATCGCGGCGCTGATGATTTTACTGCTTTCCACTGAAACTCAGAATTACACATCAGAGTAAACGCAGTTCGCCTTGCTTTGATTCCGGTACCGAGGGCTATAGTTTGCGCCCTGTCGCCACAATATACACTTCACGCGAACGTAAACGAGAAGCGTCTGGCTTACGAATTTTCACTTTCGTAAATAGGGAGCGAATTTCCCGCAGGTATTCCTCGAAGCCATCTCCCTGAAACACTTTCACTACAAAACTGCCGCCAGGCGCCAGGATATCCCGACACATTTCCAGCGCCAACTCTACCAAATACATCGATCGTGGAATATCAACCGCAGGTGTACCACTCATGTTCGGCGCCATGTCAGACATGACAACTTGCACCTTTTGGTCACCTACTCGCTCCAGCAATGCGTTCAGCACTGCCTCTTCACGAAAGTCGCCCTGTAAAAAATCGACACCGACAATCGGGTCCATGGGGAGCAAGTCACAGGCAATAATACGACCGTTGGATCCAATCTGTTGTACCGCATATTGCGACCAACCACCGGGTGCAGCACCCAGATCTACCACTGTCATGCCGGGTTTGAAAAGCTTGTCACCCTGCTGAATTTCGTCCAGTTTAAACCAGGCGCGCGAACGCAACCCCTTTTTCTGTGCCTGCAACACATATTTATCGCTAAAGTGTTCCTGTAGCCAGCGACTGGAACTGGCCGAACGCTTTTTACCCGTCATAATTTTTCCAATTAAATCTTCATCGTAGCGATAAATCAGTACGCAATGAGTCGCGTTGATTTGGCGATATACCCGAGATGGCGGTAGAATGAACCGTTTTCAATCCCTGAGTAAGTAAAAAATACGATGAATCTGAGTACCAAACAAAAACAGCACCTGAAAGGCCTAGCCCATCCACTCAAGCCCGTTGTTATGCTGGGCGGTAATGGCTTGACCGAAGGCGTGCTCGCCGAAATCGAACTGGCGCTCGAGCATCACGAATTGATCAAGGTGAAAATTGCCTCTGAAGATCGTGAAACCAAGCAGCTGATCGTTGACGCTATCGTACGTGAAACAAAAGCTTGTAACGTACAGGTCATCGGCAACACGCTGGTGCTGTATCGCCCTGCAAAAGAGCGCAAAATTACTCTGCCACGTTAATTAAGCCGTAAAGGCTGCCATGACGGGCAGAGAAAGTGCCATGCTCCTGCATGGGATAAAAGGCCGCTATGCGGCCTTTTTCCTTTCTTTACAATATGCGGCTACACATTTCAAAGCGTAGCAATATCTTAAAGGTATTCCACCTTTAACACTTCATATTCCACATCGCCGCCCGGTGTCTTCACAATCGCAACGTCGTCTGCTTCTTTACCAATCAAACCACGCGCCATCGGCGAGTTCACTGAAATCAGGTTTTGTTTGAAGTCAGCTTCATCATCACCCACGATGCGGTAAGTGAATTCTTCGTCCGTATCCACATTTAAAATGGTCACGGTGGCACCAAAAATCACGCGGCCGGTTTTCGGCATCGTCGTGATATCAATCACCTGAGCGTTGGAGAGTTTGGCTTCAATCTCCTGAATACGGCCTTCGCAAAAACCCTGCTCTTCACGGGCAGCGTGGTATTCGGCATTTTCTTTGAGATCGCCGTGCTCACGGGCTTCGGCAATAGAGGCGATGATGCGCGGACGCTTCACGGTTTTCAGTTCGTTCAGCTCTTCACGCAGGCTCTCAGCGCCTTTCAACGTCATCGGAATCTGATTCATTTTGGCTCCTCGTCATCTATCCTGGTTAACGGCGTCATCCTGACCGGTGACAGCAGAAAACAGCTTCTGCGGCGCGTTACCTCTTTTCACAAGCAAAAGAAGCCTGACCCGGAAAGCTTTCCGGGTCAGGTTCGGTTTTGCATTTTGATACGTATTTTACCCCAGAGTTCCCTGTGGGTCATCGTTTACTTTGCACCGCCTCGGGACGTAGTATTGACGCCTTCACCCGTCAGTTACCGCGAGATTATGCGATTTTCACGACTTGTTACCGGATTAACCTGTGCGTTTATGCTGCAGGCACAAGCAGCCCCCGTTGAAGAATACATGCAGTATTTGCCAGACGGCGCAAACCTGGCGCTGATGGTACAAAAAGTGGGCGCATCAACCCCGATAATCGACTATCACGGCAAACAGATGGCATTGCCGGCCAGTACCATGAAGGTGATTACCGCGCTGGCGGCCCTGCTGGAACTCGGTCCGGACTTCCGTTTTCAGACCACAATGGAAACCAAGGGTGCGATCAACGATGGCACGCTCAATGGCGATTTAGTGGCGCGTTTTGGTGGCGATCCGACGCTGAGCCGTCAGGATCTGCGCAATATGGTGGCGGCCCTGAAAAAGCAGGGCATTACGCATATCAAAGGCAATCTGGTGATCGATACGTCCGTGTTTGCCAGCCACGACGCTGCGCCAGGTTGGCCGTGGAACGATATGACGCAGTGCTTCAGCGCCCCGCCGGGTGCCGCAATTGTCGATAAAAACTGTTTCTCCGTTTCGCTTTACAGCGCTAACACGCCAGGCGAAAACGCCTTTGTGCGTATCGCCTCGTATTATCCAGCGCATATGTTTAGCCAAGTGCGCACTATTGGTCGTAACAGTGGAGATGGGCAGTACTGCGAGTTGGATGTGGTGCCAGGCGAACTAAACCGCTACACGCTGACTGGCTGCATGCGCCAACGCGCCGAACCTTTGCCGCTGGCGTTTGCTGTGCAGGATGGTGCCGCCTGGGCGGGCGAAATCCTCAAGGCCGAACTGCGTGCCGCGGATATCGATTACAGCGGTCATTTAGTGCGCCAGACGCAGGTTACCCCGCCGGGCACCGTGTTGGCCTCAACGCAATCCGCGCCGCTGCACAACCTGCTGCACACCATGCTGAAGAAATCGGACAACATGATTGCGGATACGGTGTTCCGTACCATCGGCCATCACTATTTCAACGTACCAGGCACGTTCCGCGCCGGTTCCGATGCGGTACGCCGCATACTGCGTGAAAAAGCGGGCGTCGATCTCGGCAACAGCATTCAGGTCGATGGTTCAGGCTTGTCGCGTCACGATTTGATTGCGCCAGATACCATGATGCAAGTACTGCAATACATCGCGAAAAATGACTCAACGCTGAACTACATCTCCATGCTGCCGCTGGCAGGATACGATGGCACGTTGCAATATCGTGGTGGCCTGCATGAAGCCGGACTGGATGGCAAAGTGTCGGCAAAAACCGGTTCGCTGCAGGGCGTCTATAATCTGGCCGGATTTATTACCACTTCCAGCGGTGCACGTGTCGCCTTTGTGCAGTATCTTTCTGGTTATGCGGTGCCGCCTGAAGATCAGAAAACGCGGCGCATTCCTCTGGTACGCTTCGAAAGCCGCCTCTACTCGGATATCAACAAAAACAACTAATGAAATTGCTGATCGTTGAAGATGACGCGCTGTTGCAATCGGGCCTTGCTCAGGCCCTTAGCGCACAAGGATATGCGGTTGACTGCGCGAGTACTGCTGCAGAGAGTAATGCTTTCTTACGCAGTGGGCAGTACAGCCTGATCGTTCTGGATCTGGGTTTACCGGATCGCGATGGTGCCACGCTGCTGCGTCAGTGGCGGCGCGATGGCATCAACGTGCCGGTGTTGATCCTGACGGCGCGTGATGCACTGGAGGATCGCGTGGATGGCCTGGATGCCGGTGCCGACGATTATCTGGTCAAACCCTTCGCGCTGGTGGAGCTGCAGGCGCGCGTGCGTGCACTGATTCGCCGTTTTCAGGGTCACAGCGACAATTTGCTGCAACAGGGTGATCTCACCCTCAATCTCAGTTCGCAGCAGGTATTGCTAGAAGAGCGTCCGCTGGAAATCACCCCAAAAGAGTTCGCACTGCTGACGCGCTTGTTAATGCGCGTCGGCCAGAACGTCCATCGCGAAACGCTGCAGCAGGATCTCTACAGCTGGAATGACGATCCTGGATCCAATACGCTGGAAGTTCACATTCACAATCTGCGCCGTAAGCTCGGAAAAGATCGTATCAAAACCGTGCGTGGCGTGGGCTACCGCCTGGAAGTGCGCGAATGAACAGCATGCGTCAGCGGTTACTGATTATGCTGGCGCTGATTCTCCTCACCTGCCAGGTGATGAGCGCCATCTGGTTATGGCATGAGAGTCGCGAACAGATCAGTTTCCTGGTCAACGAAACGCTGTCTGCTCAGGCGCGCAACGACCGCGTCGAGAATGAGATCCGTGAAGCCATCGCTTCACTGCTGTTGCCTTCACTGGTGATGATCGCTCTGACGCTACTGCTGTCATTCTGGGCGATTAACTGGATCATTCGTCCATTACGATCCCTGCAGGATAGCCTCGCCCATCGCTCCGCCGATAATCTCACCCCGCTGCCGGTTTATTCAGAAATGGATGAAATCGTTGCCGTGACCACCTCCATTAATCAGCTATTTTCGCGGCTCGACCACACGCTACAACAGGAACGCCTCTTCACCGCCGATGCCGCGCATGAATTGCGTACCCCTTTGGCCGGTTTACGTCTGCATCTTGAACTTCTCCACCAGCAGAACGTGCCGCAAAGTGAGATGCTGATTGAACGTATCGACCAGTTGATGCACACCGTGGAGCAACTGCTGATGCTGTCGCGAGCCGGCCAGGCGCTGGCAGGCGGTCACTATCAGCAGTTGCAGTGGCAAAAAGACATCATGCAGCCGCTGCAGCCGGAAATGGCCGAACTTTATGCACAGCGACAGCAAACACTGCACTGGCCGCACGGCAAAGATATCCCACAGCAAGGTGAAGCCGTATTACTGCGCCTGATGCTGCGTAATCTGCTGGAAAACGCCTCACGTTACAGCCCGGAAGGCAGTGAAGTCAGTGTGAAAATGCAGCAGGATAAACAGCAGGTGATCATCGAAGTGTGGGATCAGGGACCAGGCATTGAGGCCGATGCGGCAGAAGAACTGACGCAAGCCTTCCGTCGTCGCGATCAGCGTTACGGTGGCAGCGGGTTGGGTCTGAACATCGTACTGCGCATCGTGCAGATGCACCGTGGCAGGCTGGAGCTGGTTAACCGCAAAGATAGCAACGGGCTGATTGCCCGCTGCTATTTACCGCATCAGCTGCTTTAGAAGTGAGTGTTGAGGCTCATGTAGTAAGTACGGCCTGACTCGTTATAAGTATTCGCCCCCGCACCGTAGAGGTAGGCGCCAGTTGTCGCGTTCCCGGTGGTTTGCGCATTACCTTCGCGGAAGTGACGCTTATCAAACAGGTTGTCGATACCCAGGGTGACGCTGGCGTACTTATTCACATCATAAGTCCCGCTCAGGCCAATGATAGAGTAAGGACTGACTTTATCAGCCGCGCTTCCCGTCACCGGCTGACCTTTGTAGTCATACTTTTTCGGTGTTTGCGTGCCGTACCAGGTCAGGGTGGTTTGCAGCGACAGATCCTGCGTTGCCTGCCAGCTCAGCGTTGAGTTCAGGGTGTATTCCGGGATGATTGACAAACGATCGCCGGTTTCCTTGTTCTTACTCTGCAGCATATAAGTGAAGTTGTTGTTCCACATCACGCTATCAGAGAACGGCACGTTAACCGTACCTTCCAGCCCTTCCACCACTGCTTTCGGTACGTTTTCCCACTTGTAGATATCCGTGGTGCCGTTTGAGGCTTTACCGACGGCTGCGTAACCCGCTTCAATCTTGTTGCGGTAATCGTTACGGAACCAGGTCAGACCCGCCTGATAGCCTTCGTGTTTCCACTCCAGTCCAATCTCTTTGTTGAAACTGTTTTCAGCTTTCAGGTCCGGGTTACCCTGCAGATAACAGGCAGCGGTACTGGCAGCACAGCCCTGACCTTTACTGTATAACAGATAGTTCGGATTGGTCTGGTACAGGCTTGGCGCTTTATAAGCCAGGCCCGCGCCCATCTTCAATGTGAAGTCATCACCCAAACCTTGCGACAGGTTCAGAGACGGACTCCAGTTGTTACCCACAATCGAGTGATGATCGAAACGCAGGCTTGGCGTCAGCATGGTGCTGTCGGTCAGCTCCATATTGTCTTCAGCGAACAGCGAGAAGATTTCCGCCTGCGAATACGGGCTGCGGCCTGTATCGGCGATGCCGGGTATAGGATCAGAAGAAGCATCCTGAGTGGTTGAAGAGGGATCTTTCATACGCTGCTGGTTCCATTCCGTTCCCAGCGTTGCGGTCTGATTAACTCCCCACTCAAACGGAATGCTAACTTCGCTGTGCAGCAAAATATCGTCTAACTGAATGGTGTTGAAACCATCGTTAGAGAAGATACCTTCCGTTCCGCCCGCCAGACCTTCATTAATACGGGTGTTACGGGTTTTCTCATAACGCGCGTAGGTATTGGTGCTGACACCGTTATCCCAGGCACCGGTCCATTTCAACGAGATGTTCTGGCGATACAGGCGGTTAGTTTCATCGCCATACAGGCTTTTCACCAGCGCGCTGGTATTGGTGTTCTGCGTATCGCCTGCGTAGAGGTTTCCTTGACGGCTATAGCCCGCTTGCAACTCCAGAGTCTGCATCGGAGCAAACGCCCAGCTCAGTAACGCATTGATATCTTTATTGACCGAGCCTTCACGGCCTGAAGGATAGCTGCCCGCATAAGTACCGGTACGTGCTGCGGCATGGTCTTCATTGATGTCATACGCATCGGCCTGGGTTTTGGCTACCCCCCCGTACAACCGGAAGTTGAAGTCGTCACCCAGCGGCCCTTCAAGGCTGAAGTTGGTGCGTTTGGTTGCGCCTTCTGCTTTGTGCTCCGGTGCATTGAAGTAGGTGTTCCAGGAGCCGTGCCACTGCTGGTCGGTGTACTTTTTGGTGATAATATTCACCACCCCGCCCGCCGCGCCATTGCCGTAACGTACCGCAGCCGGACCACGAATGACGTCGATATGGTCGATCATCTCTGGCGGCACCCAGTTGGTGTCACCGCGCGTATCACGCTCACCGCGCCAGCCCAAACGCACCGAGTTGCGGCTGGTGACTGGCATGCCATCGACCATAATCAGGGTGTTTTCCGGGCCCATGCCGCGAATATCGATCTGGCGATTGTTACCGCGCTGGCCGCTGGTGGAGTTACCGGTCAGGTTAACGCCTGGCATGGTACGAATAATTTCTGACACATCACGCGCCGGTGGATGCTTTTTAATTTCATCTGCGGTGATGGTGGAAACGCCGGGTGCCTGCAGGTTTTGCTGCTGTGCGGTCACCATTAACGTGCCGCCATTCATCGATTCGGCGTCAGTGGTGGATGGGCTGCTGGTCGTCTTGCTGGAAGTGTCTGCTGCCCAGGCGCTGCCGGAGAGCAGTGAGGCGCTCAGCCCCAGTTCAATCAAAATAGCTAATGATAATCGTGAGTAGCGCGTCATTGTTTTTCATTCCTGGATGGCCAGTAAAAATGCCGTTGGATTCTTAACTGGCGAGCCGGTGAGAATATCCCTGTCCTTATCGCGCCCAGTTCCAGACCTGGCAGTGCCATCCGTTGCGTAACCTTCCAGGAAGGAAAGAGTCAGGCGGAACGAGCGTGCTCTTTTGAGCGGAAACACCCTATTGCAAATGCAAATAGTTATCAATAGTATTAATTATTAATCTTATGTAAATCTTTCCCTACACAGTGACTGGCAGCCCCTATGACCTGGCGAAATGATGTAATCGGTAGTGAAGCCTGGTGGCAGGAGCAACACACTCAAGGTATTCCGCGCATTGCCCCTCAGCAGGATGGCACCTGTCTGGTAACTTTCTTCTGGCGCGATCCACAAGGCAGCGAAAAAACCTCAGCAACTCAGCGCGTGTGGATCAACATTACGGGCGTGACCGATCATCATCAGAAGCGTCCACCGCAGTCATTGGTGCGGGTAACGGGCACCGACGTGTGGTACTGGCAAACCGCGCTGCCCTCCACCTGGCGCGGCAGTTACTGCCTGATGCACGATGAACAGGCAACCGACTTTAGCGGTGAAGCCGACATGTACGCGTTACGTAACTGGTGGCGTGACAAATTCCCCACGGCGAAGGCCGATCCCCTGAATCCATTACGTGGCTGGGCCGGTGGGCGCGGCATGGGCGTCTCGCCGCTGCATCTCCCGCAGGCTCCTGACCAGCGGGTCTGGAAATCTGTCGATGAGGGCAACGCACCTGCTATTTCTTTGCAGCAGTATCAGTGGGATAGCGCGCTGTTAGGCAACAGTCGCAAAGTGTGGATTTATGCCACTGGCGAGTTCGATGCGGAACAACGCCCACTGGCCATTCTGCTGGATGGCCAGTTCTGGGCAAATCAAATGCCGATTGCCGGGCCATTGCAGCAACTTACTGATGCCGGAAAACTCCCTCCTGCGGTCTATTTGTTTATCGATATCATCGACCGTGAACACCGCAGCCGCGAACTGCCCTGTAATCCGCAGTTCTGGCAAGCCGTGCAGCAGGAATTACTGCCACAGGTGGCGCAATGGGCACCTCATCGCCAACAGGCGGACAGCACGCTGGTGGCCGGGCAGAGTTTTGGTGGGCTGGCTTCCGTTTTCGCTGCACTGCATTTCCCGCAGACGTTTGGCAATGCGCTGAGTCTTTCAGGATCTTTTTGGTGGCCCGAACGCGGCAATCCTTACGGATGGCTACTACAGGCGCTGGATAGCGGCCTGGCACCCGAACAGCCGCTGCGTTTCTGGCTGGAAGCAGGTAAACGTGAAGGCCTGATTCTGCAAGCCAATCAACAATTAGAACAAAAACTTACCGCTGCCGGTTACCAGGTGAATTACCTGCCGGTGGAGGGCGGCCATGACGCGCTATGCTGGCGCGGTGGTCTGCTCGACGGTCTGCAAGCCCTGTGGCGCAATCCGACTTAACTTCATCACGCAGGACGCAAACCGGAGCACAGATGTCTGAATCTCTGATGAACAAAATCATGACTGACCAACATACTTTGCCATTAGTGGCAGCCCAGCCCGGCATCTGGATTGCCGACCAGCTGACCCAACACCACAATGCCTATGCCGTGGCACACTTTGTCGAATTACGCGGCGCGATTAACAGCGACCTGTTGGCGCAGGCCGTCGTGGCTGGCATGCAGGAAGCCGACACCCTGAATATGGCGTTTGCCGAAGTGGAGGGCGAAGCGCTGCAGTGGCGACAACCACAGGCGTTTAGTGCGCCAAAAATCGTTGATTTGCGTGCTGAAACCGATGCGGCCACCAAAGCTCGCGCGTTGATGCGTGAAGACATGAACGGTGATTTACGCGTACTGAGCGGTGCCCCGTTATGGCATCACACGCTGTATCGCATTGGCGATCAGCACTGGTTCTGGTATCAGCGTTATCACCATTTAGTGGTGGATGGCTTCAGTTTTACCGCCATCACTCGTCGTATTGCCAATCTCTACACCGCAGCCGTCGAGCAACAGGATGCCGAGCCGACGCCCTTTATCCCGTTTAGCGAAGTGGTGGAGGAGTACCAGCGCTACCAGGCATCCTCTTCTTTCACCCGCGATCGTGAATTCTGGCGCGAAAAAGGGGCTGCCCTGCCTTCACCGGCTTCACTATCACCTTTACCGCTGGCTGGACAAAGCGCGACCACCGATCTGCTGCGCCACAGCGTAACGCTTGATCGCAACACCTTTCAGACGCTGGTTAATCAGCATCCACAATCCAGCGCGGCTGACCTGGCTTTTGCGCTGGTGGCGTTGTGGCTGGCGCGACTCAGTGGACAAAATGATTTTGCCGCTGGATTCATCTTTATGCGCCGCATCGGATCCGCCGCGCTGTGCGCCACCGGTCCGGTGATCAACGTGCTGCCGATGGCCGTGCATTACGATCCCACCCAGCCGCTGAGTGTGCTGGCTGCCCAGCTGGCAGGTGAAGTGAAGAAAATGCGCCGCCACCAGCGTTATGATGCGGAACAGGTGCAGCGCGATCTCGGTCGTCTGGGCGATGGCGATCCGCTGTACGGCCCGGTAATCAACCTGAAGATGTTTGATTATCAACTCGATTTCGCGGGCGTTGAAGGCCTAACCCATCAGCTGGCATCCGGTCCAGTGCGCGACCTGGAAATCGCTATCTACATCAGCGAACAGGGTGAACTGACGCTGGAACTGCTGGCGAATGCGGAGCGCTATAGCGAATCGACGCTGATTCGCCACGCCAGCCGTTTTGCTTTGCTGCTGGATCAGTTGGCGGAGCAACCGCATCGTGCGTTGGGTGAACTGGATCTGCTAACCGCAGAAGAGCACGTACAAATTGCCGCTATCAACCAGACTGCGCATCCCGTTCCGGCAGAAACGCTGGCTTCACTGCTGGCGCAACAGGCCGCACGTACGCCTGATGCCCCGGCGCTGGCCGATGCCACACATCAACTGAACTATCGTGAGATGCAGCAGCAGCTATATGCCCTGGCCGCCGATCTCAGCGCTGCGGGCGTACAGCGCGGCGATATTGTGGCGGTGGCGTTGCCACGTTCGGTGCAGCTCTCGCTGGCATTGCAGGCGATTGTGTCACTTGGCGCGGCATACCTGCCGCTGGATACCGGCTACCCCGACGAACGATTACAGCTGATGCTGGAAGATGCCGCCCCCAAAACGCTCATCACCTCAGCAGAACTCAGTGCCCGTTTCAGCGCCATCGATTCTGTTAAACAGCTGCACTTTGATGCGCTTTATCCTGCGCCAGACGCGTCACAACCTGCCAGCGCGCCGACACCGCAGGATGGCGCCTACATCATCTACACTTCAGGGTCTACCGGGCGTCCGAAAGGCGTATTGGTCGGTCATGAAGCGATCGTCAACCGCCTGTTGTGGATGCAGGATCGCTATCCGCTGCACGCCGACGACGTGGTATTGCAGAAAACCCCGAGCAGTTTCGATGTATCCGTATGGGAATTCTTCTGGCCGCTGCTGGTAGGCGCGCAACTGGTCATGGCACCGCCGGAGGCGCACCGCGATCCGGAGGCGCTTCAGCAGCTGTTTGCGCGTCACAAAGTCACCACCACGCACTTCGTTCCTTCGATGCTGGCCGCCTTTGTCGCGGCGCTGGACAGTGAGCCAGCAGTTGCCTGTTGTGGCAGCCTACGCAACGTCTTCTGTAGCGGTGAAGCGCTGCCGACCGATCTGTCGCGTGAATGGGAAAAACTGACGCAGGTGCCGCTTCACAATCTGTACGGTCCGACCGAAGCGGCGGTGGATGTTAGCTGGTATCCGGCGTTTGGCGAAGCTTTGGCAGCCGTTGAAGGTGCCAGCGTGCCGATTGGTTTCCCGGTGTGGAATACCGGACTTCGCATTCTTGATGCACGCATGCAGCCGGTGCCGCCCGGTGTGGCAGGCGATCTTTACTTAACAGGCGTACAGCTGGCACATGGCTATCTTGGCCGCCCGGATCTGACCGCCAGCCGCTTTATCGCCGATCCATTTGCCGCTGGCGAACGCATGTACCTGACCGGTGACGTGGCGCGCTGGCTGGATAACGGCGCGGTGGAATACCTCGGACGCAGCGACGATCAGTTGAAGATCCGAGGCCAGCGTATCGAACTCAACGAAATCGATCATGTGATGAGCGCACAGCCTGGCATTGAGCAGGCGGTCACGCACGCGGTGGTACTCGGCGGTGCCGCTGCACAAGGCGGTGATGCGCGTCAGCTGGTGGGGTATGTGATTGCGGAGCACACTGTCGATGGCGACGCGCTGCGTGATGCACTGGCGCAGCGCCTGCCCGCACACATGGTGCCGGTGGCAATTGTACAACTGGATACCTTCCCGCTGAGCAGCAACGGCAAGCTGGATCGTAAAGCCCTGCCGCTGCCACAAAACGCAGCTGACAGCGTGGGTCGCGCCCCTTCTCCAGGTTTGGAAACACAATTGGCGCAGGCTTTCTGCCAGCTGCTGGCGCGCGACACCATCAGCGCCCAGGATGATTTCTTCGCCCTCGGTGGCCACTCGCTGCTGGCGATGCGCTTAGCTGCCCAGCTGCGCCGCGAACTGCAACAGCCGGTTTCGGTGGGGCAAATTATGGTGGCTTCGACGGTGGAAAAACTCGCCCGGTTGCTGAGCGATACCCAATCGCATCAGCAGGCAGGTTTTGAAGCCGTGCTGCCGCTGCGTCAGAGCAACGGACCCACGCTGTTCTGTTTCCATCCGGCGTCGGGTTTTGCCTGGCAGTTCAGCATTCTGCAGCGTTATCTCGATCAGCGCTGGTCGCTGGTGGGCATTCAGTCGCCGGATATCGCCAGCCCGCTGAATCAAAGCGCGCACCTCGACGAGGTGTGTGACGCGCATCTGCAAACCTTACGTGACGTGCAGCCGCACGGACCATACTTCTTCCTCGGTTATTCGCTCGGCGGCACGCTGGCGCAAGGTATTGCGGCACGACTGGAAGCAGCAGGTGAAGAGGTGGCCTTCCTCGGCCTGCTCGATACCTGGCCACCGGAAACGCAAAACTGGGATGAGAAGCGTGGCGAGAATGTGCTGGATCCGGCGGTACTGGAAGAGGTGAATCGCGAGCGCGAGCAGTTTATCGCGGCGCAGCGTCATCAGGCGGGCGAAGAGATGCGCGCGATGTTTGACACCATTGAAGCTAACTACGCCAGTTCGGTGCGCCTGTTAGCCACCGCGCGCAGCGCCCGCTTCCACGGTCGCGCCACGCTGTTTCTCGCCGAGCAGACGCAGCAGCCTGGTCAGGATGCACGTCGCGCCTGGGCACCGTATGTGGGTGAGTTAGAAGTATGGTCAATGGATTGTGCACACGTGGAGATTATCTCTCCGCAGATGTTTAAGCAGATTGGCCCGTTGCTGCAGCGGATATTAGGCTAACCCAGGCCGATTGCCGGGAGGTCGAGGGACCTCCTGGCAATAAAATTATCTGTCCTGAACAGGGCGCTGACATTAAGCCTCACTGCGATCAGCTTGCCTGCCATTTACAGGGCTCTTCGCTCAGGCGTCTCGACACGCTGCTCCAGGGTGCATGTTATAGCGTTCAGATCCCCGCTATAACCTGCTTTGCTGCAGCCAGGTCGCTTAATTTCCCCGCCCCAGCGGCACGATCATTGGCGTGTGCGCCACCGGATCTTCCACAATCACGCAGCGTAAACCGTACACCTGTTCTATCAACGCAGGCGTCACGATCTCTGCGGGCTTGCCTTCGGCCAAAATCTTGCCGTGACGCATGGCGATCAAATGGGTGGCATAACGGCAGGCGTGATTGAGATCGTGCAGCACCACCACTAACGTGCGGCCATGTTGCTGATTCAACTCCTGCATCAATTCCAGCAGTTCAATCTGATGGGTGATATCCAGCCAGGTGGTTGGCTCATCCAGCAGTAACAGCGGCGTTTGCTGCGCCAGTACCATGGCAATCCATACACGCTGACGCTGCCCACCGGACAAGGTATCCACTGGCTGCTGCGCCAGATCGGCCACGCCGGTTGCCCGCATCGCCGTTTGCACCGCCTCTTCATCCTCGCTACGCCAGCGACCAAACAGCGGCTGATGGGGATAACGCCCGCGCGCCACCAGTTCAGTCACGCTGATGCCCGCCGGTGCGTTGGAACTCTGCGGCAGCAACCCAAGTCGACGTGCGACCTCTTTAGTCGGGTAGCGCGCTATCGCTTCACCATCCAGATACACTTCGCCTTTCAGCGGTGCATTAAGACGGCTCAGGGTACGCAGCAAAGTGGATTTACCGCAGGCGTTGGGGCCGATAATCACCGTCAACTCACCTTCCGGGATCGCCACCGACAGATTTTCTGCCACCACTTTCTTGTCGTAGCCAAGCGTCAGGCCTTCGCCATACAGCCGTGAAGGGATATCGATCATTGGCGTCGCGCCTCCCGCACCAGTAACGCAATCAGATAAAGTCCACCGAGGCTGACGGTAATCACGCCAACCGGTAATTGATAAGGCAGGAACAGATGCTGTGCGGCAAAATCGGCTGCAATCAGCAGCAGAGCCCCACACAGTGCCGCCAGCAACAACGCACCTTTCTCGCCGCCGCCGAGTCGACGCGCGATCTGCGGTGCCAGCAACGCGACAAAGGAGATCGGCCCCACCAATGCGGTGGATGCCGCAGTCAACACCACACCAATCAGCATCAGCAGCAGCCGACTGCGCTCCACCGGCACGCCGAGCGCGCTGGCGGTATCATCACCCATTTCCAGCAAACGCATGCGCCGGGTCAGCAAGGCCATCAGCAACAGCGACAGCAACAATACGCCCACTACCGGTGGCGTTTTCGCCCAGGTGATGCCGTTAAGTGAACCTGCACTCCACAATCCAGCACTGAGCGCGGACTCCAGCGAGGCACTGATAATCAGCCAGGCATTCAGCGCCATCAGCAACGCGCGCACGCTGATACCGACAATAATCAGGCGGAAGGTTTCTACCCCGTTGCGCCAGGCAAACAGATACACCAATGCCGCCGTGCTGATACCGCCAATCAATGCTGCACCGGTCATGGCGGCGATGCCCTGATTGAACAGCACCAGCGCCACCAGCACGCCGCTGTAGGCACCGGTATTGAAACCGAGAATATCCGGGCTGCCGAGCGGGTTGCGCAGCAGTGACTGGAAAATCGCGCCGCTGACGCCAAGTGCCGCGCCAATCAGTAGTGCCATCAGCACACGCGGCAACCGCCACTCTAAAACGATAAGTTTGACGTTGCTGGCCCCCTGTCCAGCCAACACCTGCCAGAACTGCTCTGCACCAATCGGCAATGCACCTCGCGTCATCGCCAGATACGCCAGCAGTGCGCATCCGAGCATCAGCCACGTGGTATGTAATCCAACCCGACGCGTCATAGCGCACCTCGCCCGAGTTTACGGCGCACCAGCACAATCAGTACCGGAGCCCCCAACATCGCCGTGACAATGGAGACGCGCAGTTCACCCGCCACCAGCAGTCGTCCCAGAATATCCGCTGCCAGCAGCAGAATCGGGGTAATGATCGCGGTGGCGGGCAGCATCCAGCGGTGATCGTTGCCGACCATCCAGCGTGCAAAATGGGGCGTCATCAGTCCGATGAAAGCGATCGGTCCCACCGCAGCCGTCGCCGCACCGCACAGCAACGCAATTGCCAGCAATCCCAGCAATTGTGTACGCGCCACCCGCGTGCCCAGCGCGGTCGCCATATCGCCGCCCATGCTTAAACTGTTCAACGCCTGCGATAGATAAATCGCCACCCCGCTGCCAATGACAACGGCCGGGAACAGGGTGCGCAGTACGGTGAAATTGCGGATATCCAACGATCCGCTGTGCCAGAAACGCAAATGGTCATAAATATCGGGATTCAGCAGCGACAGGCCAGACGTCAGGCCATCCAGCACTGCGCCCAATGCCACGCCCGCTAACGTCAGGCGCACCGGATTGACTCGCCCACCGCCAATCGCTCCCGTCATCGCCACCAGCAATGACGCCAACAGCGCACCAGCAAACGCGAAGCCGAGCCAATCAAGCGGCGAATCGGCGCCAAACAGCGCAATGCCGATCACCACCGCAAATCCGGCACCCGCATTGACACCGAGAATGCCCGGATCGGCCAGCGGATTGCGCGTCAGGCTTTGCATCAGTGCGCCTGCTAACCCAAGGGCTACACCGGCCAGCAATCCGGCCAGTGTGCGAGGCAAGCGTGCATCACGCACAATCACGCACTCAGCGCTGTTACAGCCTGAGGTAAATGAATGATATACATCGGAAATGGGTATCGATTTTGCCCCCAGCATCAAGCTGAGTGCGATGAGGAGCAAGAGCAGAATCCCTGAGCCTGCTAATGCACGGATCTGGCGCATCGTTCTAAACCTTCACTGTTCAACGTCGTCGCATGCGCAACGCAATTTGATAATGGTTATCGTTATTACTCGCGTTTGCCTATGTTACCATGACTCGCCTCGCGGACGATGAGGAAAATTGGTGCAAAAAGGCGAACAAATGAACAAATCTTCCCACTTTATCGATCTCTCCCTGCTGAAAACCCATGCGGCATTTCGCGCAGTATTTATTGCCCGTTTCATCTCGATTGTCGCGCTCGGTATGCTCGCCGTGGCGGTGCCGGTGCAGATCCAGCAGATGACGCACTCCCCGCTTTTGGTGGGATTGGCCGTCACCCTCGCCGCATCTGGTATGTTTATTGGTCTGCTGACCGGCGGCGTGTTAGCCGATCGCTACGAGCGTAAGAAACTGATTTTGTTTGCCCGATCCACCTGCGGCTTGGGCTTTATCGCGCTGGCTATCAACGCTGCACTGCCGCAACCTTCACTGATTGCGGTGTATCTGCTGGGATTCTGGGATGGCTTCTTTGGCGCGATTGGCGTCACGGCGCTGCTGGCGGCCACACCGGCGCTGGTGGGGCGCGAAAACATTATGCAGGCCGGCGCCATCACCATGCTGACGGTGCGTTTTGGCTCTATCCTCTCGCCGGCCATTGCCGGACTGGTCATTGCACACGGCGGCGTGGTGTGGAACTACGGCTTAACCGCGTTTGGCACACTGATTACCGTACTGACGCTGCTGAAATTAACTCAACTCCCGCCGCCACCTCAGCCGCGAGAACATCCGCTGAAGTCGCTGGCCGCCGGGGTGCAGTTCCTGTTTGCCAGTCCGATTGTCGGTATGGTGGCATTGATTGGTGCGTTGGTCACACTGGCCAGCGCGATTCGCGTGCTCTATCCCGCCCTGGCGCCACATTGGTCAGTGAGTGCTAACCAGTTTGGCATGCTTTACGCAGCCGTGCCGCTGGGTGCCGCTATCGGCGCGTTCACCAGCGGTAAATTGAAGCATGCCGCCCGACCGGGACAGCTGGTGCTGGGCAGTGCGGTGGCCGCCTTTTTCGCGCTGGGATTATTCAGCCTGATGCCCAATCTGCCGCTGGCGCTGCTGTGCCTGGTGGCGTTTGGCTATTTCAGTGCCATCAACAGTCTGGTGCAGTACGCGATGATTCAACTGCTGACGCCTGACCATTTGCTGGGCCGCATCAACGGCTTGTGGACCGCGCAAAATGTCACCGGGGATGCGATGGGTGCGGCGATGATAGGTGCTATGGGTTCATGGCTATTGCCGCCACAGGCTGCCGCCGCGTTTGGCTTTGCGGCAGCGCTGCTTGGCATTGTGATGTGGTGTGTTATGGGACGCTTACGTCGTTATGCTCCGCCAGCTCCTGAGCTGGCGGAACAGGCATCATGACTTAACGAACAGTTTCTCCAGACGCGCCAGCAGATTGCTGGCGCTATAGTAATCCAGACGGAACGAATCGACGCCAAGCGGGAACACCTGCTTATCCTTAACCGCCGCGTTTTGCGCGAGGAACGGATTGCCGATCACTGACTGCGTGGTTTTATCATCCGCCGCAAACAGCAGGAAGGTTTTACCCGTCAAGCCGCTACCCACATTCTCACCTGACAGCTGAATAATGTCTTTACGCTGACCCATGCTGTGACCTTGCTGCACACTGGCTGGCGGGACGGCAAGGGTAAAACCAAGCTGCTCCAGCAGTTTGCCCTGCGCTGACTCAGTGGTCCACACGTTGACGGCACGCCCATCGCCGTTCCACACCATGGCAGACACGGGTTGCGGCGGTAAGGTGATGGTTTTTTTCAACGCTGCTTCACGATCGTCAAAAGCTTTCACTCGCTGTGCCGCTTGCGCTTCATGGCCGGTTGCCTGCCCGAGCAGCGTCACCACATCCTGCCAGCTTTTGTCATCGTAATTGACCACCAGCGTTGGCGCGATGGCGGAAAGCTGGCTGGCAAGTTTGATCGCAGAGTCATTACCTGTGGCGCTCACCAGAATCAGATCGGGTGCTTCTGCGGCGACCGCTTCGGCGCTCGGCTCGCCAATATAGAGACGTTTTACATGGCGCTGTTTTGCCACCTCACCCCATTGACGGAAAAAACCCTGATCGTCGGCCAGACGACTGTTCGGTGCGGTCGCACCGGACGCCACCACCGGCGCATCAATCGCCAGCAGCGATCCGGTTAAGGTGACGCTGGTTGAAACAATGCGCTGCGGAGCTTTGTTTAAGGTAATCGAACCCTTTGCCCCTTGCACCGTGCGCGGCCATCCCTGTTCTGCCTGTGCGAGCCCTGTGAAAGTCTGGAAAATAAACAACAGGGCTGTCAGGCCCAATAAACCGCATTTATTCATAAGTTTTGGTCCACCTTTTAGCTTATTGCACGGCTCGACGTCACCTTCCGATTACGCCTAATCATGCGGGAAATCCCGCGAATGGATTGACTCTTTTGTCCAATCGACGTAGGTTACAGGCCCATAATAAAAATGATAATCATTCTTAATAATCTTATCATTTATAGGTGAAAATTATGGTGGAATCATCCATGTTTGAAAATGCCTTATTAGAGGATTTTTCTGCGTTATGCCGTGGGTTCCTCTTTACCTCGCCGTGGCGCAGCCTCGCGACTCAAGGCTGCTATACCACGATAACCACCTCTGTGGCAGACGCTGCATCATTGCAGGGTGATTTTCAACTTCAGCTGCATCAACATTTTGCGGCGGCAAAACAACAAGGCATTGAGAATCCGATCCTGGTGGGTGCGATTCCGTTTGACGTGAGTCAGCCTGCGGCCCTGTTTATCCCTGAGACGTATCAAACTTTTCATCGTGCCGACCTACAGAATGCGCTGCCTGCGGCTGCCAGTGAACTGCCGCAGGTACGCCGTCGCGTGGCGGTGCCGGATCACGATGTCTTTACCCAAATGGTGGCCGATGCGGTGACAGCAACGCAACGTGGTGACCTCGATAAAGTGGTGCTGTCGCGCCTGATGGATATTGTTACCGAGCAGCCAGTGGATACCGCGGCGCTGATGCAACGCGTGATTGCACAGAATCCGAATAGCTATCACTTCCATCTGCCGCTGCCACAAGGCGGTGCACTGGTGGGGGCCAGCCCGGAACTGATGCTGCGTAAGCAGGGCCGCGATTTTAGCTCGTGCCCGCTGGCGGGCTCAGCACGTCGTGATCACCACAATAGCCAGCAGGATCAGGCAGCGGGCAATACGCTGATGGACTCCAGCAAAGATCGTCATGAACACCAGCTGGTCACGGATGCGATGCGCGATACGCTGCAACCGCGCAGTCGCCTGCTGTCGGTGCCGACGGTACCGTCGTTGATCACCACGGCAACCTTGTGGCACCTCGCGACCCAAATCGATGGTGAGGTGCAGGATGATCGTGAGAACGCCTTGTCGCTGGCCTGCCTGCTTCATCCGACCCCCGCATTAAGCGGTTTCCCACACCAGCGTGCTCAGCAGCTGATTCAGCAGTTGGAGCCTTTTGATCGTCAGCTGTTTGGCGGCATTGTGGGATGGTGTGACAGTGAAGGAAACGGTGAATGGGTGGTGACGATTCGTTGTGGCACCGTGCACGGTGCACGCGTGCGACTGTTTGCGGGCGCAGGCATCGTTGCCGATTCCCAACCTGAATCAGAATGGCGCGAAACCGGCGTGAAGCTGGATACCATGTTGCGCGCTTTTGGACTGCAATAAAGGAAAGAGCATGAGTATTCCCTATACCCGCTGGCCTGAAGATTTGGCTGCGCGCTATCGCGAAAAAGGCTATTGGCTCGATGTGCCAATGACCGATATCCTGGCGCGCCATCAAGAGAATGATGCCATCGCGGTCATCGACGGCGATCGTCAAATCAGCTATCGCGAGCTGAATCAACTCACCGATAACCTCGCGGCGGCCCTGCAGCGCCGTGGCCTGCAACAGGGTGATACTGCGTTAGTGCAGCTCGGCAACGTGGCGGAGTTTTACGTCACGGTCTTTGCGCTGTTTAAACTTGGCGTGGCATCCGTCTTCGCGCTGTATAGCCATCAGCGCACGGAGCTGACTGCCTACGCCACGCAGATTGAGCCTAAGCTGTTAATTGCCGATCGCCGTCACGCACTGTTTGCCGACGACACCTTTATTGGTGCGCTCTGTGCGGCACAGCCCTCTCTGCAGCAGGTGATTCTGTGCAATGACGGTGATAAAGAAAACACCCTCGAAGCCCTGATGGCGGAAGCGGCAGGCGATTACCAGCCAACGCCAACTGCTGCCGATGAAGTGGCGTTTTTCCAGCTCTCCGGTGGCAGCACCGGTACGCCGAAGCTGATCCCACGCACGCACAATGATTACTATTACAGTATTCGCGCCAGTGATGAGATCTGCGAAGTCACGGCTGACACGCGCTATCTGATCGCCCTGCCCGCGCCGCATAACTTCGCCATGAGCTCACCGGGTTCACTCGGTGTGTTTTATGCCGGGGGCCAGGTGATTCTTGCCGCTGACCCAAGCGCCACGCTCTGCTTCCCGCTGATTGAGAAGCACCAGGTCACCGATACCGGCCTGGTGCCGCCCGCAGTGAGCCTGTGGCTGCAGGCGATTCAGGAATGGGGCAGCAATAAGCAACTGGCTTCGCTGCAGCGTATTCAGGTGGGTGGCGCAAAGTTGGGCGAAACGCTGGCGGCACGCATCCAGAGCGAAATTGGCTGCCAATTACAGCAGGTGTTTGGCATGGCCGAAGGTCTGGTGAACTACACCCGCTTTGGCGATGACGAGAAAATCGTGCTGACCACACAGGGCCGACCGATTTCTGAAGATGACGAAGTGTGGGTGGCCGACGAACAGGGTAATCCGCTGCCGCACGGCACGGTAGGCCGCCTGATGACACGCGGTCCGTACACCTTCCGTGGTTACTATAAAAGCCCGGAGCACAACGCGGCCAGCTTCGATGCTAATGGTTTTTACTGTTCTGGCGATCTGATTGAGATCAATCCTCAGGGTTACATCACCGTGCAGGGCCGAGAGAAAGATCAGATCAACCGGGGTGGCGAGAAGATCGCCGCAGAAGAGATCGAGAATCTGCTGCAGCGTCATCCGGACGTGATCCACGCTGCGCTCGTGTCGATGAATGATGAACTGATGGGCGAAAAGAGCTGCGCCTTTATCGTTGCCAGCCAGCCGATCAAAGCGGTAGCACTGCGTCGCCATCTGCGCGATCTCGGTGTCGCCGAGTTTAAATTACCCGATCGTATTACCTGCGTAGATGCCCTGCCGCTGACCCCGGTTGGCAAGGTGGATAAAAAACGTTTACGCCAACAGCTTGCTGACCAACAAGCGCAAGCCTGACCTGTTCCGGAGATAATAATGGCTATTCCAAAACTCAATTCTTACGCGCTGCCTGCCGCCACTGAACTGCCGACCAATAAAGTGAAATGGAGCGTAGAGCCACAGCGCGCTGCGCTGCTCATCCATGATATGCAGGCTTATTTCCTGAATTTCTGGGGCGAGAACAGCCCGCTGATCGACCAGGTCGTCGAAAACATTGCGCGCCTGCGTGCCTACTGCAAAGCGCAGGGTATTCCGGTGTTTTACACTGCGCAGCCTAATGAGCAGAGCGATGCCGATCGCGCATTGCTCAACGACATGTGGGGACCGGGCCTGAATAAGCATCCGGATCAACAGAAGATCGTGGATGCACTGGCGCCAGATCAGGACGATCAGGTGTTAACTAAATGGCGTTACAGCGCCTTTGTGCGTTCGCCGCTGGAGTCGATCCTGCAAGAGATGGGCCGCGACCAGCTGATCATCACCGGCGTTTATGCCCATATTGGCTGTCTGACCACCGCCACTGACGCCTTTATGCGTAATATCCAGCCGTTTATGGTGGCAGATGCGCTGGCCGATTTTAGCCGCGAAGAGCACATGATGGCGCTGACTTACACTGCTGGCCGTAGTGGCAAAGTGGTGATGACCGCCGATCTCATGCCGCTGCCGCTAAGCAAAGATGATCTGCGTGCGCTGATTCTGCCGCTGCTGGAAGACGACGATGTGCCGGAAGATGATGAGAATCTGATCGACTACGGTCTGGATTCCGTGCGCGTGATGGCGCTGGCAGCGCGCTGGCGCCAGGTGCACAACGATATCGATTTCGTTAGCCTGGCGAAAAATCCTAGCATTGATGGCTGGTGGGCTCTGCTATCACGGACGCCTGCCAAATGAGTGCCTCTTTCGACTTTAACGGAAAATTCGTCTGGGTAACCGGTGCGGGCAAAGGCATTGGTTACCACACGGCGCTGGCATTCCATCAGGCCGGCGCACAGGTGATCGGCTTCGATCTGCGTTTTGATCAGCCCGACTACCCGTTTGCCACGCAGGTTTTGGATGTGGCGAATGCGGCGGAGGTGAAAGAAGTTTGTCAGCGCCTGCTGGCTGAGCAGCCTCGTCTGGATGTGCTGGTCAACGGCGCCGGGATCCTGCGCGTCGGCAGCACCGAAGCACTCGCATTCGAAGACTGGCAGGCGTGTCTGGCGGTGAACGCTGGCGGCGCCTTCAATATGTTCCAGCAGACGCTGCCGGTGTTCCGCCAGCAGCGCGCAGGAGCGATTGTCACCATCGCCTCCAACGCCGCGCATGCGCCACGCCTGGGGATGTCCGCTTATGGCGCTTCCAAAGCGGCACTGCGTAGCCTGTGCCTGACCGTCGGTCTGGAAATGGCACCGTTTGGCGTGCGCTGCAACATCGTTTCACCGGGTTCAACCGATACCGACATGCAACGTAGCCTGTGGCACACGCCGGAAGCAGAGCAGGAGATGATCAACGGCTTCCCGGATCAGTATAAGCTGGGGATCCCACTGCGTAAGATCGCGAAACCGCAAGAGATCGTGAACAACGTCCTGTTCCTCGCCTCGGATCTTGCCAGCCACGTGGTACTGCAGGATATTGTGGTCGACGGTGGCGCAACGCTGGGATCCTGATATGGCAATCTGGAAACGATCGGTTGATCTGGCAACCTTAAATACCCTGGGTAATAACTCACTGGTGTCGCACATCGGCATCGTGTTCACGGTGATTGGCGACGATTACCTTGAGGCCACTATGCCAGTGGACACCCGCACGCAGCAGCCGTTTGGCCTGCTGCACGGCGGTGCGTCAGTGGTGCTGGCGGAATCGATGGGATCGATTGCCGGTTATCTGAGTGTGGAAGAGGGCAAAAGTGTGGTCGGGATAGAGGTGAGTGCCAGCCACCATCGCGCAGTGAGCAGCGGTGAAGTCCGCGGTATCTGCCGTCCTTTGCACCTTGGCGCACGCAACCAGAGTTGGGAAATAGAGATTCGCAATGGACGCGATCAACTGTGCTGCACATCGCGATTGACGGTGGCGGTGCTGGGGTAATTTTCCGCGACGGCCCCCTTATTCCTGGGGGTAAGAAAAATCGCGCCGGATTGCTGAACACAATGCCCTTTCATCGGGAGATGAAAATGGGTACTCAGCAGCCATAAAAAAAGCGGCCAATTGGCCGCTTTCTCTTTGGCGATTAACGCTGGTAAATGATTTCGACGCCTTCGTCGTCCTCTTCATCCCAGTCGTCATCCCAATCGTCATCTTCTTCCACTTCCTGAGCGGTTTCCATGGCTTCGCGGTGATAGTCATCCCACATAAAGGCCACTTTCTCCGGCTCTTTCGCTTCTTCTTCCGCTTCTTTCGGGTTCTCGATGATGAAGGTCATCACGTCCCAGCAAAGATCTTTCACGCCATCATGGCTGGCAGCAGAAATCAGATAGTATTTGTCTTCCCAGCCCAACGCTTCCACAACCGCTTTAGCGCGGCTTTCCGCTTCTTCACGGTCCAGCAGGTCACATTTGTTAAACACCAACCAGCGTGGCTTCTGGAACAGCTTCTCGCTGTATTTTTCCAGTTCACCCAAGATGATGCGGGCGTTCTCGACCGGATCGGATTCATCGATCGGCGCAAGGTCAATCAGGTGCAACAGTACACGGCAACGCTCAAGGTGCTTCAGGAAGCGAATGCCCAGACCGGCACCATCCGCTGCGCCTTCAATCAGGCCCGGGATATCCGCGACGACGAAGCTCTTTTCGTTGTCCATGCGCACCACGCCAAGGCTTGGCACCAAAGTGGTAAACGGATAATCCGCCACTTTTGGTTTAGCCGCAGACACGGAACGAATAAAGGTCGATTTACCGGCATTTGGCAGGCCAAGCATACCGACATCAGCCAGCAGCATCAGCTCCAGTTGCAGGTCGCGTTTCTCGCCCGGCGTACCCATGGTCTTCTGACGTGGGGAACGGTTAACGGAGGATTTAAAACGCGTATTGCCCAAGCCGTGCCAGCCGCCTTTTGCGACCATCAGCTTCTGCTCGTGGCGCGTCATGTCACCCAGCGTTTCGCCAGTCCCCTGGTCAATTACGCGGGTACCGACAGGCACCTTGATAATGATGTCTTTGCCGCGTTTACCGGTGCAATCACGGCTCTGGCCATTTTGACCACGTTCGGCGCGGAAAGATTTCTCGAAGCGATAATCGATCAGGGTATTCAGGTTTTCATCCGCCAGCAGGTAAACATCACCGCCGTCACCGCCGTCGCCGCCGTCCGGGCCACCGCGTGGAATGTATTTTTCGCGGCGGAAGCTTACGCAACCATTACCGCCATCGCCTGCGACCGCAAGGATCGTCGCTTCATCTACAAACTTCATTTTATTTCTCCGTCACGCTATCGTTCGCGGCGACTAAAGCACAGCAAACGGGTCCGCCAGGGTCTTCTGCGCTGACCGGCGGCGGATAATACAAGACTGGCAAAGCCAGGAGTACATAAATTGTACAGCAAACTGCGCGTTTTGGTCAGAGGGAATCCCGCAACCTGCGGCAGAATGTAAAAAGCCCCGCAAAGCTGCGGGGCCTTCAATTCGTGTGTTCAGACGTTAACCGTCTGCGTCACAACAACCTTACTCAGCAACGATGCTGATGTACTTACGGTTGTTAGGACCTTTAACTTCGAATTGTACTTTACCGTCTGCGGTAGCAAACAGGGTGTGGTCACGACCACAACCTACATTGGTACCTGCGTGGAATTTGGTGCCACGCTGACGAACGATGATGCTACCTGCCAGAACAGATTCACCACCGAAACGCTTAACACCCAGACGTTTTGCATTGGAGTCGCGACCGTTACGAGTCGAGCCACCAGCCTTTTTATGTGCCATTTGTCAGATCTCCTCTTACGCGCCGATCACAGTGATTTTCACATCAGTGAACCACTGACGGTGACCAGCTTGCTTACGGTAGTGTTTACGACGACGAAACTTAACAATCTTAACTTTCTCGCCACGACCGTGAGCAACAACTTCTGCCTTGATCACACCGCCTGATACCAGTGGCGCGCCGATTTGCACGTCTTCGCCATTTGCAATCATCAGAACCTGGTCGAACTCAATGGTTTCGCCGGTTGCGATGTCCAGCTTTTCCAAGCGAACGGTCTGACCTTCGCTTACTCGGTGTTGTTTACCACCACTTTGGAAAACCGCGTACATATAAAACTCCGCTTCTGCGCATGCCTTTCTATTCATCAGGCGGCGCGATAAATATTCACAATAGGGCGCGAATTCTACGCAAATCTCCAGCAGAAGACAAGTGCACTTTGCACTCTCTTGCAGAAAAAAAGCGCAGGACGAATGCAAACGTTTCTCAGCCCGATTTTTCAAGTACAATCAGTAACAGATTACCTGAACTCACGCTGGGTAAAAGCGCTTACCATGCAAAATACGAGTCAAAGCTGAACAGACGAATGAACTTAGAACAGATTAATGAATTAACCGCGCAGGACATGGCGGCCGTCAACCAGACCATCCTCGACCAGCTGAATTCAGATGTCTCACTGATTAATCAGTTGGGTTATTACATCATCAGCGGCGGAGGCAAACGTATCCGGCCTATGATCGCGGTGCTCTCGGCACGTGCGCTGAACTATCAGGGATCGCTGCATGTCACTAATGCGGCGCTGATCGAATTTATCCACACAGCGACTCTGCTGCACGATGATGTGGTGGATGAATCCGATATGCGCCGTGGCAAAGCCACTGCCAATGCCGCGTTCGGTAATGCTGCCAGTGTGCTAGTGGGGGATTTCATCTACACCCGCGCGTTTCAGATGATGACCAGCATGGGATCCTTAAAGATCCTCGCGCTGATGTCCGAAGCAGTAAACGTGATTGCGGAAGGTGAAGTGCTGCAGCTGATGAACTGCAACGATCCCGATATCACTGAAGAGAGCTACATGCGCGTTATCTACAGTAAGACCGCGCGCCTGTTTGAAGCGGCTTCTCAAGCCTCCGCGATTCTGGCTGAAGCCACGCCGGCGCAGGAAAAAGCGCTGCAGGATTATGGTCGCTATCTGGGTACCGCTTTCCAGTTAATTGACGATTTGCTGGATTACAGTGCGGATGGCGAAACCCTGGGTAAAAATACCGGTGATGACCTGAGTGAAGGCAAGCCGACGCTGCCGTTGCTGCATGCCATGCACAACGGCACGCCAGAGCAAGCTCAGATGATCCGCAAAGCAATCGAAGAAGGTAACGGTCGCCATCTGCTGGAACCGGTGCTGGATGCCATGCAACAAACTGGCTCGCTGGAATGGACGCGCAAACGCGCTGAAGAAGAGGCGGATAAAGCCATTGCTGCCCTGCAGGCCCTGCCAGAAACACCGTGGCGTAGCGCACTCGAAGCATTGGCCCACATGTCAGTGCAGCGTGATTTCTGATTGTCATTACGGGGCAGCCTAGCCCCGTTTTCTTTCCTGCCTCACCCGTTTTCTCCCCCTGCTATACTTCCCAGCCCTTCACCTGACTGCCCATTACATTCCTTGCAGCGCTTTTGCGAAAGAGAGCTCAGTTTAATGCGAGGCCAAAACAATTACTGGAAGCTTATGGAAATTATTTGCTATAAGGTTTTTGTTTTTTCCTAATATCTCTGCATTGGATACGCTCGCTGCGGCAGAGACAACGCAATAACATGGACAAGGAGCAGGACGTTATGAAAGCAAGGAAACAGGATTGGCATCCCGCAGATGTGATTGCAGCACTGCGTAAAAAAGGCACATCAATGGCAGAATTGTCACGCAATTCGGGGCTGAACTCGTCCACACTCTCCAACGCACTTTCCCGCCCCTGGCCCAAAGGAGAGTGGTTGATCGCTGAAGCGATCGGTGTTCATCCCGCCGAGATCTGGCCAACTCGCTATTATGATCCTATTACATCGCGCTTGCTGGATCGCAAAAAACGTATTCGATCCCCCAGGGATCGTCAGGAGATCTGAGATCTTTGGCATAAAAAAACCAGCCACGCTGCCGTGACTGGTTTTCTTCGCGTGCGAGATCTGTGTTATTCGCCGCTGACGCGCTCGATATTGGCACCCATGGCCTTCAGTTTATCTTCGATGTGCTCATAGCCACGGTCGATATGATAAATACGGTCCACAATGGTAGTGCCTTCCGCGATGCAACCGGCCAGTACCAGGCTCGCAGAAGCTCGCAGGTCGGTTGCCATCACTTGTGCACCCGACAGCGCCTCCACACCGTGGCAAATCGCAGTGTTGCTTTCGATTTCCGCGTGACCGCCCATACGAATCAGCTCAGGGATGTGCATGAAACGGTTTTCGAAGATGGTTTCGGTGATCACGCCAGTGCCTTCCGCCACCATGTTCAGCAAGGTGAACTGTGCCTGCATGTCGGTTGGGAAACCTGGGTGTGGTGCAGTACGGACGTTAACCGCCTTAGGGCGCTTACCGTGCATATCGAGGCTGATCCAGTCTTCACCGGTTTCAATCTCGGCACCCGCATCACGCAGTTTTGCGAGTACAGCATCCAGCGTATCGGGCTGGGCTTTATGGCACACCACTTTACCGCGGGAAATCGCAGCAGCGACCAGGAAGGTACCGGTTTCGATACGATCCGGCAGAACGCGATACACACCACCACCCAGACGTTCTACGCCCTCGATGGTGATTTTATCTGTGCCTGCACCGCTGATTTTTGCGCCCAGCGTGTTGAGGAAGTTTGCCGTATCGACAATTTCCGGCTCACGAGCGGCGTTTTCAATAATGGTCGTGCCAGTGGCAAGCGTTGCTGCACTCATGATGGTCACAGTCGCGCCAACGCTGACTTTGTCCATGACGATATGCGCGCCTTTCAGGCGGCCATTAACGGAAGCTTTGACGTAACCTTCTTCCAGTTTAATTTCCGCACCCAGCTGCTCAAGGCCAGTGATGTGTAGATCAACCGGACGTGCACCAATAGCACAGCCACCTGGCAATGAAACCTGACCCTGACCAAAACGCGCCACCAGCGGACCCAGTGCCCAAATCGAGGCACGCATGGTTTTCACCAGATCATACGGCGCGCTGAAGACATTAACTTCGCGAGCATCAACGTGAACCGAACCATTACGCTCAACGCGCGCCCCCAGCAAATTCAGCAGCTTCATGGTGGTATCGATATCACGCAACTTCGGCACGTTCTGAATTTCAACCGGCTCTTCTGCCAGCAGCGCAGCAAACAGAATTGGCAGCGCAGCATTCTTCGCCCCGGAAATGGTCACTTCACCACTTAAACGGGTGGGGCCTTGCACACGAAATTTGTCCATTAACGGCTCTCAATTATCTATCAACAAATCAACCGGCGAGACGCTTAGAAACCGTTGAGTTTACGGTCACGCGCCCACTCGGTTGGGGTATAAGTTTTAATGGACACCGCATGAATACGGTTATCCGCAATGTATTCCATCAGCGGCGCATAAACAGCCTGCTGTTTCTTCACACGGCTCAGTTCACCGAACATCTCACCCACCGCGATCACCTGAAAATGACTGCCGTCGTTGCTGAGAACATGTACTTCATCTAATGGCAGCGCCTGCATCAGCACGGCTTGAACTTCACTATTTTCCATCGCTCTTTGCTTCACTTAATAATAATAAGGCGGATATCTTAGAGGAAAGCGCATGACTCTTAAATACGCAAAAGCCCCTGAATAAATCAGGGGCTTTTGGCGATAACCACGTAATCAGGCGATTTTTTCCGCAGAAACAATAATCTGCTGTAGGTTATACAGCGCAATTAATGACTGGAGTTTGTCGTTGATACCGGTGAAAACTGGCGTGCTACCTTGTGCTCGCGCGATTTCGCGAAGATGGACTAACAAAGCCAGCCCCGCTGAATCCACGCGCTCCAGCGCCGCGACATCAATGGTCGCGACATCCACCATGGCGGTTTCACGGTCATGCCACAATGACAGCAGGGTATCGCGATCCAACATGCCGCTTAAAGATAGCGTGCTGGCATTGCGCTGCCAGCGTAACGGTTCGCTCATGCTTACTGTTTATCCAGAGTGATAGGCTGTGCTGCGTAGGTTTTCAACTGCGCGGTCAGACCATCAATGCCCTTGGTACGCAGCAAATCACTCCACTCATTTTGTTTGGTGGTGATCATACTGATGCCTTCAGCCACCATATCATAGGCCTGCCAGTTGCCGGTCTGGCTGTTCTTGCGCCACTGGAAATCAAGACGCACAGGCGGACGGCCGTTCGGATCCAAAATAGTCACGCGAATCGCCACGATATTCGCATCGCCAATCGGCTGCGGTTGCTGAATCTGGTAGGTTTGGCCATGGTACAGCGCCAGCGCCTGACCATAAGCCTGCGCCAGGTAATCGCCAAATGCGGCAAAGTAAGCGTCGCGTTGCGCGGGCGTTGCTTCACGATAATAGCGGCCCAGCACCAGCGCACCCGCGTACTTGATCTGTACATACGGCAGCAACTCCTGACGCACCACCTCACGCAGATAGTTAGGATCCTGCTTGATTTTAGGTTGCTCGTTTTTCAAGCGGGTGAAGGTCTTCGCCGCCGCTTCATTCATCAGTTTATAAGGATCGCTCTGATCCGCTGCATTGGCCGCCAGCGGCACAATCGCCAGCATGGCAATCATCAGGAAACGTTTAAACATCGTGTTTTACCTCTCTATTCCGTTGTAGCAGGTGCTGCCGGAGCAGGCGCACTCTCGGTGCCCTGCTTTTGATTATCGTTTTTGTTATCGCCGCTCTTGTAGAGGAACTGGCCGATCAAATCTTCCAGCACCATCGCGGATTTGGTGTCACGCAACGTGCCGCCATCTTTCAGCATTGCCGAACCCAGTTCTGGATCGTCAAAGCCTAAATTCAGTGCGAGGAACTGTTCACCCAGCAGACCTTGCGTTCGAATAGCCAGCGAGCTGGTGTCCGGGATTTTGTCGGCATATTGATCGCTGATGTCCATGGTGACACGCGGCGACAGCGTTTTATCATCCAGCGAAATATCCGTGACACGACCAATCACCACACCACCAATTTTCACCGGTGAGCTGACTTTTAGGCCGCCAATATTATCGAAAGTGGCATACAGCTTCCATGTCGGTTCGGTGCCAAGTGACTTGAGATCGGCCACGCGCAGGCTGAGGAATAACAGTGCCAACAGTGCTGCCAGCATGAAGACGCCAACCCAGATTTCGTTTTTCTTGCTTTGCATTGCATCAATTCCCAAACATCAGTGCTGTCAGCACAAAGTCCAAACCGAGTACCGCCAGTGAAGCATGCACTACGGTACGCGTTGTCGCCCGACTAATCCCTTCCGAGGTCGGGATGGCATCATAGCCATTGAACAGCGCAATCCAGGTTACCGTCACGGCAAAGACTGCGCTTTTAATGATGCAGTTGATGACATCGGTGCGGAAATCCACGGCATTTTGCATCGCTGACCAGAAGAAGCCAGGATCGATGCCTTTCCAGCCCACGCCCACCAACGCCCCACCGGCAATACCGACTGCCGTAAAGATCAAGGCTAGCAGCGGCATGCTGATAAACCCTGCCCAGAAGCGCGGCGAAACCACGCGACGCAGCGGATCAACGGCCATCATTTCCATACTGGAGAGCTGTTCGGTGGCTTTCATCAAACCAATCTCTGCCGTCAGGGCTGAACCCGCACGTCCTGCAAACAGCAATGCCGTGACCACGGGGCCCAGTTCACGTAGCAGCGATAAGGCCACCAGCATGCCGAGACTGGTTTCAGCGCTGTAGGTCGTCAGCACCAGATAACCCTGCAGGCCCAGCACCATACCAATGAATAAACCCGAGACCACGATAATCAGCAGCGACAACACACCCACGCTGTACAGCTGTTTTACCAGCAGTGGCGCGTGGCGGCGGAAAGCGGGTTTACCCACCAGCGCATGAAACAGCATCAAGCCTGCACGGCCAAACGCCGCGCAAGTATTAATTCCCTGACGTCCAAGTGACGCCAGCGCCTTTAGCAACATCAGTTTACGTTCTCCCTGCACGAGTCAGATCGCTGAGGTAATCCCCGGCAGCGAAGCGGAATGGCACTGGACCGTCCGCATGACCCTCAATAAACTGGCGCACGCGCGGATCGGCATTTTCCCGCAACTCCGGCGCGCTGCCCTGGGCAATAATCTTTTGACCGGCAACAATATAGGCATGGTCAGCAATGCTCAAGACCTCTGGCACATCGTGTGAAACCACAATGCAGGTCACACCTAACGAGTGGTTCAATTCATCAATCAATTTCACCAGCACGCCCATGGTAATCGGATCCTGGCCGACAAAGGGCTCATCGAACATGATCAGGTCCGGCTCCAGCGCAATCGCGCGCGCCAGTGCGGCACGGCGCGCCATGCCACCAGAGAGCTCGGCCGGCATCAGTTTGGCCGCACCGCGCAGGCCGACTGCTTCCAGCTTCATCATCACCGTGCTGTGCAGCAATTCCGGCGGTAATTGTGTGTGCTCACGCAACGGCCAGGCAACGTTATCAAAGACGTTAAGATCGGTAAAAAGTGCACCCGACTGGAACAACATGCTCATTTTTTTTCGCACTTCATACAATTTAGTGCGAGAAAGCGTCGGGATATTCTGGTCACGGAACCAGATTTCCCCTTTATCCGGTTGCAACTGACCACCAATCAGGCGCAGCAGCGTGGTTTTTCCAATCCCGGATGGCCCCATAATAGCGGTCACTTTACCCGCTGGCACGGTAAGCGAAATGTCATCAAAGATGACGCGGTCTCCGCGAGTGAAGCTGACGCCACGAACCTCAACCAGATTCGTTTTTTGCTGGATCATCGTTACCTCTTTATGCGGATCGGGCGTAATCAAAGTCGTGGATGGTAGCCTGGTAGACCACAATGCACGATAGTTTTACAGAAACTTACCCGTCAGGTGTGGCGAAAACGGCCTTAAAATTTACTTTTGCCTCTCAGACAGTCAAAATCAGCGCCTGTTTCCGCGCGCGCAATGTATTTACCTGTCGGACAAGGTTTGCCGACACACCTATCCATCAAGGATTTTTCATGTTCGTAGCCACTGCCCTGCTGTTTATTGGATTGATTTTACTGGCTTACGGTGCTGACCGTCTGGTTTTCAGTGCCGCGATCCTGTGTCGATCCTTCGGCATTCCTCCGCTGATCATCGGCATGACAGTGGTAAGCATTGGCACATCGTTACCCGAACTGATCGTTTCTTTTTCTGCAGCGCAGCATGGGCAAATGGATTTAGCTGTAGGGACGGCGCTGGGCTCAAACATTACCAATATTCTGCTGATCCTCGGCGGTGCCGCACTGTTGCACCCATTGACAGTGCACTCCAATCTGATTCGGCGCGAACTCCCCCTGATGCTGCTGGTCTCACTGCTGAGTGGCATTATGTTGTTTGATAATCACCTTAGTCGACTTGATGGCATCGCGCTGCTGCTGATTGCGTTAGGTTATCTGCTGATCGCCATTCGCATCGCCCGCCGCGCAGAGCGGGATAACAACGACACGTTAACGCGCGAACAATTGGCTGAACTGCCGCGCGATGAAGCTGGCAATACCGTGGCCTTTCTGTGGCTGGCGGTGGCGCTGATTATTCTGCCGATGTCGACGCGGATGGTGATCGATAATGCCACCGTTTTTGCCGACTATTTTGGTGTCAGCGAGCTGGTCATGGGTCTGACGTTGATTGCCGTGGGCACCAGCCTGCCTGAACTGGCAACCGTACTGGCGGGTGCATTGAAAGGTGAAGACGATATCGCTATCGGTAACCTGATTGGCGCTAATATCTTTAATCTGGCCATTGTGCTGGGCCTGCCCGCGCTGGTGCACCCCGGCAGCGTTGATGCACACGCTTTCGCACGAGATTACTGGGTGATGTTAGGTGTCAGCGTGCTGTTCGCCCTACTCTGCCTGTTACGCAAACGCCGGATTGGCCGCGTAGCGGGCTCTCTTTTGTTATCGGGATTTATTGCGTGGGTTCTGTGGCTGTGGCTCAGCCCTGCGCTCATCACAAGTTATTAAGGACGGACTGACCATGTCACATCAGCAACCGGTTTTTGATTACCAACAGGCAGGTAAAGCGGTACTGCGCATCGAACGCGAAGGGCTGGAGCAGCTCGATCAGTATATTAATGCCGACTTTAGCCGCGCCTGCGAAATGATCATTGCCTGCCGTGGAAAAGTGGTGGTGATGGGCATGGGCAAATCCGGTCATATTGGTGCAAAAATGGCAGCGACTTTCGCCAGCACCGGCACGTCTTCGTTCTTTGTTCATCCTGGTGAAGCCAGCCATGGTGACCTCGGTATGGTGACAGCTAACGACGTGGTGATCGCTATCTCTAATAGTGGCGAATCGAACGAAATTCTGGCCCTCATCCCGGTCCTCAAGCGACAGAAAGTGCCGTTGATTTGCCTCACCAGTCGTCCGGAGAGTGCCATGGGGCGTGCCGCTGACGTGCATTTATGCGTGAAGGTTCCGCAGGAAGCGTGCCCGCTCGGTCTGGCACCGACCTCCAGTACTACCGCCACGCTGGTGATGGGCGATGCGCTAGCGGTTGCCCTGCTGGAAGCACGCGGCTTTACGCAGGAAGACTTTGCGCTGTCGCATCCCGGTGGCGCACTGGGCCGCAAACTGCTGCTACACGTGAGCGATATTATGCACAGTGGTGACGAGATCCCACACGTCAGCCGCGATGCGTCGCTGCGGGATGCGCTGCTGGAAATTACGCGCAAAAACCTCGGCCTGACGGTGATTGTTGACGACCTGATGAAAATCGAAGGCATTTTCACTGATGGCGACTTACGCCGCATCTTCGATATGGGGATCGATTTCCAGTCAGCCAGCATTCAGGATGTGATGACGCGCGGCGGGATTCGCGTGCGTCCGAATATGCTGGCTGTCGACGCACTGAATCTGATGCAAAACAAAAACATCACTGCGGTGTTGGTCGCCGATGACGATCGTTTGCTCGGTGTGGTACATATGCATGACATGCTGCGCGCTGGCGTAGTTTGAACAGGAACAAAGAATGAGTGTTGAAACCACGATGATCGATACCTGCTATGGCCCGGTGAGTGCCGATGTAATGGCTCGGGCGGCGCGGATTCGCCTGCTGATTTGCGATGTCGACGGTGTGATGTCTGACGGCGTGATTTACATGGGCAACAACGGCGAAGAATTGAAGGCCTTTAACGTCCGTGATGGCTATGGTATTCGCTGCCTGCTGACCTCTGATATCGAAGTGGCTATTATTACTGGCCGCAAAGCGAAGCTGCTGGAAGATCGTTGCCAGACGCTCGGCATTACGCATCTTTATCAGGGACAATCAGATAAGCTTTTGGCGTGGCGTGAACTCCTGGATAAACTGTCATTATCTGCTGAGCAAGTGGCTTACATCGGCGATGATTTGATCGACTGGCCAGTGATGGCGGAGGCCGGTTTGAGTGTGGCTGTCGCCGATGCCCACCCCGTGTTATTACCTCGTGCACACTACGTCACCCGCATTGCCGGTGGCCGTGGTGCGGTACGTGAACTCTGCGATCTGATTTTGATGGCGCAGAATAAATTTGAGGATGCCAAAGGGCAATCAGTATGAGTAAGAGCAGGCGTTGGATAACGCTGATTTTGGCCTTGATCGCCCTGGTGCTGATCGGCTGGAATCTCACCAACCAGGACGATAGCGAAGCGCCGGTGGCGACCAATAGCCAGGAGCCAACCTATACCAGCGAGAAGTCCCATTCTGTGGTGTACAACCCCACGGGCGCGCTGGCGTACAAACTGATCTCGGATAAAGTGACTTACTTTGCGGCAGATGAGGTGAGCTGGTTCGATAATCCGGTTGCAACCACGTATGATGAAAATAAAGTGCCCACCTGGACAATACGTGCCGATAAGGCAAAGCTGACCAAAGATCGTATGCTGTATCTATATGGTCACGTCGAAGTGAATACCCTGACCCAGGATTCTCAACTTGAGCGCATTATTACCGATACGGCTCAGGTTAATCTGGTCACCCAGGATGTGACATCTGACGATCAAGTCACCCTATTTGGCCGCAGTTTTAATTCCACTGGCATGAAGATGCGCGGCAATTTACGAACCAAGAATGCCCAGCTGCTTGAAAAGGTCAAAACTTCCTATGAAATCCAAAATGAACAAAAACAGCCTTAAGTTGTTGTTGGTGAGCGCCTTACTGGCGACCAGCCTGCCCGCGCTGGCCCTGACGGGCGATTCTGACAAGCCTGTTAATATTGATTCGGTGAATCAGGCGCTGGATCTGCAAGGCAACGTGGCGACCTTTACCGGCAATGTCATCGTGACCCAGGGTTCAATCAAAATCACCGCTGACAAGGTGGTGGTCACACGTCCAGGTGGCGACAGTAAAAAAACTATCGTGGATGCCTACGGCGCTCCCGCCACCTTCTATCAGATGCAGGATAACGGCAAACCCGTGCAGGGCCACGCCTCAAAACTGCATTATGAGCTGGCGAACGATTTCGTTGAACTGACGGGCAATGCCTTCATTCAGCAGCTGGACAGCAACATCAAAGGCGATCGCATCACTTACCTGGTGAAAGAGCAGAAAATGCAGGCGTTTAGCCAGGGCGAAAGCAAACGCGTCACCACCGTACTGGTGCCGTCGCAGTTGCAGGACAAAAACGGCTCGTCCACGAGCCCTAAAAAGAGTAACTGATCGCTATGGCCACATTAGTCGCTGAAAACCTGGCGAAAGCCTATAAAGGCCGCCGCGTGGTGGAAGATGTCAGCCTGCAGGTAAAATCTGGCGAGATTGTCGGCCTGCTAGGTCCAAACGGTGCCGGCAAGACCACTACATTCTATATGGTTGTCGGGATTGTGCCGCGTGATGCAGGCCGCATCGTGATCGATGACGAAGATATCAGTATTCTGCCGCTGCATGCGCGAGCGCGCCGTGGTATTGGCTATCTGCCGCAGGAAGCGTCAATCTTCCGCCGTCTAAGCGTGTTCGACAATTTGATGGCAGTGTTGCAAATCCGCGATGATTTAACGGAAGAGCAGCGTCAGGATCGTGCCAATGAGTTGATGGAAGAGTTCCACATTGAGCATCTGCGTGACAGCATGGGCCAGGCGCTTTCCGGTGGTGAACGGCGCCGTGTTGAAATCGCTCGCGCTCTGGCAGCCAACCCCAAATTTATCCTGCTGGATGAACCTTTTGCCGGTGTTGACCCGATCTCAGTCATCGATATCAAAAAAATCATCGAACACCTACGCGACAGCGGTCTTGGCGTGTTGATCACCGATCACAACGTGCGTGAAACGCTTGCGGTGTGCGAACGTGCTTACATCGTGAGCCAGGGACATCTGATCGCGCATGGTACGCCGGATGAAATTCTTGCAGATGAGCAGGTTAAACGGGTTTATTTGGGCGAAGAGTTCAGACTCTGATAAGGTGTCGTTATTCACGACATTTGCTTAGGAAATTCAAGCAGAATTATGAAGCAAGGTTTGCAACTCAGGCTCAGCCAACAGCTGGCGATGACCCCACAGTTGCAGCAGGCCATTCGTCTGCTGCAACTCTCTACGCTTGAACTCCAGCAGGAACTGCAACTGGCGCTGGAAAGCAATCCGCTGCTTGAGCAAACCGATCTGCATGAAGAAGTCGATTCACGTGAGCATCAGGAGAGCGACTCGTTAGACACACGTGAAGCCCTCGAACAGAAAGAGATGCCCGAGGAGCTTCCACTCGACGCCACCTGGGATGAAATCTACACCGCAGGCACGCCTTCTGGCACGGGTACCGATTACCAGGATGATGAGTTGCCGGTTTATCAAGGCGAAACCACCCAGTCACTGCAGGACTACCTGATGTGGCAAGTGGAGCTCACGCCGTTTACGGATACCGACCGCGCGATTGCCACTTCAATTGTCGACGCCATTGATGACACGGGCTATCTCACCGTTTCCGTCCAGGACATCTGCGACAGCATTGGTGATGAAGAGCTGACGCTGGAAGAGGTTGAAGCGGTGCTGAAGCGTGTTCAGCGCTTTGATCCTGTCGGTGTCGGTGCTCGTGATCTACGTGACTGCTTGCTGGTGCAACTTTCACAATACGCGGCCGATGCGCCAATGCTGGCAGAAGCGCGGTTGATCGTCAGTGAACATCTGGATCTGCTAGCCAACCACGATTTTCGCAGCCTGATGCGTGTCACACGCCTCAAGGAAGAGGTGCTGAAAGACGCGATGCTGCTGATTCAGTCACTCGATCCCCGTCCCGGCCAATCGATCAACACCAGCGAACCCGAGTATGTGATTCCTGATGTACTGGTGCGTAAAACCAGTAAGCGCTGGACCGTTGAACTGAATTCAGACAGTTTGCCGCGCCTGAAGATCAATCAACATTACGCCGCGATGGGCGGCTCCGCGCGTAACGACAGCGACAGCCAATTCATTCGCAGTAATTTGCAGGAAGCCAAATGGCTGATTAAAAGCCTCGAAAGCCGCAACGACACACTGCTCAAAGTGACGCGTTGTATTGTCGAGCAGCAGCAGGCGTTCTTTGAACAGGGCGAGGAATACATGCGGCCGATGGTGCTGGCTGATATCGCCCAGGCCGTGGATATGCATGAATCCACCATTTCCCGTGTGACCACGCAAAAGTACTTGCACAGCCCGCGTGGCATCTTTGAATTAAAATATTTTTTCTCCAGCCATGTGAATACCGAAGGCGGTGGCGAAGCCTCTTCCACGGCGATCCGTGCACTGGTGAAGAAATTGATCTCCGCGGAAAACCCCGCAAAACCCTTGAGCGACAGCAAACTCACCTCCATGTTATCCGATCAGGGCATCATGGTGGCGCGACGTACGGTTGCTAAATATCGCGAGTCTTTATCTATACCGCCATCAAACCAGCGCAAGCAGTTGGTTTGACCGAACGAAGAAGGAAGACCTATGCAGCTAAACCTGACCGGACTGAATGTTGAAATCACTGAACCGCTGCGCGAATTTGTAAATAGCAAATTTGCCAAACTGGAACACTACTTTGATCGTATCAATCAGGTTTATATTGTTCTGAAAGTGGAGAAGGTGACGCAGATTGCGGAAGCAACACTGCACGTCAACGGCGGAGAGCTGCACGCCACAGGGGAAGCGGAAGACATGTATGCGGCCATCGACGGGTTAATCGACAAGCTTTCCCGTCAGCTGACCAAACACAAAGACAAACTGAAAAAACACTAACCTTCATGCTTGCAGAGTGCTGACCGATTCGGCACTCAGAGCGCAAATGGGGCGGGTTAACCGCCCCGTTTTGTCATCTGCGCAAGCGCCAACGGGAGACTCGCCATTGTGCTATGAATGGCGTTAACCTTGCGGCTATGTGAACTCGCAAGTGAAACGATGATGAACAACGATCTGACACTGGAATTGAGCTCGGTCCTCTCACTGGACTGTACCCGTAGCGGCGTACACTGCCAGAGTAAAAAACGCGCGCTGGAAATTATCAGCGAGTTGGCAGCAAAGCAGCTCAATCTGCCGCACCAGACACTATTTGAAGCCATTCTGACCCGCGAACGTATGGGCAGTACGGGCATTGGCAACGGTATCGCCATTCCGCATGGTAAGCTGGAGGAGGATACGCTGCGCGCCGTTGGCGTGTTTATCAGCCTCGACCAACCGATCGCCTTTGACGCCGTGGACAATCAGCCGGTTGACCTGCTGTTTGCTCTGCTGGTGCCTGCAGACCAGTGCAAAACCCATTTGCATACGCTGTCGCTGGTCGCTAAACGTCTGGCGGACAAAACCGTCTGCCGCCGTTTGCGTGCGGCACAGAGTGATGAAGAACTCTATGCCATTATCACAGAAGCTCAGGAAGAACACTCTTAAGCGACAGACACATTTACCGGCCTATTCGTCGGTTTAAAACGGGAGAAATGTGATGGTGCTGATGATCGTTAGCGGTCGGTCAGGCTCAGGAAAATCGGTCGCACTGCGTGCCCTGGAAGACATGGGATTTTACTGTGTCGATAATCTGCCCGTGGTGCTGCTACCGGAATTAGCGAACACCTTAACAGAGCGCAATATTTCGGCGGCCGTCAGCATTGATGTGCGCAACATGCCTGAATCGCCGGAGGTGTTTGAAACAGCGCTCAACAATCTGCCGGATTCGTTTTCACCACAGTTACTGTTCCTGGACGCCGATCGCAACACGCTGATACGGCGTTACAGTGATACTCGCCGCATCCATCCGCTCTCCAGTAAAAACCTGTCACTGGAAAGCGCGATTGATGAAGAGAGTGACCTGCTTGAGCCTTTGCGTTCGCGGGCAGACCTGATCATCGATACTTCCGAAATGTCGGTCCATGAGTTGGCTGAAATGCTGCGTACGCGCCTGTCAGGCAAACGTGAGCGTGAGCTGACCATGGTGTTTGAGTCCTTCGGTTTCAAACACGGCATCCCAATTGATGCCGATTACGTCTTCGATGTGCGTTTCCTGCCAAACCCGCACTGGGATCCCAAGCTGCGTCCGATGACCGGGCTTGATCGTCCGGTTGCGGCTTTCCTCGACCGCCACACTGAAGTGCATAACTTCATTTACCAGACGCGCAGCTATCTGGAGCTGTGGTTGCCGATGCTGGAAACCAACAACCGCAGCTATCTGACGGTCGCGATTGGCTGTACCGGTGGTAAACACCGTTCGGTTTACATCGCCGAACAGCTGGCAGATTACTTCCGTTCACGCGGCAAAAATGTGCAGTCTCGTCATCGCACTCTGGAAAAACGTAAATCATGACCGTGAAGCAAGTCGTTGAGATTCGCAATAAACTGGGCATGCATGCGCGCCCGGCAATGAAACTGTTCGAGTTGGTGCAGAGTTTTGACGCAGAGGTACTACTGCGCAACGAAGCCGGTACGGAAGCCGAAGCCAGCAGCGTGATTGCGCTGTTGATGCTCGACTCCGCGAAAGGCGGCCATATCGAGATTGAAGCCAGCGGCCCGCAGGAAGTAGAGGCGCTGGCTGCGGTGATTGAGCTGTTTGAAGCCGGGTTTGACGAAGACTAATTGTCGTTAATGCAATTTGTAGCGAGCGAGGAAACCTTCCCCACCTAACTGACGCATTTGGCGCATTATCCACTGCTGGCGCATTCGTATATACCCGGAAGGTGCATCAGCGCGGAAGCGAATCGGGTTTGGTAGTACCGCCGCCAGCAGCGCAGCTTCAGAAATCGTCAGACGACTGGCTGGTTTGTGGAAGTAGCGCTGTGAAGCCTCTTCCACACCAAACACGCCGTTGCCAAACTCCGCAATGTTCAAATATACCGTCAGAATGCGGCGTTTGGTCCACACCGTTTCGAGTCCAACGGTTAAACCGGCTTCGAACCCTTTTCGCACCCAGCTGCGGCCATCCCATAAGAACAGGTTTTTTGCGGTCTGCTGCGACAGCGTTGAGGCACCACGCATCTGTTCTGAGCCATCGTTATCCAGCACTTTTTGTATCGCATCAACATCAAAGCCCCAGTGCTCCGGAAATTTTTGATCTTCAGAAGCGATCACGGCCAGCGCCATCCACGGAGAAATCTCATCCATGCTGACCCAATCGGAGTGCGCCACATAGCCGAACCGGCCACTGAACCAGGCGCCCAGTTGACGCTCCACCATCACCGCAGAAAACGGCACTGGTAAAAAGGCAAAGATCACGATGCCGGCCAGCCAAATTCCCAACCACGCCAGCAGCACTTTAGCAATCAGCACTTTAAGGCGTTGCCCAATTTTCCCTTTACTCTTACTCATGCAATTTTCTCTTACCTGTTCCCTGCATTAATCAATCACCCCGGTCACAATGTTGATTACCTGTAATCCTGGGCAAAACTTTACCGCTTATCGCGTGAAAGTTAGAGATGAAGTTATTACCTGCGTCATCATCGTTCCTCTATTAGAGCCAATCACATCAAGCACTTCCATCATGAGGGAATCGGTTCCATGGTGAAAAACCCAGCAAAACCCTTACAATCGGATACTTCATACAAAGTGATAAAGATCACGTTTAAACTTTCACAATACTTAACAATAAACTTTCAAAGCGTTGGAATAAGCGCACTGATGCGCGCAGCCGTTTCAATAAACGTGGCTTAAATCGCGTCAACATCACCATGATTAGCCCTGACGCTGGTAAAGGATTTAGCCTTCCGTTTGGTTTACATTTCACCGCAAAACCTTAAACTGGAACTTTCTGCAGAGGGTTTCCAAAACGTTTTGGATAACCCACCAAAACCACCTTATTTGTTACCTAATATCAGCATGTTAAGCTCACTTAACTCTGATTTTTCGGCTGATTAGGAATTTCGGCGCAGCTGTCAGGCTTTTCCTGCTTCCGGCTGAAGGAAATTCAGGCAAAAAGCAGAACAATTGGTCAAAAATAGTGCAATACGGCAAAGAAATTAATTCCTTGCTTGACTGTGTCAGCAAATTAATGTTTTCTGTATTTAATCGCTGCTCAACTTCACACAATTTAATGAATCTTGTCACAAGCGTTGGCGAATTTGTTAAGGTGATTTCGAAGCGTTAACCAATACCATACTGTTGCTGATCCATTCGACTTCTAACGATAGCAGCAGTACCCATTTCCCTGGTGTTGGCGCAGTATTCGCGCACCCCAGTTTCGACTGGGGTCATTTTTTTCTGGCGTCCGAAGATTTTTCCCTTTCAGCTACCCACTCGCGTAATACGTTAACGTCATGCAGCCACTCATGTTTTAATTCGTCGATCCACTCCTGCACGTTGTCCCACCATGCTGGCAGTTCCGGTGACTGTATCTGTTTCGCCAGTTTCTGCAGATGCAACAGTCCTACTGAGCCCGCAGCACCCTTGATTTTATGCCCTTCTTCCGCAATCCCTTTTTGATCGCGCGCCATCATGTTGGAATCCAGCACGTCGAGATACCCCGGCATCATCTGTTCAAACATCGTCAGGCTTTGTGTAATCAATCCTGGGCCGACCAATTCGATATACTGTTCCAGCATCTCCACATCGAGCAGCATGCGCGAGTGTACGTCTGAGGAGGCCTGAATCTCTTCTTCCGGTTCGCCCTGGTAATCCCAGAACTTTTTAATCATCGCCGTTAAGGCCGGCACCGCCAGCGGTTTACTCAGCACATCATCCATACCGGCGTCGAGATACTCTTTTTTATCCTTCAACACGTTGGCGGTCAGTGCCACCAGCGGCGGCAGCGCCACGCCAGCATGGCGTTGGTGAATGGCGCGCGACACATCCAGCCCGGTCATATCCGGCAGCTGAATATCCAGCAACACCAGATCAAATTCCTGCGGATCAAACATCGCCAGCGCTTCAGTGCCGGTCATCGCCACTTCCACACTGCATCCCAGTTTCTCCAGTACTGAGCGCGCCACAATGACGTTCAGTTCAATATCTTCAACCAGTAATACGTGCAGCGCCGGCAGTGGCATGCTGTCGTCGAGATCTTCGTCTTCCACCTCATCGGCCACACGAGGTGCATTTATCTCGACCACAAAGCATGAGCCCTGCCCCGGCGCACTACTCACGCTAATATCGCCGCCCATCGCCTGTGCCAGACGACGAGAAACCGCCAAACCAATGCCGGTACCGGTGGCGGGTTTTCCGCCGTGCTGATCTTTTACCTGGTAATACATGGCGAAGATCTTGTCCTGCTCTTCCTGCGGAATTCCCATGCCAGAATCCTGCACTTCAAAGCGCAGCGTTTCGTCCTGGTGATAGGCGACGCGCACCACAATTTCACCCTGCTGGGTGAATTTCACCGCGTTACCGATCAGGTTCCACAAAATTTGACGCAGGCGCGTGCCGTCAGCAGAGATGATGTGCGGCAGCGGTAGCTCCGGTGCCATCACGAACTTCAGTCCTTTCGGCTGCGCCAGTAAACCGGAGAGGTTTTCCAGATCGGCAAGGAAGCCGGTGAAATCGAGCGGCTGATTATCCAGCTGCACTTTGCGGCGCTCGATTTTGTCCACTTCAATCACGTCATTAAAGATGTTGCCAAGCGTGATGGCCGAGACATGGATGGTTTTCAGGTACTTCAGTTGTTCCTGATTGAGATCGGTGTCCAGCAGAATGCGGCTCAAGCCGACAATGCCATTCAGTGGCGTACGCAGTTCATGGCTGATGGTTGAAATAAAGGTGGTCTTCTCACGGCTGGCATTCTCCAGCGCGTCCTGATAACGCTTACGCTCAGTAATATCGCGACCAAAGCCCATCAGGCCACTGCGTTTACCAACGCGATCGTAATACGGCACTTTGCGGATTTCGAAGCAGGCTTTGCGCCCATCAGGATATTGCAGCCACTGTTCGTACGTCAGGGAGACGTTATGGCGGAATACCTTTTCATCCGTCTCCAGCACCTTGGAGGCGGCATCTTCATCATAAATGTCGCGCGGCGTCAGGCCAATCAGTTGCTTCTCGCTCATGCCCGTTAGCAGCTCCATCGCGCGGTTACAGCCCGAGAACTGCTTGTCGATGTTGCGATAGAACACCAAATCCGGTGAGGCATCGAGGAAGGAGCGTAGGAAAGAGGATTGCTGTTCCAGCTCGATTTGCGCCTGTTCACGGCGCGCCATCTCTTCGCGCAGTTTATCCATCACCTGCTCGCGGGCCTGCTCCGCTTTGATACGATCGTTAATTTCCTGATTCAGCTGAGCGATGGTCTCTTTCATTTGCTGATTGAGTTCAAGATCGCGCGTGCGCATCTCTTCCAGCTTATCGACCAGCTTCGTCAGGCGCTGGCGAGACTCTTCCAACTGATCAACCACCACCGAGAGAAAATAGACGGCCCAGGGCGTGATCAACAGGCCGAAGAACACCGAACGCACCACATCGATACTCTCAACATGGCCACGCAGTACCATGGTGACAGCCATTTGCACCACCATCGCCAGCACCACCAGTGCTGAGGCTAATAGCAGCGAGAAACGCACCAGCCCCAGCTTGACCATCAAATCAACGTAGTACTGCGCTAAAAGACGAATCTGTTTCATCACGAGCTCCCTGAACGAAATCTGGCTCATGATAGCGTAATTATCGCGGCACTGCGCCGACTCAGCGTGTCATTGCCTGCTGATTTTGCCTCATTATGGTGCATCGCAGCGCCTTTTCGCCGATGTTCGCGTCGTTATGCGTAAAGCGCTTGACTAAATCTGCCAACTGAATAATCTGGAGGGCCGCGCTTTTGCGACCCTTTTGTAACATCCCGTGCTATTCCTCCCTCCGGCAGCCATTTCATCTGATGGCTGGGCCTTGTTATTGCATATTCATTCAACTTTAGCGCCATTTTACTCACAATCAGCCTGATTAATTTTACTAATGACAGCCCTATTTTGATTCAAATATGACGCCATAAGAAAAACAGATACATGCTGTGCGTGAAACCGCCCCAACAGAATTTTATGCTGATTGAATGCAGTTATTCAGCATTGTTTAGATATCTGAGGCGTACCTCACAGTGAGACGGCTCACACTTCATAGGGGAATCAGAATCGTCAGATTGACAGTTATTTACGTAATAAATTGTTCATAATCATAAAGTTAATTGGCAAAACAGCCGATTACCCGCAACAAAGCTGGCTATTTGACCTGAGTTCGCTTTCCCGATAAGTTGGAATTCCGCTGGATGCTTTCCAGTCGGGACTGTGTCTCGGCATATCTATGCAGCAAGAAACTCCCTCTGGATGCAAGTTATCTCCCGTAAGAGACCGGAAGTAAGAGCAGCTCATCAAGGACGAGACCATACTCTCTTGAGAGCCTTTGCTCGGTATTGCGACGTCCGCGTTTAAGCGGCGAAAACGAATTTGATACAGCACGCAGCAGTGCTCTGTGCTTGAAATAATGCAGGTAATGTCAAAAGCAGTTTAAGGAGACCCTCAATGTCCACTCAAAAACCTCATCCCTATGGTTTGTATGATCCCTCAGCCGGTAGTGATAGCTGTGGTGTTGGGTTTATTACCCGTAAGGACGGCGAGCAGACCCATGAGATCCTGCAGATGGCGCACAGCGCACTGTGCACAGTACCGCACCGTGGCGGTATGTCTGCTGAGGGCGTGGGCGATGGCGCAGGTGTCAACGTCGACCTTTCTCTGAACTTCTTCCGCAAAGTGACAGGCCAGCCACTGGAAGCCGGCCGCTTTGGCGTGGGTAACTTCTTTGTGCCAAAAGATGCCGAGCTGCGTGCTAACGCAGAGCGTCTGGTCGAAGAAACTCTGGCCGCCCATAACTTCCCTGTGCTGATGAAACGCGATATGCCACTGGACGGCAGCGTGACACGTCCAGCCGCCCTGCCATTCCAGCTGCCGATTGTGCAGTGGATTTTTGCGGCGCCACAGGAAGTCACTGAACAGATCGAATTCGAGCGTCACATCTATCGTGCGCTGCTGGATATCGAAGCGCGTGCCTTTACAGAAAGCGAATTCGGCGGTCTCTATCCGCTGTCGCTCTCTTCCCGTACTCAGGTATTCAAAGCACGCCTGAACTCAAATGAAGTGATTCCGTACTTCAAAGATTTGACCGATGTTGACCATCAGGTGCGCGGGCTGTTCTTCCATACCCGCTTCTCCACCAACACCGATCCACACACCACCATGGCACAGCCGTTCCGCCTGATGGCTCACAATGGTGAGCTGAACACCGACCGTAAAAACCGCATCGCAGAAGCGGCATTGATGCTGGCGCGCGGTAAGAAAATCGTGCGTCCGAAAGGCCAGTCCGACAGTTCGCGTCTGGACCAAAGCATTCATAGCCGTTTGATGGAAGATAACCTCGACCTGATCAACGCCGTCGTCTCAATGATGCCGCCAGCGTGGGAAAACGACACCTCACTGTCAAATGAAGTGCGCGCGATGCTGGAGTACTTCTCTCTGTATGAAGAGAAGAACGATGGCCCGGCAGCGTTGATCTTCGGTAATGGCGAAGTGATCGGGGCACGCCTTGACCGCCTGGGCCTGCGCCCATTGCGTTCTGTCGAAACCGCCGAGTACATCGGTGCGATGTCCGAAGCGGGTCAGATTGCCTTCCCACCGGAAAGCGTACTGCGTCGTGGCCGTATCGAAGCGGGCGGCATGCTCTATTACGATCACAAAGAAAAACGCTCTTACACCACGGTGGAAGCGCTGGAAAAACTGGCAGCAGAGAAAGATTACCTTTCACTGCTGAGCGCGGCTCGCGTGGACTTGCACGATCTGCCGGAGATTCAGGCAGAGCAGCTGGGTTCACCGCTGCGCTATCGTGGTGACCTCAAAACCTATCAGCGTTTTGTGGCGTACTACTACAACCAGGAAAGCTTCAAATTCATGATGGACCCGATGCTGCAAACCGGCGCTGAGAAGATCTCGGCGATGGGTTACGGCAACGCCATCAATGGCCTGTCCGACCACGAAGGCGGCATGGCGCACTACTTCTCACAACGCTTTGCTCAGGTCACCAACCCGCCGCTGGATTCCATCCGTGAAGCGGACGGCATGACGTTGCGCGTGGCACTGGGTGCGAAGCCCCACTTGGGCCGCAGTAAAGGTCAGCAGGTTATCGTGCCCACGCCGATCCTGACACACCTCGATATGCTGCGTCTGCGCGAGCAAACCGTCGCACCTTATGCGCGTTTCGAGATGTTGTATGAGCCGGTCATCGGCAAAGATATCGTCAGCCGCGCCGCCAACGCCAAAGCGCTGGAAAACGCCATTGATAATCTGGCACAGCAGGTCGTGGATTTCGCACGCCAGCAGGGCGGCATTGCGGTGATCACCGACCGCCACATCTCTACAACTCACGCGGCGATTCCTATGCTGTTGATGGTCTCTGCCATCAACCAGCGTTTGGTGCAGGAAGGTCTGCGTCTGGATGTTTCTCTGGTGGTAGAAAGCGGCCAGAGCATCTCTTCACACCACATCGCTGCAACCTTGGGCTTTGGTGCGTCTGCGGTTTACCCGCTGGGCGTACAGATGCGCGCGGAAGAGAAATATGGCGAAGGTGAAGAAGGTAACAAAGCCTTCAAACGCTATGCCAAAGCAGCCGAAAAAGCCTTGATGAAGACCATGGGTAAAGTGGGTCTCTGTACCGTTGAGAGCTACAGCTGTGGTGAATTCTTTGAACCTAACTTCCTGAATACCGACGATCCGGTTCTGAAGAAGTACTTCCCGAATATTAAAACACCGGTCGGTGGCGCGGGCTTCCCGGCTATCGCCCAGATGGCGGTTGACTGGCACCAGAGCGCACTGAAAATTCAGGGCGAGGCCGAAGTGCCACTGCTGGGTCTGTTCAAAGAGCGTGCGGAAGGTGCAGGTCACTCTTACGGCACCATCGCCGTGCGTACCTTTATTGATATGACGGAACAGCCGATTCGCTTCGCGGACAAAGCACGCGAAGAGGACAACTTCATCCGTCTGATGACGCTGGCCAAACTGGACAATGCCTTCAGCATTAAAGCTGACGCATTCAAAGACAGCAGCTTCGAACGCATCCCGAACGAGATCATTGACTCACTGGCGATCACGCCGGATTACCGTCAATTCTCCAGCCTGATGCACGCCGAGCGTAAACGTCGCCCAGCGGCGCTGCGTGACATCCTCGCGCTGCCGTGTGATTTGACCCACGTTGACAGCGAAGCGGAGTTTGGTCGCAAACTCGGCCGTTACTCACTGGTCAACAACGGTTTTGCCACCCGTGGATTGAAGTGTGAAGCCGTGGAAGGCAGCCTGAACCAGTTCGAGCTGCGCCTGATTGATTCCATCGCGGGCCTGAAGCCAGAAGATGAACGTCTGGAAGCGCTGGCACGTGCACTGAAAACCCGCTTTAGCGACGAGATCGAAAGCAGCAGCGTGGCCGATGGTGTATTGCACATCACCGCTTACGGTAAAGCGGCAGATTACCTGTCACTGATCTTTACCGCGTTGCCTTCGCTGCCACTGGAAGAGATCCAGCCGGCACACGAAATTACCCGCACTTTCGCCTCCGGTGCGATGAGCCACGGAGCGCTGGTTGCGCCTGCGCACGAAGCCGTGGCGCACGGCACTAACATGGTCGGCGGCATGAGTAACTGTGGTGAAGGTGGCGAGCACTATTCGCGTCACGGCACCATCCGCGCTTCACGCATCAAGCAGTTGGCATCCGGTCGTTTCGGCGTATGGGCGGCTTATCTGGCCGACCCGATGCTGGAAGAGCTGGAGATCAAAATTGGTCAAGGCGCGAAGCCAGGTGAAGGCGGACAGCTGCCTGCACCGAAAGTGACCGTGGAGATCGCCGCAGCACGTGGCGGTACACCAGGTGTTGAGTTGGTTTCACCTCCACCGCACCACGATACCTACTCTATCGAGGATTTGGCACAGCTGATCCACGACTGTAAAGCCGCACGTGTCCGCGTCATCGTGAAACTGGTGTCTTCAGAAGGCATCGGCACCATCGCGGTTGGCGTGGCGAAAGCCGGTGCCGACGTGATTAACGTGGCAGGTAACACCGGTGGTACTGGTGCGGCTTCCGTCACCAGCTTGAAATACACTGGTCGTGTTGCCGAGATTGGCATCGCCGAAGTACATCAGGCGCTGTGTGCTAATGGCCTGCGTGACAAGGTGCAGCTGCGCTGCTCCGGTGCACAACAAACTGGTAGTGATGTGATCAAATCTGCCCTGCTCGGCGGCGACAGCTTCGAGTTCGGCACCACCGCGCTGATGATGCTGAAATGCGTGATGGCGAAAAACTGTAACGTTAAATGCCCGGCCGGTTTAACCACTAACGCCGAAGCCTTTGATGGCGATCCGCGCCAGCTGGCGCAGTACTTCGTTAACGTGGCGCAAGAAGTGCGTGAATTCCTCGCACGCCTTGGCCTGCGTTCACTGCGCGAAGCCCGTGGCCGCTCTGACCTGCTGCACCTGATGGATCACCCACTGGAAGTCGGCAAGCTGGATCTGCGTGCGATGTTGACCGTGGTGCCAGAGCAGAAAATCGCGAAGCCGGTCTATCTGGAAAAAGATTTTGAGCTGGATGATGGCTGGGTTGAAGAGCTGAAAACGCAGCTGATCGACCAGGCGAGCCGCGATATCGCACTCGGCGCAGGCATTACCCTGAACAACCGTAACAAGAGCGTGGGCGGCCAGTTGGCCATCGACATCGAGCGCATGCTCAACCACGAACTGTCAGCTGAACAACGTGCTGCACTGCCAGCGGTGTTCAAAGACGATCGCGGCCGTCATTACCTGGCACCGCGCACTGTGAATATCCACACCAGCGGTTCTGCCGGTCAGTCATTCGGTGCCTTCTGCAACGATGGTATGCAGATGAAGCACTACGGCACCTGTAACGATGGCGTGGGCAAAGGTCAATGCGGTGGCGAACTGGTGGTGATGTCACCGGGCGGCGGCGCACAAGACAGCGACGGCAACGTGCTGATCGGTAACTTCGCGCTGTTTGGTGCGACCGGTGGCCGTTTGTTCGTACAAGGCCAGGCGGGCGACCGTTTCGCGGTTCGTAACTCTGGCGCTACTGCGGTAGTCGAAGGCGTCGGTGATTTCTGCTGCGAATACATGACTAACGGTGCGATTCTCAACCTCGGCACCTTTGGTAAAGGTTTCGGCAACGGCATGAGCGGTGGTTTCGCTTACCAGTATGACCCGTACGGTGCACTGGCAGGACACGCAGCGGGTGATTCCGTGCTGTTCGGTTCAATCGCTGACGAAGATGAATTGGCGCAGGTTCACAAGCAAGCAGTGCTGACCATGCTGAACTGGCACCTGGAAGCCACCCACTCGCCGCGCGCAGCCTGGCTGCTGGAGAATTGGGAAACCGAGTGCCACCACTTTGTCTACGTAATGCCGCGCTCGCTGCTGCTGTACCAAGACGGTGGCGAGATCCTGAAAGCGAAATCACGTAAGGATTTGCTGGAAGAGCTGTCAACCTCACTGGCTGCGCATCAGGTTGCCAAATTCAAGGCAGCATGGCGCACCGGCAAAACCATTGCGGATGGCGCCGTACCGGCTTACGGTGCGACGGATACAGCGGAAATGTTCGTGCTGCTCAACAACTACACCGTATTGAGCTTCGCGCAGCAACTGGCGCTTGGCAAACTGCCAAAAGGTACTGCCGTTGAAGACCCTGCGGTTGAGAAAGCGGTACGCAATTTGCTGATGACGGAAGACTTCGCGCTGGTGAGCAAACTGCAACGCCATGCACGCTCAGCGATTGAAAGCTACAGCGATGACGAACTGGCTAGCCTGATTGCAGCAAAACGTATGTCCGATTACAAAGCAGCATTAACGCAACGCAACATTCGCTCCATGGACAGCCTGGCGACCTATGGCTGGATCATTTATCAGGATGCCCGCAACCGTGAGGTGCTTGGCCATCTGCCTGATTTCGAAGAGCTGTTTGCACGCGCCGCGCTGCCAGAAATCGCCGCTGCTGTCGGGAAACTTTCCTGATAGCAGCACCAATGAATGTGTGTATATTGACTGAACATCACGAGACGGGTTTGAGTACAGATATCCATGAAGATTCCTTACATTCCTGAAGATGCGCCGTTTAACGGCGAACAGAAATACTGGCTGGCGGGTTTTCTCGCCGGTCTCCATTCGCGTCTGTTGGTATTAGAAGATAAGCAGACGGCACCTGCGGCCGGTGGCGCCACCAACACGCAGTTGCACATTCTGTTCGGTTCACAGACCGGCAACGCAGAAGCGCTGGCGCAAACTGCCGCTAAAGCCGCGCGTGCCAAAGGTCTGGTGCCGGTGGTTCAGGCATTGGGCGAAGTAGACCTGGACGTGTTCGCCACCATGCGTCATGTGCTGATTGTCACCTCCACCTACGGTGAAGGCGAGATGCCGGACAATGCCCAGCTGTTCTGGCAAGCACTCTCAGCCAGCACCGCGCCGCGTCTGGAGCAGATGCACTTTGCTATCCTGGCGATCGGCGATACCGGCTACGATGGCTTCTGTCAGGCCGGTAAATTCTTCGATATGCGTCTGGAACAGCTGGGTGCTAAGCGCGTCTTTGACCGTATCGATTGCGATATCGACTTCGAGGAGCCTTCCAGCGCATGGATTGGCGACGCAATGCCACAGTTTGCCGCCAGTGCCGGCAGCAGCGGCACGGTGTTAGAGAGCGCGCCAGAAGCGCCGGTGATTCCAGGTAGCAACAAGCAAAACCCTTATGCTGCAGCGCTGGCGACGAACAAGCGTCTGTCTGGCGAATCATCGGCGAAAGATATTCGCCACTTTGAATTCGATCTCACTGACAGTGGCCTGAAATATGAAGCCGGTGACGCGTTGGGCGTCATCCCAGTGAACGATGCTGAGCTGGTTAGCCTGTTGCTGAGCGAGCTGAAAGCGGACTATGAAACCCCGGTGCCAGGCTTTGATCGTAACCTCGGCGACCTGCTGACCTACCAGTTCGAGATCTCCGAACCATCGCGCAAGCTGATTGAGTGGGTGGGTCAGCACACTGCCAACCAGGAACTGCTGCACGTATTACAGCACGACGATAAAGACACCCTGGCTAACTGGCTGTGGGGCAAAGACACGCTGGACCTGCTGCAGCTTGAGCTGAAGCGCACCCTGTCTGTGCCAGAGTTCGTGGCGATGCTGCGTCCGTTGCAACACCGTGCGTACTCCATCTCTTCCAGCTCCAAAACCCATCCGAATCAGGTGCACCTGACGATTGCTTCCGTGCGCTATCACAGCGGTGGCCGTGAGCGTAAAGGCGTCTGCTCTACCTATCTGGCCGAGCGCGTGCGCCGTGGCGAGAAGCCAGCGATCTTTATTTCGCCAAACAAAGCGTTCCGCGTGCCGGCTAACGGCAATGCTCCGCTGATCATGGTTGGCCCTGGCACCGGTATTGCACCATTCCGTGCCTTCCTGCAGGAACGTCAGTCAACCGGCGCCGACGGCAAGAACTGGTTATTCTTCGGCGATCAGCATCAGGAACACGACTACATCTATGAAGATGAGCTTAACGGCTGGCAGCAAAGCGGTCTGTTAACACATCTCGACCTGGCGTTTTCACGCGATCAGGAAGAGAAGATCTACGTGCAGAACCGTATGCTGGAAAAAGGCGCTGAGCTGTATGCCTGGCTGCAGGATGGCGCGTACTTCTATGTTTGTGGCGATGCTTCGCGCATGGCGAAAGACGTGGATGCAGCGCTGTATGAAGTGGTGCGCCAGTTTGGTGGCCTCTCCAGCGAACGTGCAGCGGCTTATATTGACCAGTTGAAGAAAGATAAACGCTATCTGCGTGACGTCTACTAAGACCCATAAAAAGGAAGCTGATGAGCTTCCTTTTTAACCTCTGCTGTCGCAGCACGCTGAATCGCGCCATGTAACAGCGGTTCAGATGCGCGATCAATCGCGCCGTTATTGAGAAGTGCATCCATAAAAAAACGGGCCAATTGGCCCGTTTTTTATTTCATGCGATTTACTTCACCACGCGTAATGAAGGGCGCCCACCACGCGGTGGCGGTTCATCATCCGGTGAGTGATCGTTATCAGCCGCATCGTCGGGACGATCGCCATCAATCACTGACATCATCGTCTCTTCCTGGCCTTCCTGTTCGTTGGTTTCCAGCTCGTAAGCCGGTTCCGGTTCGAACATGGTACCTGCACCGTTTTCACGTGCGTAGATGGCCAGCACAGCGGCCATTGGCACAGAAACCTGGCGCGGCACGCCGCCGAAGCGCGCATTGAAACGCACTTCGTCATTGGCGAGGTCGAGGTTACCGACAGCGCGCGGCGCAATGTTCAGAACGATCTGGCCATCACGCGCATACTCCAGCGGCACCTGCACACCAGGCAGATTGATGTCGACCACCAGATGCGGCGTTAACTGGTTGTCGAGCAGCCAGTCATAAAACGCACGCAGCAGATACGGACGACGAGCCGTTAGTTGCGACATTTCCATACATTAGCCCCGGGCTTGCAGGCGCATTTCACGTTCCGCTTCCGTTAATGAAGCGAGGAAAGAGTCACGTTCAAATACGCGCGTCATGTAGCCTTTCAGCTCTTTAGAACCGGCACCAACCAGTTCAACGCCCATTTGCGGCAGGCGCCACAGCAGCGGTGCCAGGTAGCAATCAACCAGGCTGAACTCTTCGCTCATGAAGAACGGCGTGCGAGAGAACAGCGGGGCAATCGCCAGCAGCTCTTCACGCAGTTGTTTGCGTGCAGCATCGGCTTCAGCATTGTTACCGGTTTCGATAGCACGCATCAGCGTGTACCAGTCCTGCTCGATGCGGTGCATCATCAGGCGGCTTTCACCACGGGCAACCGGATAAACAGGCATCAGCGGTGGATGCGGGAAACGCTCATCCAGGTATTCCATGATGATGCGTGATTCATACAACGTCAGTTCACGGTCGACCAGCGTTGGTACAGTGCGATACGGGTTGAGGTCAATCAGATCCTGCGGCAGGTTATCCGTTTCAACCTGCTCGATCTCCACGCTGACGCCCTTTTCAGCCAGTACAATACGTACTTGATGGCTAAAAATGTCAGTCGGACCAGAAAACAGCGTCATTACCGAACGTTTGTTGGCAGCGACAGCCATGAAAACCTCCAAGTTTGTTCACAAAAAGATACTGCGAATAGCCAACCACGCGGCGACTCACCTGCTCATCAGATTCGCACACAGCCAACGTCAGTGGCGCTTTTCCGTCGTCCCGACAGAAATAACGCGCACAACGCTCCGGCTTGCGGGCGCAAAGTGTCAGTGAGTTTACCAGATTTTAAGCAGCTTGTGGGGCAGGGATAATGATTTGCGGGCAAAATGCGGGTAAAGCTCGCGTTTTTAGCGTGAAAAATCGTGAATGGCGGCAATAAAAAACCCGCCGAAGCGGGTTTTTTGAGCAAATTGTGTCTGCCGAAGCAGCAACAATTAACGCTTAGAGAACTGCGGACGACGACGTGCTTTACGCAGGCCGACTTTCTTACGTTCAACTTCACGTGCGTCACGGGTAACGAAGCCCGCTTTACGCAGTTCAGGACGCAGAGACTCGTCGTATTCCATCAGAGCGCGTGTGATACCGTGACGGATCGCACCAGCCTGACCAGAAATACCACCACCTTTAACAGTGATGTACAGGTCAAATTTACCAACCATATCAACCAGCTCCAGCGGCTGACGCACGACCATGCGTGCAGTCTCGCGACCGAAGTATTGCTCCAGTGAGCGCTGGTTAATTACGATGTTACCGCTACCCGGCTTGATGAAGACGCGAGCGGCAGAGCTTTTGCGGCGACCAGTGCCGTAGTTTTGAGTTTCAGCCATTGCCTATAATCCCGATTAAATGTCAAGAACTTGCGGTTGCTGCGCCGCGTGAGTGTGCTCGTTGCCTGCGTAAACTTTCAGTTTACGGTACATAGCACGACCCAGTGGGCCTTTCGGCAGCATGCCTTTAACCGCGATTTCAATCACACGCTCAGGACGGCGCTCGATCATCTCTGCAAAGGTCGCTTGCTTGATACCACCGATGTGGCCAGTGTGGTGATAGTAAATCTTGTCAGTACGCTTGTTGCCGGTTACAGCAACTTTCTCAGCGTTCAGAACGATGATGTAATCACCGGTATCAACGTGCGGAGTGTATTCCGCTTTGTGCTTACCACGCAGACGGCGCGCCAGTTCAGTCGCCAGGCGACCCAAGGTTTTGCCCGTTGCGTCAACAACATACCAGTCACGCTGTACGGTTTCTGGTTTAGCTGTAAAAGTTTTCATTGAAAAGCTTACCCAAATAAAAAGTTACACGTTGGTGAAATCCCAAACGCTAAGTAAACGATTGAGGCTCACACGACCATTTTGCCCAGCAAGCCACCCCTTCAAGTGAGTTACCGGATCACATCGAGTTCTTGGGAAAGAAAACCGATGCTGTAACGTGGGGTCGCAAGATTATAGAGAAGTCGAACTCAAAGATCGAACCTTTTTGCATCGAAATCCTGCGATTTTTGCCCACGTCATCAGGGCAGATGCGGCAGACGCAAATACTCTTCGCTTTGCATCTCCTGCAAACGCGACAAGCAGCGTTGATACTCAAACTTCAGGCGCGTGCCCTGATAAATTTCAAACAATGACGTTTCGGCCGCCACCACCAGTTTCACGTGGCGCTCGTAGAATTCATCGACCAGCGCCAGGAAGCGACGTGCCTGATCTTCCGTCTTGTAAATCATCACCGGCACATCATACAGCAATACGCTGTGGAAGCGGCGTGATAGCTCGATGTAGTCATGCTGGCTACGCCCGGTGCCGCACAGCGTGAGGAAATCGATCGCCAGCACGCCTTCGTTAACGCCCAGCGTTGGCATCTCACGATGGTTAATGTCCAGCACAGGGGCATCTTCACGCGGCTTACCTGAAAGTGCGCGGAACATGCGCTCCATTTCGGCATGCGTGTCCTCATTGAGCGGGAAATTCCACAGATGGGCTGACGTGAGGGTACGCAAGCGGTAGTCGATACCCGCATCGACGTTCATCACATCACAATGACGTTTGATCTGCTCGATGGCGGGCAGAAAACGCGGGCGCTGCAGGCCATTGCGATAGAGATCATCAGGCGGAATATTGGAAGTCGCCACCAGCGCAATGCCGCGATCAAACAGCGCTTGCATCAGCGTACCCAACAGCATCGCATCCGTAATGTCTGAAACGAAGAATTCGTCGAAGCAGAGAATATCGGTCTCCGCTTTAAAGCGGTCGGCCACGATCAGCAGCGGATCGCTATGGCCTTGTAACTGCGTCAGTTCTTCATGGACGCGCAGCATAAAGCGGTGAAAATGCAGACGAAGTTTGCGGTCGCCAGGAATAGACTGAAAAAACAAATCCATTACCCAGGTTTTACCGCGACCCACGCCGCCCCACATATACAGCCCGCGCACCGGGGCTTCGCTGCTGCTTTTCTCTTTACCCATCAGCTTTGACAGGCGGCCAAACAGCCCTTTCGCCGCAGGTTCCTGCGAGGGCTTGCGGGCAATCAATCCTTGCTGGATAGCATCTAAACGGGTAATGGCTTCACGTTGTACATCATCCGGGCGGAACTCGCCCTGTGACAGCGCCTGCTCATAGCGGGCAAGCGGAGATGAGGTTTGCATGGTTCTCTCAGAATCCCTGAAAAAGTCCGATTCACGGGTCGGTTGGCGAAAATTAGGCCGCTCTACAGTAAGCGATGCAGCCCGATAGTTCCACTTCCATAAGATTATTGGTTATAGTGGCTGCTATTGAAGTGGAAACAGAAGCAATGCCCTACGAAGCAACGGAAATTACACGGGAGTCATTATGACCTGGGAATACGGGCTGATTGGTTTAGTGATTGGCATTATTGTCGGCGCAGTCGTCATGCGTTTTGGCAACAAGAAGCTGCGTGAGCAGCGAAGCATGCAGTACGAGCTGGAAAAATCGAAGGCTGAGCTGGCAGATTATCGCGAAGAGCTCACCAACCACTTTGCGCGCAGCGCAGAATTGCTGGACAACATGGCACATGACTACCGCCAGCTGTATCAGCATATGGCGAAGGGTTCGAATGACCTGCTGCCAAATCTGCCGGGCGAAAAAAATCCGTTTGCTTATCAGTTAACGGAAGCCGAAGCGGACAACGATCAGGCACCGGTGCAAATGCCGCGTGATTACTCTGATGGCGCATCGGGTTTGCTGCGTGGTAGCGACCGTACTCCGCGTAAATAATCCTTTTGGGGCACAGCTTAGCTGTGCCCTTTTTGTTTTCCGAACACTTACGCCAAACTACTGTCACACTTTCTATCCCCTTTCTTCTTTCGCAGCGAGAGCGTTGTAGCAATGAAAAAACAAGCACGACTGTTAAGCGCATTAGCCTTGAGTATTGGGATGAGTCTGGCGGCAACGCCTGGCGCGATGGCGACGCTGCCCGCACAGGTGCAGGGACAAGCACTGCCGAGTCTGGCACCCATGCTGGAAAAAGTTCTGCCCGCGGTCGTTAGCGTGCATGTCGAAGGCACCGACAGCGGCCAGCAGGCACAGGATATTCCTGAACCGTTGAAGCGCTTCTTTGGCCAGGCACCGGGACAATCCCAGCCGCAACCGTTTGAGGGCCTTGGTTCAGGTGTCATCATTGATGCGGCTAAAGGTTACATTCTCACCAACAATCACGTGGTAAACGGTGCCGATAAAATCAGCGTCCAGCTCAGCGATGGCAATGAATATGATGCCAAGCTGATTGGCCATGATGAGCAAACCGATATCGCGCTGATCCAGGTTGAAGGCGCTAAAAATCTGACGCAGGTGAAAATCGCCGACTCCGACTCACTGAAAGTGGGCGATTTTGCCGTGGCTATCGGTAACCCCTTCGGTCTTGGCCAAACGGCCACCTCCGGCATTATTTCGGCGTTGGGCCGCAGCGGGTTGAACCTTGAAGGCCTGGAAAACTTCATCCAGACCGATGCAGCGATCAACCGGGGTAACTCTGGCGGTGCGCTGGTGAACCTGAATGGCGAGCTGATTGGTATCAACACCGCGATTCTGGCCTCCAGTGGCGGCAACATCGGTATCGGCTTCGCTATCCCAAGCAATATGGCGATGAACCTCGCGCAGCAGCTGATTCAGTCTGGTGAAGTGAAGCGTGGTCAGTTGGGCATTAAAGGCACCGAAATGACGCCTGACATCGCCAAAGCCTTTAACGTTGACGCGCAGCGCGGTGCCTTTGTTTCTGAAGTGCTGCCTAATTCAGCGGCGCAGAAAGCGGGCATTAAAGCGGGCGACATCATCACCTCCATCAATGACAAAGCGATCACCAGCTTTGCCGAGCTGCGCGTAAAAGTGGGCACCACCCCACCGGGTCAGCAGGTGAAAATTGGTCTGCTGCGTGAAGGCAAACCGGTGACCGTGACCGTGACGCTGGAACAGAGCGCGCAAACCACCGCCAGCGCCCAGCTGATGTCTCCGGCGTTACAAGGTGCCACCTTGAGCGATGGTGCCTCTAAAGCCGGTGATAAAGGCGTGAAAGTGGATGCCATCGAAAAAGGCACGCCAGCGGAGCAGGCAGGTTTGCAGAAAGATGATGTGATTGTCGGTGTGAACCGCGATCGCGTGACCTCGCTGGCTGAAATGCGTAAAGCGCTGGAAAGTAAACCCGCGATCCTGGCACTGAACGTGGTGCGCGGCGACGAGAGCATTTACTTACTTATGCGATAATCCTCGCAACAGGCGGACAAGCAGGTGTTTGTCCGCCTTTCTCATGTTATTCTGCCCAGCGATCCCAGCTTTCCTGAAATAACACCATGTTTCTTAAACTTTTGCGTTCTGTGGTGATGGGCCTGATCGTAGCGGGTTTGCTGCTGGTTGCGATTCCTGCGCTGCGTATGAGCAGCAACGTCACCTTTGATCATGACAACAGTGATGATGAATCCCCCGTGAGTTTCAATCAGGGGGTGCGCCGCGCTGTGCCTGCGGTGGTCAACGTCTACAACCGCAGTGCCCATGGCAACAACAATCGCGGTATTACCACGCTGGGTTCTGGCGTGATCATGAACGTGAAAGGCTACATTCTCACGAACAAGCATGTGATTAATAACGCCGACCAGATCATCGTGGCGTTGCAGGATGGCCGCTTCTTTGAAGCCACTTTAGTGGGTTCAGATGCGATGACCGATTTAGCGGTGCTGAAGATCAGCGCCACTAACCTGCCGGTGATTCCGATCAACGCGAACCGTATCGCACATATCGGCGATGTGGTGATGGCGATTGGTAACCCCTACAACCTCGGGCAGACCGTCACTCAAGGCATTATCAGTGCCACCGGGCGCGTTGGCTTAAGCTCATCGGGTCGTCAAAATTTCCTGCAGACCGATGCATCCATCAATCAGGGCAACTCAGGCGGTGCGCTGATTAACTCGCTCGGCGAACTGATGGGCATTAACACCCTGACATTCGATAAAAGCAATGATGGCGAAACGCCGGAAGGGATTGGCTTTGCGATTCCAACCGCGTTGGCAACCAAGATCATGGATAAGTTGATTCGTGACGGTCGGGTCATTCGTGGTTATATCGGCATTACCGGCCGTGAGCTGCCGCCGCTACACGGTCAGGGCAGCAGTCTGGATCGTGCACAGGGTATTATCGTCAGTGAGGTTACGCCAGGCGGGCCAGCCGATCAGGCAGGGATTCAAGCCAATGATGTGCTTTTACAGGTGAACGGCAAACCGGCGCTGTCGGCGCAGGAAACCATGGATCAGGTCGCCGAGATTCGTCCAGGATCGGTGATTCAGGTGCAGGTTCTGCGTAACGAACAGAAGATGATGCTGCCGGTCACTATTCAGGAGTTTCCAGAGGCACCTGCCGCTCCCACGACACAGCAGTAACGATGAAATGAACAGCGGCGCAATATGCGCCGCTGTTGTCTGAATCACCCTATCCCGAGCAAGAATAATTAGCTACGATCCACCGGGAAGGCAATCACGTCGCTTAATGCATTGGCTTTCAACGCCAGCATAATCAAACGATCCACACCCAACGCCACACCTGAACAAGCAGGCATGCCATGTGCCAGCGCATCCAGCAGGTTGGTATCAATCGGATGCTGCGGTAAGCCACGCGCTGCACGGCGACGATTATCCTGCTCAAAGCGCTGACGCTGTTCGCGGCTATCGGTTAACTCGCGGAAGCCGTTAGCCAGCTCCACGCCTTTGTAATACACCTCGAAACGCTCCGCGACGCGATGATCCTCAGTGCTGATTTCGGCCAATGCCGCCTGACTGGCCGGGAAGTGATACACGAAGCACGGTTTGTCGTTACCAATCTTCGGTTCAACACCCAGCATAAACAGCAGCTGCAACAAGGTATCGCGGTCTTCTTCACGATTCGCCAGTTCACCCTCACCCAACTTCGTCGCGGCTTCACGCAGCTGCGTTTTATCCGCTGACAAAGGATCAAGTTCCAGATGGCGAATAAACGCCTGCTGATACGATAAAGATTCGGCGCTATCGCACTCCAGCACCTGCTGTATCAGATCATCGACTTCATTCATCAGGCGATACATATCGTAGTGAGGACGATACCACTCCAGCATGGTGAACTCTGGATTATGATGACGACCTGCCTCCTCATTACGGAAGCAACGCCCCATCTGATAGATCGGGCCACTGCCCGCCGCCAGCAGGCGCTTCATATGATATTCCGGGCTGGTCATCAGCCACAGATCGCGCCCTTCCGCTGCGCCTGGACCCACAAAGCGCGTCTGGAACGGGACCAGATGGATATCCGTGATGGTCGCCTGGCTCATTGCCGGGGTATCGACCTCCAGCACGCCGCGATCGGCAAAGAAACGACGAATCTCCGCCAAAATAGCGGCGCGTTTCAACAAATTGGCAATGGGTGCGCTCGGCTGCCAGCTTGCCGTTTCGCTCATGTTGGTGACTCCTTATACAGATAAGGGGGAGAAGTCTACCCGTATTGGCTACGGCAAACAACGGCGTGACGGGATCGAAGGCGTTAGCGGTGCTTTTTCAGACAAAGAAAGAGGGAATCAGGAAATCCGGTACGAAATCGGGTTTCGCACCGGTTTGGATCACTGTGCGCTGCGCTGAATCGCTTTGCCACCGGCCTGAACGTCCTCGCCAACACCACGGGTGGTGTTGCAGGCGGTCAACACAGAGGAAAGCACCAGAACAGAAAGAATCGCGACAATACTTTTCTTTAACATAGCCATATCCTTGTTGGTTGCAGTAAAAGTACAGCCATTCAAGCATAGACCTTATACACGACCTTGCTGGCTAAGCCGCTGAGAAAAGGCGGCACCCTCGCAATTTATTTATCAGCTGCGCGTGAAATGGCACCGCCCAAATGGGAGACGTCTTCACCAAAGCCGTGGAAAGTGTTGCAGGCACTTAAAGCAGAAGAGACCAGCAACGCAAAAACAGCCAATTTCGCCATCTTTTTCATTATTCTGAACTCATAAAGGAAAAAGGCGCATCGAGTGATGCGCCTGATTTGGCAATTATTTTACGCGCGAAACGTATTCGCCAGAGCGGGTGTCAACTTTAACCACTTCGCCAATCTGCACGAACAGTGGAACTTTGATCACTGCGCCAGTAGACAGGGTCGCTGGCTTGCCGCCGGTACCGGCAGTATCACCTTTCAGACCTGGATCTGTTTCGATGACTTCTGCTTCGATGAAGTTCGGTGGCTGAACAGCGATCGCTTTATCGTTCCACAGGGTAACGATACAATCCGCATTGTCCTGCAACCATTTGGTCACGTCGTCCAGCACTTTAGATTCGATCTGATACTGCTCGAAAGACTCTGGGTGCATGAAGTAATAGAAGTCGCCGTCGTTGTAAGAGTACTGCAGCGTCATATCACGAACGTCTGCGCCTTCGGCAGAGTCGGTAGATTTGAAGGTCTTCTCAACGCGAGAACCGGTCAGCAGACGACGCATTTTAACGCGTGCAAATGCCTGGCCTTTACCCGGTTTAACGAACTCACTGGCTTCGATGGCATATGGCTCGCCTTCGAACATGATTTTAAGACCGGGACGGAAATCGTTGCTAAGATAAGTCGCCATAAAGGCCCTCTGTAAATATTGAACTGGTAATAGCCAAAAAAATGGCAAACATTGTAACCCTAAATCCCCCCATCAGAGAAGATTGGTTGCAGCAACTTGCTGATGTTGTCACCGATCCTACTGAATTACTGCGACTTTTATCTCTCGAACAACATGCGGATTTGGCCGCAGGCAACGATGCGCGCAAGCTTTTTGCGCTGCGCGTGCCGCGTGCCTTTATTCAGCGCATGACGCCAGGCGATGCAAACGACCCCCTTTTGCTGCAGGTGGTGACCAGCCGTCAGGAGTTTGTTGATGCGCCAGGTTACAGCACTGACCCGCTGGATGAGCAAAGTAGCGTGGTGCCCGGTTTATTGCATAAGTATCGCAACCGTGCGTTGTTGCTGGTGAAAGGTGGCTGTGCGGTTAACTGCCGCTACTGCTTCCGCCGCCATTTCCCCTATCAGGATAATCAGGGCAATAAGCGCAACTGGCAGGCGGCGATTGATTACATCGCTGAGCATCCAGAGCTGGATGAGATTATCTTCTCGGGTGGCGATCCGTTGATGGCCAAAGACCATGAGCTGGCGTGGCTGGTCGGCGCGCTGGAGAAAATCCCGCACCTGAAGCGTCTGCGCATTCATAGCCGCCTCCCGGTGGTGATCCCCGCACGTATTACCGAAGGGTTATGCCAGATTCTGGCCGAAACGCGCCTGCAAGTGCTGATGGTGAGCCATATCAACCACGCGCAAGAGATTGACGATGAGCTGCACTACGGCATGCAGATGCTAAAACGTGCGGGCGTCACTTTACTTAATCAAAGCGTGCTGCTGCGCGGTATCAATGATGATGCACAAGCGCTGGCTAACCTGAGCAACGCGTTGTTTGATGCTGGCATTCTGCCCTATTACCTGCACGTGCTGGATAAAGTACAGGGCGCGGCGCATTTCTTTGTGTCGGATGATGAAGCCCGTGCGCTAGTGCGCCAGTTGTTAACCATGGTATCGGGTTATATGGTGCCGAAGTTGGCGCGCGAGATTGGTGGTGAGCCGAGCAAAACACCGCTGGATTTACAGCTACGTCAGGAATAACCGCCGCGCGAGACATTGCGCCCACAAAAAAAGCCGCATCAGCGGCTTTTTTTACATCTCTTTCATGCCATTACGGGCACTTATACACCTGACCAGACATTTTGCTGTCAAGCGGTGCGAAAGCTGAGAGCAGGTTCTGCGTTGGGCTGGTTGCACCGTAAATCACGTTGCCACCCATCTCTGCCGCGCGGTTACGCAGGTCATTGGCTGCGCCACGCAAAGAACTGCCTTCACCGCCTGATCCGCTCAACCAGTTGCTCTGTGAGCCGGTGACATTGCCCAGCAGCTGACATTGGCTTCCAGGCTGTTGGTCAACGAAAGTGACACGCTGTCCGCCGGAACTTAGTTGATTGGAGCTGCTGCAGCCCGCTAACAGTAAAGTCCCTACCGCCAGTCCGAGCAAGAGGTTAATCCGCATTGTAATCCCCATTTATTATCATCAGTGTCGGGCGGCAGCGTAGCAGAAAAGCGCACTTTTTTTCTGAACATTCATTGCCCTAAACCCGCAAAGCCGAAGTATTGCGCTCATACTTATACCTTGTTCGCCACCAAAAGAAAAACCCCCGACCGTTTCCGATCGAGGGTTTTTCACATGACTTAAGCAGTCAGGGGCAAATTACATCATGCCGCCCATTCCGCCCATGCCACCCATGCCGCCAGCGCCACCTAAATCAGGAGCATCGCCTTTTGGCAGGTCAGTGACCATCGCTTCGGTGGTGATCATCAGACCCGCAACAGAAGACGCGTACTGCAGAGCAGAACGGGTTACTTTGGTTGGGTCCAGGATACCGAAGTCGATCATGTTGCCGTATTCTTCAGTCTGTGCGTTGTAGCCGTAGTTGCCGTCGCCCGCTTTCACGTTGTTAGCAACAACAGATGGCTCTTCACCGGCGTTAGAAACGATCTGACGCAGTGGAGCTTCCATTGCGCGCAGCGCAACTTTGATACCCACGTTCTGATCTTCGTTCTGGCCTTTCAGGCCAGAAGCAGCGATTTTCGCTGCAACGCGAACCAGTGCAACACCACCACCAGCAACCACGCCTTCTTCTACCGCAGCACGGGTAGCGTGCAGGGCATCTTCAACGCGTGCTTTCTTCTCTTTCATTTCAACTTCAGTGGCTGCGCCCACTTTCAGAACGGCTACGCCGCCTGCCAGTTTCGCTACGCGCTCCTGCAGTTTTTCTTTGTCGTAATCAGAAGTTGCTTCTTCGATCTGCTGACGGATCTGAGTAACACGGCCCTGAATTGCGCCCTGGTCGCCCACACCATCGATGATGGTAGAAGTATCTTTGTTGATCACAACACGCTTAGCCTGACCCAGATCTTCCAGAGTCGCTTTTTCCAGCTCCATACCGATCTCTTCAGAGATTACGGTACCGCCGGTCAGGATTGCGATATCCTGCAGCATTGCTTTACGACGGTCGCCGAAGCCAGGTGCTTTAACCGCAGCCACTTTCACGATACCGCGCATGGTGTTAACCACCAGTGTTGCCAGTGCTTCGCCTTCAACATCTTCAGCGATGATCAGCAGTGGTTTACCGGCTTTCGCAACCGCTTCCAGTACTGGCAGCAGTTCACGGATGTTAGAGATCTTCTTGTCAGCCAGCAGGATAAACGGTGCATCCAGTTCGATTGCGCCGGTTTCTGGCTTGTTGATGAAGTAAGGAGACAGGTAGCCACGGTCGAACTGCATACCTTCAACCACGTCCAGCTCGTCTTGCAGGCCGGTGCCTTCTTCAACGGTGATAACGCCTTCTTTGCCAACTTTATCCATCGCTTTAGCAATCAGGGTACCTACTGACTCATCAGAGTTAGCAGAGATGGTACCAACCTGAGCAATGGCTTTAGTATCCTGGCAAGGAACAGACAGCGCTTTCAGCTCTTCAACGGCTGCAGCAACGGCTTTATCGATACCGCGCTTCAGGTCCATTGGGTTCATGCCAGCAGCAACAGCTTTCAGGCCTTCGTTCACGATAGACTGAGCCAGAACGGTTGCAGTGGTGGTGCCGTCGCCCGCAGCGTCGTTCGCTTTAGAGGCCACTTCTTTCACCATCTGTGCACCCATGTTTTCGAACTTGTCTTCCAGCTCGATTTCACGCGCAACAGAAACACCATCTTTGGTGATGGTCGGTGCACCAAAAGATTTATCCAGAACCACGTTACGGCCTTTCGGGCCCAGGGTAACTTTTACTGCATCTGCCAGTACGTTCACGCCACGCAGCATTTTTACGCGCGCGTCATTACCGAATTTTACGTCTTTAGCTGCCATTTCAAATATCCCTTAAATTCGTTTCGTTCAGTGAATTACGCGTAATTACGCTTCGACAATCGCCAGGATGTCGCTTTCAGAGATGATCAGAACTTCTTCGTTATCGATCTTCTCAGTTTTGGCACCGTAGCCTTCGCTGAAGATAACCAGATCGCCAACTTTCACGTCCAGCGGCTTAACATCACCGTTTTCCAGGATGCGGCCATTACCCACAGCCAGAACTTCACCACGGGTTGATTTGCCAGCTGCAGAGCCGGTCAGAACGATACCGCCAGCAGATTTAGCTTCAACTTCTTTACGCTTGACGATAACGCGATCGTGCAACGGACGAATTTTCATTTGGTAGCTCTCCTTTGAGAAGTCCAATCATTCAGTTTTTTGGGTTGAACCGGACTGCATGGCTTCCGGCCTCGTGGAGAGAGAGATAGGGTCACTAAAAAGGGCTTTCAAGGGGCAAAAAATAAAAAATTTTCGTTTTTGTAACCATTGACGAAAAAGACAGCAAAAAGGGCGACTCTCGCCGCCCTTCTCTTCTTAACGATCTTTATCGTGCCCGATTTGATCCTGATCTTTACGCTCGTATTCACCATCCATGGTATAGCCACTGTCCGGCCCTGCGCCGGGTCCACGCCACACACGCAGATGCGGCATTAATTTCAGCGTCAGATGCTTCTGCACCGGAGGCAGCAGCAGCAACAAACCGAGGAAGTCAGTAAAGAAGCCCGGTAACAGCAGTAAGAAGCCCGAAATGATCAGTGAAACGCTTTTGGTCATCTCCGCCGCTGGGCTTTCATTGCGCGCCAGCTTCTCCTGCATCAGACGGAAGTTCTTCATACCCTGGTTCTTCACCAGCGACACACCGATGCACGAGGTGAAGATCACCAGTAGCATGGTGAGCAGCACGCCGAGGGCATGTGCAACCTGAATGAAAATTGAGATCTCAATCCAGGCCAGAACAAAAAAAATCACGAACGGTATCCAGCGCACCGATATCTCCTGTGAGTAGGGCTGCCTCGCTTCTTGCCAGGCAGCAGAAAGGGATGGTCTGTCTGACCGTATTGATAGAGATGGGCATCTCAACCCGTGATTTCAACCGATCCTGCCAAATTTTTCCCACTGACTTAAAATTGCGAACTACATCACATATCGTTATTACCGCTGGGCCAGTAAATGCCCGTAAAGTGATCTGTGCACAAACAATTCTGTAACAACAGAATATGATCGTGCCCGCCAGCCCGAAGATGGATAATATGTCGGCACTGGTATTCCACGACAATATAATTGCTTCACCTGCACAGTGATTGTCGCCCGACCATCCCGGTCGCCCGGCAGTGACACCGCAGAAATAATAAGAAGGTAATCATGGCGAACAACATTCGTATCGAAGAAGACCTGTTAGGCATGCGCGAAGTCCCGGCAGACGCTTACTACGGTGTTCATACTCTGCGTGCGATTGAAAACTTCTACATTAGTAACAACAAAATCAGTGACATACCGGAGTTTGTCCGCGGTATGGTGATGGTAAAAAAAGCAGCCGCGCTCGCCAACAAAGAGCTGCAAACAATCCCTCGCAACATCGCAAACACCATTATTCAGGCCTGTGATGAAGTGCTGAATAACGGTAAATGCATGGATCAGTTCCCGGTTGACGTCTACCAGGGCGGCGCGGGTACCTCGGTCAACATGAACACCAATGAAGTGCTGGCGAACATCGGCCTGGAGCTGATGGGCCACCAGAAAGGTGAATACCAGTACCTTAACCCGAACGATCACGTGAACAAGTGTCAGTCCACCAACGACGCTTATCCTACCGGTTTCCGTATCGCGGTTTACGCCTCCATCCTGAAATTGCTGGATGGCATTAGCCAACTGAGCGAAGGCTTCCAGCGTAAAGCGGTCGAGTTCGAAAATATCCTCAAGATGGGTCGTACCCAGCTTCAGGATGCGGTACCGATGACGCTGGGCCAGGAGTTCCACGCGTTTAACGTGCTGCTGAATGAAGAAACCCGCAGCATTCTGCGCACGGCTGAACTGCTGCTGGAAGTAAACCTGGGCGCCACAGCAATCGGGACTCGCCTCAACACGCCGGATGGTTACCAGCAACTGGCGGTTCAGCGTCTGGCGGAAGTCAGTAATCTGCCAGTGGTACCTGCAGAAGACCTGATTGAAGCGACGTCCGACTGCGGTGCTTACGTGATGGTGCACTCCGCGCTGAAACGTCTGGCGGTGAAACTGTCGAAGATCTGTAACGACCTGCGCCTGCTCTCTTCCGGGCCACGTGCAGGTCTGAACGAAATCAACCTGCCAGAACTGCAGGCCGGTTCGTCAATCATGCCAGCCAAAGTGAACCCGGTAGTGCCAGAAGTGGTGAACCAGGTGTGCTTCAAGGTTATCGGCAACGACATTACCGTGACCATGGCGTCCGAAGCGGGTCAGCTGCAGCTGAACGTGATGGAACCGGTGATTGGCCAGGCGCTGTTCGAATCGATCAGCATTCTGACCAACGCCTGCTTCAACCTGCTGGAAAAATGCGTCAACGGCATCACGGCTAACAAAGCCGTATGTGAAGCTTACGTGTTCAACTCCATCGGTATCGTCACTTATCTCAACCCGTATATCGGCCACCATAATGGCGATATCGTCGGCAAGATTTGTGCGGAAACCGGTAAGAGCGTGCGTGAAGTGGTGCTGGAGCGCGGGTTGCTAACCGAAGCGGAACTGGATGACATATTCTCGATTCAGAACCTGATGCATCCGACCTACAAAGCCAAACGCTACACTGACGAAAACGAACAGTAATCCGTTCCGGATCAAGTCGCAAAAAAGCACGCTTGTATACACTACGGCGTGCTTTTTTCTTATTGGCGGCTACAACTTTAAGAGTCAGGATCTCCCCCCGACTCAGGAGCGGAACGAATGGTGGTAGTGGAATTACTGATTGTCCTGCTTGCAATCTGGCTTGGTGCGCGTTTAGGCGGCATTGGGATTGGATTTGCTGGCGGTTTAGGTGTGCTGGTGCTAACGCTGTTCTGCGGCATGAAACCGGGTGCGATTCCTTTTGATGTGATCGAAATTATCATGGCGGTGATCGCCGCGATAGCCGCCATGCAGATTGCGGGCGGGCTCGATTACATGGTCGGCCTGGCGGAACGCCTGCTGCGCCGCCATCCACGTTACGTCACCTTCCTCGCGCCACTCGTCACCTATGTCATGACGCTGCTGGCGGGTACCGGACACACTGCGTTCTCGACGCTCCCCGTCATCGCCGAAGTGGCTAAAGAGCAAGGTGTACGCCCTTCACGCCCATTGTCGATTGCGGTGGTCGCCTCACAAATCGCCATTACCGCTTCACCGCTTTCTGCGGCGGTGGTGTTCTTCGCCTCAATTCTTGAACCACGCGGCGTCAGCTACCTGGCGCTGCTGGGCGTATCGATTCCAGCCACGATGGCCGCGATATTCTGTGCCGCCGTGATTACCAGCTTTCTCGGTAAAGAGTTAAAGGATGATGAGGTTTACCAGGCGCGACTCGCCAAAGGCGAAGTCACCCTGCGAGGCGAGCGCGTTTATGAGATAAAACCCGGAGCCAAGCGTGCCGTGCTGCTGTTCCTGATCGGCATCGCAGCAGTGGTGCTCTACGCCACGGCCATCAGCGACAGCGTTGGGCTGATCAGCAACCCAGTGCTGCCTCGTAACGAAGCGATTGTGGTGTTTATGCTCACCGTTGCCACACTGATTTGCCTAACCTGCAAAGTCGATACTGGCGAAATCCTTAGCGCCAGTACTTTCAAATCCGGCATGAGTGCCTGCATCTGCGTGATGGGCGTCGCATGGCTGGGCGATACCTTTGTCAAAGCCCACCTGGCGGACATCCAGACTGCAGCTGGCGATATGTTGCAGAGCTACCCGTGGATGCTGGCGTTGATATTGTTCTTCGCTGCTACCCTGCTCTATTCACAGGCAGCGACCACCAAGGCGTTGATGCCTGCGGCACTGATGCTCGGCGTTTCCCCGCTGGCCGCAGTCGCTTCCTTTGCCGCGGTTTCGGCACTGTTCGTGTTGCCGACCTATCCCACCTTATTGGCAGCAGTAGAAATGGATGACACCGGTTCGACCCGAATCGGCAAGTTTGTGTTTAATCACTCCTTTATCATTCCCGGCGTGTTGGCGATTGCCTTCTCCGTGGCGTTTGGCTTCCTGTTTGGGAGCCTGATTCTGTAGCGCCGTTACATCCTGAAAACCTCGTGGCGAGGCGGCCGTGCTATCATCGCGGCTCATTCGCCACCGGAGCTGATTACATCCTCATGGCTGCACGACTTTCTCGCCTGATGGGCCTTTGCCTCGCATTGCTGTTTTGCTTTTCAGCACAGGCCAATATCTTCTCACCTAACAATAACAGCCGCTTTGTGCCGGTGGATCAGGCCTTTGGCTTCGATTTCAGCCAGCAGGGCAACCAACTCACACTGAGCTGGAAGGTGAAGGACGGCTATTACCTTTATCGTCAGCAGATTCATGTGACGCCGCAGAAAGCACAGATGGCACCGCTGGCTCTGCCGTCAGGACAGCCGCATGAGGATGAGTTCTTCGGCAAAAGCGAAATCTATCCGCAGGATTTACAGCTGCCGATCACTCTGCATCAGGCTGAGTCCGGTGCCACGCTCACGGTGACCTATCAGGGCTGTGCGGCCGCCGGTTTCTGCTACCCGCCCGAAACCCGCTCAGTGCCGCTCACCCCGGTTGCCGCCAATCACGATGCACCCGCCGTGAACGCGCAGCCTGCGCAACAGCGTACGCCACTGCCGTTTTCACCGCTGTGGGCGCTGCTGATTGGCATCGGCGTCGCCTTCACGCCGTGCGTATTGCCGATGTATCCGCTGATCTCCAGTATCATCCTCGGTGGCCAGCGTCGCTACTCTGCTGGACGCCTGTTCGCGCTGGCGATGGTCTATGTGCAAGGGATGGCGTTGACCTATACCGTGCTCGGCATGGTGGTGGCCGCTGCAGGGTTGCGTTTCCAGGCTGCGCTGCAGCATCCATACGTATTAATTGGCCTGTCAGTGCTGTTCATGGTGCTGGCGTTGTCGATGTTTGGCCTGTTCTCACTGCAACTGCCTTCCCGTCTGCAAACACGCCTGACGCTGTGGAGCAACCGTCAGCAAGGCGGTTCATTGCCGGGCGTATTTATGATGGGCGCACTGGCGGGATTGATCTGCTCGCCCTGCACCACCGCGCCGCTGAGTGCCATTCTGCTGTATATCGCGCAAAGCGGTAATCTGTGGGCCGGTGCGGGCACGCTGTGGCTGTATGCCTTCGGCATGGGCCTGCCGCTGATCGCAGTCACGATGTTTGGTAATAAACTGCTGCCCAAAAGCGGGCCGTGGATGCAAAGCGTCAAAGAAGGTTTCGGCTTTGTGATTCTGGCGCTGCCGGTATTCTTACTGGAGCGGGTCATCGGCGATATCTGGGGCCTGCGTCTGTGGAGCCTGCTCGGCGTGGCCTTCTTTGCCTGGGCGTTTAGCCTCAGCCTGCGCGCTAATGGCAAATGGCGCATTCTGCAAATTGTGATGCTGGCGGCAGCACTGGTGGTCGCGCGTCCGTTGCAGGATTGGGCCTTTGGCAGCAGCGCCACTGCGCAATCTGTCGCACATCTGCCGTTCAAAACGGTGGCCAGCAGCGAGCAGCTTGATAACGCATTGCAGCAGGCACAAGGCCGCATCACCATGGTCGATCTCTACGCTGACTGGTGTGTGGCCTGCAAAGAGTTTGAGAAATATACCTTCAGCGATGAAGCCGTGCGTGCCGACTTAAGCCAGCTGCAATTGCTGCAAGCTAACGTCACCGCAAATAATGCACAGGATAACGCCCTGTTGCAGCATTTACAGGTATTAGGCTTGCCCACCATTCTGTTCTTTGATGCGCAAGGCAAAGAAATCCCTGACTCACGCGTCACCGGTTTCCTTAACGCTGCCGACTTCCGCACGCATTTGCACAATCTGTCGCGTTAAACGACACTGGTTGCAGGACACTGCCCGTTCGTGCGCGAGCGGGCCCGCACTCCAGAGGAGAGTCATTTGCAACGTGAACAGATTCTTGAGCATGCGCTGAATGTGCTTGAGCAAAGCGGCCTTGCCGCCACCACTTCCCTGCAGCAACTGGCGGGGGAAACCGGATTAGCACCCGAACATCTTGAACGATATTGGCCCGATCGCGATGCCCTGCTGTATGACGCGCTGCGCTATCACGGTCAGCAGATTGACAGCTGGCGCCGCCAGATACAGCTTAATGAACATCTCACGGCCCAACAAAAACTGCTGGCGCGCTATGACGTGTTATCCGAACACGTGAGCAAAGGACGTTTTCCTGGCTGCCTGTTTATCGCCGCCTGCAGCTTCTATCCGCAGCCTGACCAACCTGTGCATCAGCTTGCCGAGCAGCAGAAACGCAGCTCATGGCAGTTCACTCATGAGATTCTGGTGGATTTAGCACTGGATAACCCAACCATGGTGGCCGATCAAATGGAGCTGATTCTTGAAGGTTGTCTGAGCAAACTGTTGGTGAAACGCAACGTGCAGGATGTCGCCACCGCGCGTCGTCTGGCGGAAGATGTGCTAAGCATTGCGCTGTGCCGGCAGAATGGGGCATTAACCTGAACAAAAGGCTGCGGCAGAGTCGTCCGTTTAACCCGCGACAACATACAATCTTGCAGTCAACCTTATCGCCAGTTCAGGTGGAGATACTGCGAGCCTCTTCACGGCCAATACGATCGCCGATGCGCACGTTGAGATTTTGCACGACCTGCCTGAAAAGCAAGCAATCAGTCACGATTGCTACGCTTTTTTGACGAAAGCCGTTGACGGCTGAAAGCCATTAAGGTTTAATGCGCCCCGTTGCCCGGATAGCTCAGTCGGTAGAGCAGGGGATTGAAAATCCCCGTGTCCGTGGTTCGATTCCGCGTCCGGGCACCAACATTCTGAAAACCCAGCTTATGGCTGGGTTTTTGCTTTTCTGCGTTTGTCATTTCTAAACCGGATCCAATTTTCAAATCCCCCTCTCGACTTGATTATGTCCCATTTTATGGACTTAAATCTCCTTACAGTCACATAAAGTGCAATATAAGGGACTTTATAAAGCATCCGCTTATCATGACAATAATCCGATAGAGTTCTATAATTAGGACATTAAAAGCTTAACAGACGATAAAGTGTCTTCATTGGGACTTTAAAGATATGACTACTCCTTCCGCATCCGCTCTGGCAGAGGACATCGGCCAGAGACTCAAGCAGGCCCGTCTTAATCGTGACTTAACGCAAACGGAGGTTGCTGAGCGCGCAGGTATTGCACGAAAGTCTGTGCTCAATGCTGAAAAAGGAAAAGCGCAGTTCGATGTCTTTATCGCCATCATGATAGCGTTGGAGCTCACAGAAAAGCTGGAGCTGTTTCTGCCACGTCAGGAAATATCCCCGATTCAACTTGCAAAGTTGCAGGGTAAACAAAGGCGTAGAGCTTCAGGGCAACGTAAAGATAAACCGCTCAGGGAGGGAACGTCAGAATGGTAATGGAAGTTATCAATGTTACCTATGCACAACAAGAGGTGGGCGCAGTTAGTTTCGATTTAGAAAAAGGATCGGGGGCATTTGAATATGCACCCAACTTTATCAAACAAGGAATAGAACTTTCTCCTCTCAAAATGCCGCTGGCAACACAAATCTACAGTTTCCCTGAGCTTGCGTTTACGACCTTTAAAGGACTACCCGGTTTGATTGCCGACTCATTACCAGATGATTTTGGTAACGCAGTGCTCAATGCCTGGGTAGCGGGCCAGGGTAAACAACCTGGCGACATTACACCATTGCAACGGCTGCAATACACGGGCAAGCGCGGTATGGGTGCGTTGGAGTACACCCCAGCGACAAAACTTCGCAGTCTCAATGCCTCAAACCCGATTGAAATAGCCTCCCTTATCGTTATCGCACAGGAAATCCTTGATGCCCGAGGAGCCTTCTCAGCAACGCTTCATCGAGACGGAGAGGAGGATCGTGAAGCCATGCTTTCGCTGTTATCAGTGGGCATGAGTGCGGGTGGAGCAAGGCCTAAAGCTGTTCTCGCATTTAATAAAGATTTCACCCAAGTGCGGTCTGGTCAGGCCATGGTCCCGGATGATTACACACACTACTTGATGAAATTTGATGGCGTGAGTGAACATAATCGCAGTCAGGAAACCTTTGGTGATCCATTGGGATTTGGGGCCATGGAGTACGTTTATTATCAAATGGCAACAGCCTGTGGTATCGAGATGATGCATTCGCAATTATTGTCGGAAGGTCATCGGCGCCATTTCATAACTCAGCGCTTTGACCGTATTGGAAATCACAAAATCCATGTACAGACTCTGAATGGACTGGCCCATGTCGATTATAAAAAGCCCGGCTCATTTTCTTATGCAGAGCTGTTCAGCGTAGCGCGACAGCTCAAGCTTCCCGCGCTTGATGCAGAACAGCTAATAAAAAGGATGGTCTTTAATATTGTGGCACGCAACCATGACGATCATGCCAAGAACTTTGCTTTCATGCTGAAGGACAACAAATGGCAATTGGCTCCAGCTTACGATCTGGCCTACAGCTATAAACCCGGTAGTAAGTGGGTTAACAGCCATTGGATGACATTGAATGGTAAACGCGATGATTTCACCCGCAATGACTTCTACGCATTAGAAAAAATAAGCCCACTCTTCAACAAACGCAATCTGGATCGGGTCATTGATGAAACAGTCGAAGCTGTGGCGCAGTGGCCTCTTCTCGCTCGTGATCAGGAAGTGCCCAATTCATTGATTGCCGAGGTCAGCAATAACCTGCGTTTGTCACTCTGAGTCATCGGCTGTTTCAGCTTAATGATTAAACAGCATTGTACCGGGATTGATAACCCATGAGCAGCATTCATAAGCTCATGCCAATTGCCCCTACAGTCATCAGAGGCCTTCCCCGCTATGCTTGCCGCATCACTCATTACTCAAGGCGGGAGACACAATGAAAGAGATTATGGTGGTTATCGGGGCAGGTGCGATTGGACAAGCTATCGCGCGTCGCGTGAGCCAGGGTAAAACGGTGCTGCTGGCAGACCTCAACACGGAAAACTGCGCAGCCGCCGCACAAAGCTTACGTGATGCAGGCTTTCCAGTAGAAACCAGCCAGGTCGATGTCAGTTCGCGTCAATCGATTCAACATCTGGTGCAGCAGGCCACTGCACTGGGCGCCATCAAAGGTGTGATTCATTCTGCGGGTGTCTCGCCTTCTCAGGCTAGTCCCGCCACCATTTTGCAGGTCGATCTCTACGGTACGGCCGTGGTGCTGGAAGAGTTCGGTCCGCACATCGCGTCAGGCGGTTGCGGAATCGTGATTGCTTCGCAATCCGGGCACCGACTGCCTGCGCTCACGGTAGAACAAAACGAAGCGTTAGCCATCACGCCAACAGAGGATTTGCTCAGCCTGCCATTTTTGCAGAACACCGCATTCAGCGATCCTTTGCTGGCCTATCAATATGCCAAACGCGGCAACGCTCTGCGTGTGATGGCCGAAGCGGCGAAATGGGGCCAGCGTGGCGCGCGCGTCAACAGCATCAGCCCTGGCATCATCTTTACGCCCCTGGCAAATGATGAACTGAATGGCCCACGCGGTGCGGGCTATCGCAATATGCTGGCAAAATCACCGGTCGGCCGAGGCGGAACCGCCGACGAAGTTGCCGCGCTGGCCGCCCTCATCATGGGGCCTGAAGGCGGCTATATCAGCGGCAGTGATTTTCTGATGGATGGTGGCGTGACGGCATCTTATTGGTACGGTGATTTGAAACCCTGATTCACTTCCCCGCCGAATATCTTCTTCGGCGGGCTAAATAAATAATATGCAATACGCTCAGCCATACTTTAAAAGTATTTAGCCATAACAATATCCAATAAAATTATTAATCAGCGATTTAAATAGGGTGGGAATATTATTTCGTGATCCTGATTTTATTCGCTGTAACACCGTATTCGTAACACACCGCTAATCCCTTACACTCTCCTGAATTCAGTGGATTATCCATTCCCTGATCATCTGAAAATAAAACTCAGTTTATTAACCGGCGAGATTCGCTGGTCATCATTTATCGATTACAAGTTAATAACCCTGACAGGAGAAATAAAATGACCGCAGGAAATCGTATTTATTTACGCCGCCCATCCGATGCCGAACCCTTACTGGAAGCGTTCCGCCGTTTACCCGCTGCGGTAGTCGCCGACTGCATGAGTCGCTTGCCTGCACTATCCGCAGAGATCAGCCTGAAAACTGCGCCTAAAGCCCCCATCATGTGCGGCCTGGCAGTTACCGTGAAGGCACGCTCTGGCGATAACCTGATGTTGCATAAAGCGCTGGATATGGCCGGGCCGAACGATGTAATTATCCTGTCGAATGAGGGTGACCGCAGCCAATCATTGATGGGTGAAGTGATGGCCACTTACGCCAGACAGCGCGGCATGGCAGGCATCGTTCTGGATGGTCCGGTACGCGATATTGAGGGTTTATCCCGCATGGATTTTCCGATTTATGCCGCCGGACACACGCCTGGCGGCCCTTTCAAAGATGGTCCAGGCGAAATCAACGTGCCGATTGCCTGCGGTAAAATTCACGTTTCACCGGGTGATATCGTTTTGGGCGATGCCGATGGGGTGATCGTCATTCCGCGCCAGGATGCCGCGCGCATTCTCGAAGCGGCACAAGCTTACTTGATCGTCGATGAACATAACTTTGAACTGGCGAAAACCGGTTCTCTGGAACGCGGTTGGCTGGCGGAAGCACTGCAAAACAAGCAGGTGGAAATTATCGATGATGTCTATCGGTAACGTGCCAGCATGACAGCGAAGAATTGCAAAGGTCATCATCCATGGTGGCCTGTCTTTCGCTGAGCGCGCAGCTAAACAACCCGCTATAGCACCGCATCACGGCGTACTACTCACTATCGCCAATTTGCGCTGACGATTTTCCCGCCATACCGCAAAGATCCCAGCCAGTGCCACAATCGATGCGCCAAAGAGGGTTGTCGTGCCTGGCAGGCTATTGAGGAACAGATAGCCAATCAGCATCGACCACACCAGCGTAGTGTAATCAAACGGTGCCAGCAGCGAGGCATCAGCATAGCGCAGGCTGAGGGTCACCAGAATTTGGGCCAGACCGCCAAATAGACCACAGCCCACCAACAGCAGCCACTGCAAGCCGGTGGGCTTTACCCAGCCGAAAAATGCCGTTGCCAGGCCAATCAACGTCGTCATCAGAGAAAAATAGAACACGATCGCGCCCGGTTTTTCGATGCCATTCAAAAAACGAATCTGCACATTCGAGGTGGCCGTACAGAGTGCAGCAATCAATGCAAAAGCAACACCAAGGCTGGCCGTGGCGCTACTGGCACCGCCTGCCAGCACGCCGCCGCTAGCCGCAAGACTGGAGGAGAGCATAATCAGAATGCCCGACAATCCGACCACCACGGCCACCCAACGCGACACGCGCACCCGCTCCTTCAACAGCATCGCCGCCATGATCACCGTGAAAAGCGGTGCGGCGTAACTCAATGCGGTGGCATCAGCCAGCGAGATATACACCAGCGCCAGATAGTTAAAATACATGCCGCCGGTGCCAGAGAAACCACGAATGAAATGGCCAAACAGATTACGCGTTTTGAGATTCTCCAGCACGTTACCCTGCATTTTCAGCCAGATTAACAGTGGAAATAGCGCGATAAAGCTGCGGAAAAAAATCACTTCGCCGGTGGGGATAGCACCGTTCAGACCTTTAACACAGGCCAGCATCAGCGTGGCGCTGAGTGCGGCGAATATCTTTAATAACACGCCTAATCGGGGATTCATGCTCTCACTCTTCTCTCTCTACCACGTGCAATCGGCGGGGTCGCCGAGAGGACAACGCGGCTTACACTAGGGAGAAAAATGTGCGCTGGATAACACTTTTTCGCTCTGCCTGAATAGAAATAACTTATCGCCATCGGTCATATCATTTCCCTATTGCATAACACGCTTTCCCTCTTTTTCGCCGCAAAACAAAGCCGATATAGTCCAGAAAAGCGAGATTTTGCGCTCCTAAGCAGTATCCACCCTTGAGGGAATGCACATGACCATGAAAAAACTGACCACCCTTGGCTTGGCAATGCTGCCGTTGCTGGCTGTTTCGGCGGCGCAGGCAGATATGATGGCGAACATTAAATCGAGCGGTGAACTGAAATGCGCCGTTTACTCCGACGTACCGCCCTTCTCTTCGCCAGATCCGCAAACGCGTCAGCTGGCTGGCATGGATATCGACCTGTGTAACGCTCTGGCCAGGCAGATGAACGTCAAACTGACTCTGGTGCCGACCTCTGTTGAAGCGCGTATCGCGGTGATCGCCACCGGCCGTGCCGATGTATTGATTGCTAACCTGGCCTACACCAAAACGCGTGGCAATCAGATCCAGTTCAGCGATCCTTACTACGTGGCGAAAGAGATGCTGCTGGTGAAAGCGCCGCTGGCAGATAAGCCACTGGACTATTTCAAAGGCAAACGTATCAGCGCCACCAAGGGCACCACGTCCGAGCAATCGATCCACATCAAAGGCGGTAAAGCCGTCACCTTCCAGGATTCTGCCTCCGCCTTCCTGGCACTGGAGCAGAACAAATCGGTGGGCTTTGTCACTAACACCATGACCGGGATGAAAACCATCGCCCAGGCGAAAAAAGACGGCATCAATCTGGCGATGGTGAAAGAGCCGATGGCGCTGGAACCGATTGGTGTCGGCATGAAAAAGGATGAGCCTGCCCTGCTGGCCAGCGTTAACAGCGGCCTGAAAGCGATGGACGACGATGGCACCATCGACAAAATCTGGAACACCTGGATCGGACCAAATACCGAATACAAAATGGTGCGCGAAGAGCGCGTGCAGCCGCTCTCCAGCCTGAAATTTGAAGCACTGGAATAATCATGCCCGTGATGTCGCAACCGGATATCCAGCCCGCCAGCGCATCTGCGCTGGCTTGTTCCTCTTCGATTACGCTCTCCACCATCGGTGCCCGCGCGTGGCTGGTGGAAGCACCGGGCGGATTCGATCTCTCCGCTCAACGCCGCATCTGGTCACTGGCACGTTTGCTGCAGGCGGATGAGGCGGTTGAAGCCTTGATTCCCGGCGTCACCAATCTGCTGGTGCTGTTCCGACACATCCCCCAGGACGAAGCGGCCATACGTGCCTCGCTGCATGCCGCCTGGGATCAAGCGCAGGCGATCAGTCCGCAGGGCAAACTGATTGAAATCCCGGTCTATTACGGCGGCGAGCACGCCACCGATCTGGATGCGGTTTGCCGTCACACCGGATTCAGCGCACGCGAAGTGGTGCGCCGTCACCATCAGAGCGAATACACCGTGTTTGCTCTCGGCAGCGCGCCGGGCTTTGGTTACTTGCATGGGCTCGATCCGCAATTAGCCACGCCACGCAAAAAAGTCCCATCGCTCAGCATGTTGAAAGGTACCGTTACCATTGGCGGCGCCCAGGCGGGTGTCTCTGCACTGACTGGCCCCAACGGCTGGAACGCCATCGGTTTTGCCGAGCTGGAAGTGTTTGATCCTCTGGCTGAGTCCCCCGCGCTGATGGCACCGGGCGATCGTATCCGTTTTCTGCCGCAGAGGATTGAACTGTGATCGAAATTGAACAGAGCGGCGCCCTGAACACCGTTCAGGATCTGGGGCGTTTCAACTTCCGCCATATGGGTGTCTCGGTCAGCGGCGTAATGGACCCGCTGGCACTGCGCGCCGGAAATCTGCTGCTCGGCAATGAAGAAAATGCCGCCGCCATTGAAGTTCAGCTGTTCCCATTCCGTGTGCGTTTTTTGCAGGACAGCAGCATTGCGGTAACAGGTGCGGATTGCCGCGCCACTTTAGACGGTGTGCCGTTGCTGCCCTGGTGGGGCTGCGGCGTGCGTGCCGGACAGGTGCTGGAAATGCGTTACCCGCGCAGTGGCGCACGCGGGTATCTCTGTATAGCAGGCGGCATTGATGTGCCAATGGTGCTGGGATCGCGCAGCACGGCACTGCGCGGCGGCTTTGGTGGTTTGGAAGGCCGCCCACTGCAGCGTGGCGACCGCCTGGCGCTGGGTGAAACACAGGCTTCCCCATTGCCCACCAGCGGTATCGGCATTGAGCCGCCCGACAGCGCCCTGCGTGCACATTTCCCGCGTAACAGCGCAGGTGAGATTCAGTTGCGCGCCATTCCATCCGGCGAATATCCCTTGTTTGCTGCCGATGCCGGTCGCTTCTGGCAGCAATCATGGCAGGTCTCCAATCAAAGCAATCGCACCGGATATCGACTGGCGGGCGATCCGATTTTCCCGTCACAAACCATTGAGATGCGTTCTTACGGGCTCATACCTGGCATTGTGCAGGTGCCGCCCGGCGGCGAGCCGATCATTCAGCTCAGCGATGCCAACACTGCGGGCGGTTATCCCAAGATCGCCGGGGTGATCGAGCAGGATCTGTGGCGTTTAGGACAGGTATTACCCGGCCAATCGATCCAGCTGATCCGGAGCGATACGCGTGAGGCCATCGCCATCGAGCAACAGGTCGCAGGCTGGCTGAGCCGCTTACGTGTGAGCTGCCCACCGCTGCGTAAAGCGTTAACCGCATAATTTTCCGAAGGAACCCAAACCATGAAGATTGATGTGAACTCCGATATGGGCGAAGGCTTCGGCGTTTATCAACTGTGCGATGACGCCGCGCTGATGAAAGTGGTCTCCTCAGCCAATATCGCCTGTGGATTCCACGCGGGCGATCCGGCGATCATGACCCGAATGGTGCGACTGGCCAAAGAGAACGGTGTCGGCATTGGTGCACATCCAGGCTTGCCCGATCGTCAGGGCTTTGGTCGTCGCGAACTGCCGTTCAGTGCCGAAGAGATCTGCCAGCAGGTGGCTTATCAACTTGGCGCGCTGTCAGCGATTGCTCAGGCAGAAGGCACGAAGGTGTCGCACTTTAGCTTCCACGCTGCAATGGGCAATATCGTCAATCGCGACGAGGCATTAGCGCAGCAGGTGATGACGCTCGTCGCCCGTATCAATGCGCATCTGATTGTGTTCGCACAACCCGATACCATCATTGAGCGAGCGGCACAGGCAGCGGGCTTGAAAACCCTGACGCTGTTTCTCGCCGACCGCGCCTACGATGCTCAAGGGCGCTTAGTGCCGCGCGGCATTGCCGGCTCGGTGATCAAAGAGGAAACGGCGCTGCGTGCCCGCGTGCGGCAGTTCCTGCAGCATGGCACTGTCACCACCTTCGAAGGGGAAGTGATAGCTGTCCGCGCGCGTTCGATCCTGGTGCACAGCGATACGCCGGGTTCATTGGCCCTCGCCAGCATCGTACGCAGTGAAATCGAAGCCAGCGGCCATCAGGTGGCACCGGCGGCAGAAGTGCTTGCTCAGTAACGTTTTTTCATCGCCCAAATAAAAATGGCTGCCCATTGGCAGCCATTTTTTCGTTTTCCGCTTATCGACAGCCAGCGCAGAACGCCGCGATGCGATCGCAGCCGGTCTCTAAGCGTTCCATGCTGGTGGCGTAGGACAAGCGGAAGTACGGGCTCATACCATAAGCCGCACCCTGTACGGTGACGACGTGCTGCTCTTCAATCAGCGCCAGCACAAAATCGGCATCGTTGCTGATGAAGCGACCACCCGCACTGGTCTTGCCGATCAATCCTTCAATATTCACAAACAGATAAAACGCGCCTTCTGGCTTATGACAGCGCAGGCCATCAATCGAGGTCAGACGCTCCAGCACGTAATCACGGCGTTCACGGTAAATGCGTGCACGCTCCTGCAACAGATCCTGTGGGCCTTCCAGCACCGCTACCGCCGCCGCCTGCGTCAGGGTACAGACGCCGCCGCTGTTCTGGGTGTTCACGTTGCTCATGGCTTTAATCAGCGGTGCAGGACCGCCGCAGAAGCCCAAACGCCAGCCGGTCATCGAATAAGCTTTCGACACACCGTTCACCGTCAGCACGCGGTCATACAAGCGTGGCTCAACCTGCGCGAGGGTATAAAAACGCACATCGTCGTAGATCAGATGCTCATAGATATCATCCGTCATAATCCACACCTGCGGATGACGCAACAGCACATCACCCAGCGCCAGTAGCTCGGCTTTGCTGGCCACTGAACCGGTTGGGTTGCTCGGATAGTTCAGCAGCAGCCATTTGGTTTTGTCAGTGATCGCCGCATCCAGATCCGCTGGCAGGGGTTTAAAGCCGTTCTCCTGCGCACATGGCAGCGGTACAGGAACACCACCAGCAAATTTCACGATATCGGCATAGCTGATCCATGACGGTGTGGGGATCACCACTTCGTCGCCCGGATTGATGGTCGCCATGATGGCGTTAAAGATGATCTGCTTCGCGCCACCCGCCGTGAGAATCTGGCTCACGTCATACTCCAGCTGGTTGTCCCGCTTGAATTTCAGCTGGATGGCTTTGCGCAGCGCAGGCGTACCGTCGGTCGGTGGATAGCGCGTATCGCCCGCACGTGCAGCAGCGTAGGCGGCTTCAATCGCATGTTCCGGCGTGGGGAAATCCGGTTCGCCGGTAGAAAGTGCTACCACATCAACGCCCTGCGCCGCGAGATCGCGCGCTTTTTGGGTCATGGCAACGGAGGCGGAAACGGTCACATTCTTTAATCGATCGGCTATCTCGGGCATGGTCAATCCTGGGTTCGGGGGTGTCAGTTTTCCCTGAGCATAGGATTAGGGCCGAAGCCACGGATAATAGTGCTTTGTTGTGGTGATATAACACAAAGCGATGACTGGACCGACTGCACACTTCTGCCATAAAGGCAGCAGATTGACTCAGAATTGCGCGACAGGTCACGCCCGCACGCCTGACGGGATGTTAATAAAGTGTTACTTTCTTTCCCGAGTCACATCTCGAACCCACGATTTTCCTTGCCCGTCATTGGCAATGCTGATGGGTCAACTGCACTCATTCGGTGCAGTGCTGCATTTTTCAACACCCGCCATGCCGGCGGCTCACTAGCTCAGCACCAGCCTCAGGAGGCCCGGTAGCCGTACCCTCCTGTCTGAGTTCAATAACGAAAGCTTATCCTGGCATCAACTTTGCTTGAGGAGGATATGCGTTCTGTTTGAGGGAAGTGTCCATGAATCTTCGTCGCCTGAAGTACTTTGTTAAAATTGTTGACGTCGGTAGCCTGACGCAAGCTGCCGATATCCTGCATATTGCCCAACCTGCGTTAAGCCAACAGCTGGCCACGCTGGAAGGTGAAGTGAATCAACAACTGTTGATTCGCACCAAACGCGGCGTCACGCCCACCGAAGCCGGGAAAACACTCTATTCCCATGCCCAGTCTATTTTGCGCCAGTGCGAACAGGCGCAAAGTGCGATTGATCTGGTTGGTGCAGCGCTAAGCGGCAGCGTCTCTGTCGGGCTGGCACCGGGCACAGCGGCGCAAAACCTGGCGCTGCCGCTGATGATGGAAGTGCAGCAACAGCATCCTGGCATCGTGCTCTATTTTAACGAAAATTTCGGCACCACCCTGAGCGAGCTGATCATGAACGGACGTATGGACATGGCGGTGATTTACGATCATCGCACCATCCATGGCCTGCGCTTTATGCCGCTGATGAAAGAGGATTTGTGCTTCGTTTGTCCGTTCAGCCTGGCGAAACCAGTGAAAGAGATCCCACTGTCGCAGGTCGCGCAATATGATCTGTTCCTGCCACGTATCTACAACATCATGCGCAAAGTGCTGGATGACGCCTTCGTGCAGAACAATCTGCAGTACCGTGTGAAGTGCGAAATTGAGTCGCAAACCACCCTGAATGCGGCACTGAGTGCCGGCCTGGGCACCACCATCATGCCGGAATCTGCCGCACGCGCGATGCTGAAAAATGGCGATACCTGGATGGCGAAGATCATCGAGCCGGATGTGCAGGCCTCACTGTCGTTCTGCATGTCAGATCATCTGCCGCTGTCCCAGCCTGCTGAAGCAGTGAAATCGATTCTGCTGTCGCTGATGTCGCGCCGCAACGTGGAGAACCATCCACTGACCCTCGTGGGATAAGACCCGCTTATCACCGCAAAGCGAAACCCTCTTACTGCCCGTCTGACGAACGCGCTAGATTGATTCGGTCTGTTGCCCGCTGCGGCGGGCGTGTTTCGCTTTGACGGGAACCCCATGGAAAAAACTGCGATACCGCTGCCGACGCTGCGTGCGCTGGCGCGCAAGATGCAACGATCCGGCCTCAATAGTCTGGTGTTAGAGGGCAAACAGTGGTCGGTGCGTCTGACGTTTGCCCCGCCCTCTTTCACATCCCCCACGATGATCCCTACGGAGGCGTGTCCGCCCGTGACGCATCGCATTGGCGCGCCGCTACCCGGCACGTTGCTGCGTCGCCATCCACACAGCCAGCAAGATTTTGTCCAGCCGGGGCAGCAAGTTGAAGCTCAGGATCTGCTGGCGATGGTGCAGGTTGGCCCACTGTACGTGCCGGTGTTCAGCCCCTGCAAAGGGCGGGTGCAGCCATTATCTCCTGAAACACGTTCTGTGGTTGAATACGATGAAGAAATCCTTATTCTTCAATCGGATAATTAATTATCGATCCGGTTATAAGGGGCTCTTATCGCCTCACAGTTTTTATGTCTTATGCCCTTGCGGCATAACTGCATAAAGTCAAAAAAGACCCATTACGCCGGAGACACCCCTGGCGAGACGAGGAAACACAAATGCCATTTTCAGATTACAAAACCGCGCTGGTGACGGGCGCATCAGCTGGCATGGGCGAAGCGATTGTTGAGCGCCTGTGCAAAGAAGGGATCACCGTGCACGCGGTGGCGCGTCGCAAGGAACAGCTGGCCGCGCTGGCCGATCGCACCGGCTGCATCCCGCATGCCGTGGATGTCAGTGACGTTAATGCGCTGACTGCGCTGTGCAAAGATCTGGAGATCGATATCCTGGTCAACAATGCAGGTCTCTCTCATCCTGGTTCGATTCTCGAGGCAGACGAAAACGTGGTGGAGACACAAGTGGATGTCAACCTGCGTGCTGTGCTGCACCTGTGCCGCTTGCTGGTACCGGGCATGATGGCGCGTGACCGTGGCCACGTATTCAACATCACCTCGATTGCCGCCATCTACAACTTCAACGGCAACTCGGTGTATCACGCCACCAAAGCCGGGGTACATGCCCTGTCACGCCAGCTGCGCGTGGACTGCTATGGCAAACGTGTGCGCATCACCGAAATCTGCCCAGGTCGTGTGGCCACCGACATCTTTGGCAACGTTTCAGGCGATCACGAGGACGCACGCCGCCGCTTTATCGATGGCTTCGAACTGCCGCAGGCCAAAGATATTGCCGACTGCGTGGCCTTTGCGCTGTCTGCGCCCGTCGCCGTCAACATCGGCAACATCGAAATAACCCCGACGCTGCAGGTGCCGGGCGGTCTTTCCACTATGCGACCGGGCGACCGCACCGCGTAAAACCGTACGATGAGGTAACTGTATGGCACTTGATTTCAGCAGTGTGATAACCGGCCATTACGGCCAGATGATCGTTGACGGAACGGTGGTCACCCTTGAACTGGCGTTGGGTGCCTGGCTGCTGGCGATGGTTCTCGCCCTGCTATTGGTGGTGGTCCGCCTGACGGAGAATCGACTTGCCGTTGGGCTGGTCAAGGCGTACGTCTCCTATCACCGCAATGTGCCAACGCTGATTCAGTTGATGATGTGGTACTTCGCGATCCCCACACTGCTCCCGGAATCGCTGCAGATGATGATCGTTGACTACAACGCCGAGTTTTTATTTTCTCTTATCGCGCTCGGGCTGTGTCAGGCCGCCTACTTCTCTGAAGATATCCGCAGCGGCCTGCGCGCCATTCCGGACGGACAAAATGAGGCCGCCCGCGCGCTTGGCATGAGCTATGTCCGCGCCATGCGCTCGGTGATATTGCCGCAGGGTGTGCGTAATGCGCTGCCATCTGTAGTCAATCACACCGTGCTGCTGTTCAAAAACACCAGTCTGGCGATGGTGATTGGCGTGGCAGACCTCACCTATGTGACGCGTGATATCGAGAACCAAACTTTCCGTACCTTCGAATCCTACTTAGTGGCAACCGTGGGTTACCTGTTCTTCTCCCTGCTGCTGATGGGCTTGGGCGCGCTGCTGGCCCGCCGCTTCCAGCGCGTTTACGCGAGGTAATGGCGATGTTAGAGATCTTCACCATTTTGCATGACAACGGCATGCTGCTGTTAATGGGCCAGTACCCTAACGGTCCGCTGGGCGGCGTACTCTGTACGCTTTTGATCTCCGTGCTGGCAGTATTGCTGGCCTTCCCCATCGGCGTGTTGCTTGGCCTGGCACGTTTGTCGCCGTGGCGCTGGCTGAGCTGGCCCGCCACCTGTTGGGTGTATCTGCTGCGCGGCATTCCGCTGATGATGGTGGTGTTCTGGACCTACTTCTGCGTCCCGTTGCTGATTGGCCACAACATCAGCGGCTTCGCCACCATGCTGTGTACGCTGGTGATTTATGAGAGCGCCTACATCGCTGAGATCGTGCGTGGCGGCATTCAGGCGCTGCCGCACGGCCAGTATGAAGCGTCACGTGCGCTGGGAATGAGCCACCTGAAAACCCTGCGTTTAGTGATTCTGCCGCAGGCGCTGTTCAACACCTTGCCGAGCCTGGTGAGCCAGTTGGTTTCCATCATCAAAGACTCCACGCTGGGCTACGTGATTAACGTGCCGGAGCTGACCTTTGCCGCTAATCAGGTCAGCAATCAACTGCTGACCAAACCGTTCCAGGTGTTCGCTATTGTGGCGCTGAGTTACTACATCATCTGCTTCAGCCTCACCTGGCTCGCTAACAAACTTGAAGCGCATATTGCGCAGAAACGTCGCCAACCGCCGCAGGCTAATCCCAGCGTTGCGCCTGCGGTGATGCTGACTAAAACCTCTTCGCAATAAGGAACCACGATGAGCCCGATGATCATGTTTAACCAGGTCAACAAATGGTACGGCGCGTATCAGGCACTGACCGACCTGAGTGCCGAAATCAATACCGGCGAAGTGGTGGTGGTGTGCGGTCCGTCTGGATCGGGAAAATCCACTTTGATCCGCACCGTTAATCGTCTGGAACCCATTGATAATGGTCAGATCGTGTTTGATGGCACCGACATTCATGGCAGCAGTACACGCCTCAACCATCTACGTACTCGCATTGGGTTCGTGTTTCAGAGCTTCAACCTGTTCCCCCACGTCTCGGTGGCAGAGAACATCATGATGTCACCGATGAAAGTATTGGGCGTGAAGCGTGCCGAAGCGCGTAAACAAGCGGGTGAGTTGCTGGAGCGCGTTGGCTTATCACACAAAGCGGACGCCTATCCGGCGCAATTGTCTGGCGGCCAGCAGCAGCGCGTGGCGATTGCCCGTGCGCTGGCAATGAAGCCGCCGGTAATGCTGTTTGATGAACCGACCTCGGCACTCGATCCTGAAATGGTCGGTGAAGTATTATCGGTGATGCGCAGCCTGGCGCAGGAAGGGATGACGATGATGTGCGTGACGCACGAGATGAATTTCGCGCGTGAAGTGGCGGACACCATCTGGTTTATGGATCAGGGGCAAATTCTGGAGAAATCGACGCCAGAGAAGTTCTTCACCCAACCACAGCACCCGCGCGCCCAGCGCTTCCTGAGCGATTTACGCTCGCATTGATATCATAGGGCAGGATACCCAAGGCGGCGCAATGTCATGCGCCGCCGTCAGCATCGAGGTCGTTTCAGGTTAGCAATCCACCCACACCGCACCGGCATCCGCTGACTTCACGCACTGCTCGACCCAACGCACGCCCATCAATCCGGCATGCACATCGGGATACCAGAAGTCGGCGAGAAATGCCTCATCACCGCGATCGGTGGCATCCATCGCCAGCGCAAAACGACGATAGAGATTTGACCAGGCTTCAAACAGCCCTTCCGGGTGACCACCGCCAATACGGTCATCGGCCAGCGCACTTTTATGCAGATAGCCCATACCGCGTTCCAGAATCTGCACCGGCTCGCCCTGCACTTCATAACGCAACTGGTTCGGCTGCTCGTCCCACCACTCCAGACTGGCCTTCTCACCAATCACCCGTACTTTTTGGCCGTGCATCGAGCCGCAGTTTACTGCCGAGGCCCACATGGTGCCGACGGCGCCGTTGTCGTACTCCATCATCACAAAAGCATTATCTTCCAGCGGCGCACGGGTTTTCACGAAACTCTGGCGGCTGCACAGCAGACGTTTCACCTGCAGTTTCGGCACCATGGTTTCCGCGATAAACAATGGATGAGTCGCCAGATCGCCCAGTACATAGCTGGGACCGACAAAGCGTGGATCGACGCGCCACTTGGTGCTTTCATTCTGCAACTCCACCGCTTCGTTATGGAAGCCGTGCGCGAACTGCATATTGATAATGCGAATCTCGCCAAGCAACCCCTCCGCGATCATCTCGCGCGCCTGATGGATCAGCTGATGGCCGGCATAACCGTAAGTCACGCCGATGATCTTCTTCTTCTCGACACAGAGTTTTTCCAGCTCGTCCGCTTCTTCGGTGGTGAAGCACAGTGGCTTCTCACACACCACATGCAGACCGGCATTCAGCGCCGCACGACAGATGGTGAAGTGGGTATTGTTCGGTGTGGCGATGGAAACGGCTTCGATGCCGTCTGCACGCGCAGCTTCCGCCGCAAACATCGTTTCGTAATCCGGATAGCAGCGATCCGCATCGACGCCCAGCGATACGCCAAACGCACGGCCTCGTTCAGCGTTAAGATCAAATGCGCCCGCCTGCAACACGAAATTGCCATCACGCAGTGCCGCAGAACGATGGATATAGCCAATCTGGCTGGTACCGCCGCCACCCACCATGCCCCAGCGCAGTGAACGATCCAGAGCTTTAATGCCGTTAATCATGATGTTCTCCTCAGAATCCGACCGATTGCAGGTAGTGAAGGCTGGCGGTAACGTCGCGCAGGCTGGTGTCGGCGTTGCGCGGATCGCGCTCCTGCTCGATGGTGATCCAGCCCTGATAATTGCGCTCAGCGAGGAACGCCCGCACCGCCGGATAATCAATCGCGCCTTTGCCAATCGGGCACATTACCCCTTCGGCACAGGCAGCAAAGAAGTCCACGCCACGCGCAATCACATCGCGCCAGACCGCGTCATTCACATCTTTGAAGTGCAGATAATCGATGCGATCCCAGTAGCGGCTCAGATAGGGGATCGGATCCATACCGGAGTAATAGAGATGCCCGGTGTCGAGGCACAAACCGGCCACCTCGTGCGGAATGTCCTGCACTAACTGCGCCAGTTCGTCGGCAAACTCAATGCAGCCGCCCGCATGCGGGTGGATCACCGCACGCACGCCATATTCATCGCGAGCAATCTGGCTCAGCGTGGTGATGTGCTGCATCATGCGCTGCCACTCTTCGCCAGAGAGTCGCGGCGCTTTGTCAGACTGCCCGGCAAATCTGGCACGCTCAGGATTACCGAAATCAATGATCACCAGGTAAGGCGCGGGAAAATTGTCCGCGTGGGTTTTCTCTGCGGTAGGGACCTGCGACAGGTTGCGACAGATGTTATGTGTCAGTTCTACCATCGCCGGGAAGTTTGCCTCACTGACCAGATCGTCAAAGATCGTGCCCGCCACTAGCGAAAGCTGATGTGCTTCCAGCTGGTGGCGCAATTCGGTCGCGTTGGTTGGAAGATAAGTCCATGGACCCAGCTCAATACTTTTGTAGTCCGCCTGAGCTGCTTCCGACAGGACTTTCTGCCAGGGTGGCAGGAAAGGGTTTTTAGGATCGTCGACACCCCAGCTGCAGGGCGCATTAGCTATGTGAATCGTCATGATCGTTCCTTGCGGTGTTGGATAGCGCAAGTATCAAATAAATATTTCACACGCAGCAATCATGAAACATTCATTTTTTGATAGCGATCATGTTATTTTTCATCATGAAAATGATAGATAATCTATCAAAACCATAACTGGCGCCACTTTCAGGCCCACCACTTAAGTGTTGCCGACGCATTGCCGGTCAGCCAGCCTGAGAGCGAATCAGGCTGACGCTTCTCATCGCGTCGCCAGATTTCGGTGCTTAGAGGCTAAAGATTCTCACGCGTGATGATCTCAAACGGCAGCGTGACCTGAGAGAAATGCTCACCTGATTCGACAGTTTGTTGAGTCGTGCGGACAAATTGCCGCACCATCTCCTCAATTTCATGGCGAATCATCACGGTGATCGTGCCGTCAATCAGTGCCAGCTCGCCCTCTTTCACCGGACCGTGGCAAATTAACGCCACCTTGCGCTGCGGCTGCTGACGTAAGGCATGAATCACGCCTTCAATACCGCCGCAGGGCGCGTAGATTAAGGCGAGATCGGCATGCTCTTCCAGCAACTGACGTGTCGCGTGATAGCCGCCATCAATCGACTCATGGGTTTTCAGCGGCTCTAATACACGTCGGGTGCTGTCCTGCTCGCGCAGATAGGAGCGGAAGCTGATTTCGCAGCTCTCCTGACAGGTAAAACGATGGTCGCCCACCAGCACGCCCACCGATCCCGGCTGATGCAGCAGATGCGAGGCCACCCAGCCAGCAGTGCGTCCGGCCTTCTGATTATCCAGCCCGAAATAGCCCGCATGTCCACAGGGCGAGAAGTTGGAGAACAGCGCATAAACCCGCACGCCCTGGCGTGAGATCTGTTCGATGGCGTGGCGGATCAGTGGGTGATCCAGCGCGACTAAGCCAATCACGTCCACCTCTTGCGCCAGCTTATGCAGCGAGGCCACCACAGCCGCAACGTCATCAATATCATGCCAGTAAAACCGTGGTTCACTGCCTGCGGGATGCAACGGCTGTGTCTGTTGCCGCAGGGCATCCGTCAGCGAGTGATAGAACGAATAAGATTTTGATAGCAGCACAAACCCCATGCGTAGCGCCACGCGCGCGGAATGCGCCTCAGCATTGAACGGGGCAACCGGCGCCATGCGATAACCCAGTCGGTTGGCGGCTTCCAATACTTTCTGCTCGGTGGCCGCACGCACCGGTGCCCGGCGATTCAATACCCGATCCACCGTGGCGACACCGACGCCAGCCGCATCCGCGATAGCGTTCATGGTGATTTTGCTCATCAACACATTCCAGTTTGATAGTTAGTTATCAAAAATAATGCCCGAATCAGAATGGAAATGCGAAACCATTGCGGAAGAAATCGTCATCAAATCGCAAGGCCTGATAGAGAATCTCTCAGTAATTTGATCGCCCTCGCAAAAATGAAATGATCCATTTCATTAAATTACCTGGCGGAATAAATGTTTGATATTTTTCTGTTCGATGACTGAGGTGAGGAGTGATGGATTTGCATCAGCAAATGAATAGAGGCGGCGGTCGCGCCTTTCTATAGTGAAAGCGATCTGCCTTATCGGCTCCCGGCACATGAACGACTCAATAATAACGGAGATGATATGTTCCCTCAGACCCTACCTGCACCTCGCCGTCACCCTGCAAACCAGATTCCCGCGCTGCGCTGGGGCATTGTTGGACCCGGCTGGATCGCCGACCACTTTGCTAACGCGCTGCGTCATCACACTCAGCAGCAGCTGGTAGCCGTGTCGTCACGCAGCCTGGAGAAAGCGCAAGCCTTTGCCAGCAAATGGGATATCCCGCACGCCGTTGAAGGCCTCGACGCACTGCTCAGCCGCCAGGACATTGATGTGGTGTATATCGCCACACCGCACAATCATCACTTTCCCGACGGGTTGCGCACGCTGCAAGCGGGCAAGCATGTGTTGATTGAAAAACCGTTAGCGCTTAATGCACAGCAGGCGTTGCAGTTACAGCAGGAAGCGCACAAACAACAACTTTTGTGCGTAGAGGCGATGTGGTGCGATTTTGCGCCGAAGTATGATGTGATCCGTCAATTGCTGGCCGATGGCGCATTAGGTGAGGTTCATACTCTCATCGCCGATCATGGCGAATACTTCACGCAGGATCACCGCATTTTCAATCTTGATCTGGCGGGTGGTCCGATGCTGGATCTTGGCAGCTATTTGATCGGCTTCAGCGTGTTGGTCGGCGGTGCACCAGGCAACATTGTGGCGAAAGGCCAGCCGGCACCAGGCGGCGTGAATGGGCAAACGTCGATGCTGCTCACTCACGGCAACGGCATGCACTCGGTGCTCAACACCACGCTGTTCAGCAACACACCGGGCACCGCCGTGATCGCCGGCCGTGATGCCACGCTCTATCTCGACGGCCAGTTCTACGCGCCTGGCAATTTCCGTCTTACCTCCAGCGATGGCCGCCATACGCTGCGCTGGGAAGAACCAAACAACCGCTATATTCAGCTCTGTCATGAAATCGAACATACCGCCTGGTGTATTCATCAGGGGCTGTCTGACTCGCCTGTCCGTCCGCTGGCCACCTCACTGGCCACGCTACAAGCCATGGATGAAGTCAGAAAGCAGATCGGTGTGGTGTTTAATGAAGAGCGCACCGCTTAACGATCAGGAGAACAATATGAAAATCGCTTTTGATGTGGATGTCATCAGAGATATGGGCATCACGCGCATGGTGCATCAGGTGGCGGAATGGGGCTACAAGTACATCGAACAATCGCCCCATCCACAGATCAATCCGTTCTATAAACACCCGAAGGCCAGCCGGGAAATCATGCGTGAGTACAAAAATGCGCTGAATGCGACCGGCGTAGAAATCTCTTCGTTTATCACGGTTTATCGCTGGTCTGGCCCGGACGAGTTGCGTCGCCAGGCGGCGGTAAAGAACTGGAAACGCATGATTGAAATCGCTGTTGAGATGGGGGTACAGGTGATCAATACCGAACTCTCAGGCAATCCTAACGAGCCGGAAATCTGTGAAGAGATGTTCTATCGCTCAATGGATGAGTTATTACCGATTATCGAACGTGAAGGCATCCGCGTCGAAATTCAGGCACATCCCTGGGATTTCTGCGAACAAAGTAACGAAACGGCGGATATCGTGAAATCGTTCCGCAGCGACAACGTCAAATACATCTATAGCGCGCCTCACACCTTCTACTACGACAAAGGCGTGGGCGATGTGAAAAACATGCTGCATTACGCGGGCGACGATTTGTCGCATATGTTGATTGCCGATACCATGAACCACACCAAGCACTGCCGCTATATCGTTAACCCACCAGGTGTCGATGCGACCATTCATCAGCACGTTGCCGTGGGTGAAGGTGAAGTGAATTTCGATGCGCTGTTTGAAGCGCTGCGTGAGATGGATTTCGCCAACCGCACCTACAAAGTCGGAGGTGAGTCAATTATCTCGGCGGCGCTGTTTGGCTATCCGGAAAAGATGAAGTATCAGGCAGTGGAAACGCGTGAATTGATTGAGCGTGAACTGCTGAAATAGACCCGGCCCACGGCTCCTTCCCCCTCTCTCATCGCGAGAGGGGGGATAAATCGTGCCAGCGCTCAACACATGAGCTGAATGGAAGATTCAATCCACCGACAAGCACTCCCGCCTGCGGGAGTGCGTTGGGATAGCGGCATTAGATTGCCACTCTCTCCACTTCGGTAAATTCACCCCGCGTCAGCGATAACTGTGCCGCCTCGGCAATCGCCTGCGCGCGCAGACCGTCGATCAATCCCGGCAGCCCTTCGATCTTTTCTCCGCCGATATGGCGCACAAATGCATCCAGATGGGTGTAGTACGTCTCTTTGACCCGGCTAAACCAGTCGGGATACAAGCCGGGCTGAGTGATCCCTTTCCCCTGATACAGCGTGGCGCCGCGCGCTGACTGGCTCTCTGAAGCCAGCATCCCTTCACTGCCCATCACGCTGATGCGTTCGTCGTAGCCGTAAGCCGTGCGGCGCGTGTTATCCAATTGCGCCAGCGCGCCCTGCTGCATGCGCATGATCAGCACCGAAGTATCGACATCAAAATCACGGATCTCCGGCATCGCCAGTGCGGCACCGAGTGCGCCAACGGTGCTGACTTCATCTTCTGTCAGCCAGCGCAACAGATCGAAAAAGTGGATCGCCTGATCGCGCATCTGACCGCCGGAAGCTTGCAGATAACTGATCGGTGGCAATTCTGACGCGCGGCACACCATCTGAATCAGTTCAGTGCGGCCAATCAGCCCCTGTTTGAGCTGTGATTTAAGTTGCTGATGGCTCAGATCAAAACGGCGGTTAAAGCCAACGGTAACAGGAACCTGCACCGGAGAGATCTTCTCCACCACCTCACGCGCACGCTGCAACGACAAATCAATCGGTTTCTCGCAATACACCGCTTTGCCCGCCAGCACCGCCTGCTCCAGCAGTTCAGCATGGGTTGGTGTGGCGCTGGCGATCAGCACCGCGTCGATGGCATCACTGTTTAACGCTTGCTGCACGCTGGCCGCTTTTGCACCATAGCGCTGTGCCACCGCTTCGGCACGTGCCGCATCAATGTCACACACCAGCGCCAACTCCACGCCAGGATGCGCCGCCAGGTTTGCGGCGTGCACCTGGCCGATAAATCCACTGCCAATCAAGGCAAAACGTTGCGGGGTCCGCATTTTAACGCTCCTTTTGTTCACACTTCGGAATTGCCGATGTTGTCAAAATAGCGCTTTCTGGCAGGCTAGCTGAACGCGGTTTTTGATGGAATTACCTCAGATGAAAGCACTGACGCTGGCGGAGTTGGCGAAGCAAGTAGGCGTGGGCGTGGCCACGGTTGATCGGGTATTAAACGATCGCGGTGGTGTGTCCCCGGCGATGACTAAAAAAATCCTGCAGGCGGCGCGGGATGCGGGTTTGAAGCGTATTTTGCCAGAGGAGCATCGCCATAGCTGGCAGATTGAAGTCCTGCTTAGCGGCAACGGTTCGTTCTTCTTTCAGCAACTGGCACAGGACTTTGCCCGACTGGCTGATGAGCTGGGCTATCGTCGCCTGCGCCTGCATCGCACGCTTATCCCGGAAAACGCCCCCGAGAAGCTGGCCGCGCACATTGCTGCCAGCAGTAAAAAGATGGATGCACTCATTGTTTTCGCCCACGAAAATCCGCTGATTTATGATGCCTTAGCGGCGTGTCAGGCGCGCGGCGTACCGGTGATCACTATGGTGACGGATCTGCCCAATGCGGCACGCCTGTGTCATGTCGGTATCGATCAATATAAAGCCGGACGCACCGCTGGATTGATGCTCGGCAGCATGATCAATGCACCGGGCGATGTGGTGCTGGTGAGTGGCCGCGCCGATTACTCAGCACATCGTCAGCGCATTGAAGGTTTTCAAGCCGTGCTGGCGGAGCGTTTTCCGCAGCTGCGTCTGCGGGAAATTCTTGCCGGGCAGGATGAACGCGATCGCATCAGCCGTCTGCTGGAGAAAACCCTGGCCGGATCGCAAAACATCGTCGGACTCTACAACACCGGCCTCGGCAACACGCAGATCCACGAAGCGCTGGCGCGCCATCGGCTCGGCGGCAAAGTGATGTACGTCACTCACGAGCTGTATGCCACCACCCGCCAGCTTTTCGAGAAGCGCGTGCTGACGCTGACACTCGATCAAAACACCCTGCGCCATGCTCAGCTGGCGTTGACCTTGTTGCTAAAACATCTCGAAGAGGGTGAACAGCCTGACACCTACCAGTCCGGCAAAGTGGACTTTATGCTGTTTACGCAAGAGAACTTCTCATAATCACACTTTGCATCTCACCGCCAGCGCGGTTAAATCGCCTTCATCTGTCGCTGCTACACTCAGTAGCAGCAAAAAACGCAATCACAACAAGGCGAAATCACTATGTCGGAAAATCAGTATCAGCCCGCGAAAGTCTGGACCTGGGACCCGGAAGCCAAAGGTAACGGCGCGAAAACTAACCGTCCGTTCGCCGGGCCGACGCATGAGAAGACCCTGCCGGTGGGCAAACATCCGCTGCAACTCTATTCACTGGGTACGCCAAACGGCCAGAAGGTCACCATCCTGCTGGAAGAGCTGCTGGCCGTCGGGGCTAAAGAAGCCGAATACGATGCCTGGCTGATTCGCATCGGTGATGGCGATCAGTTCTCCAGCGGTTTCGTTGACGTTAACCCGAACTCCAAGATTCCGGCACTGAGTGACCACTCAGTGACGCCACCGCTGCGCGTGTTCGAATCAGGCAACATCCTGCTGTATCTGGCCGAGAAATTTGGTCACTTCATCCCGGCGGATATCGCAGGCCGTACCGAGACCCTGAACTGGCTGTTCTGGCTGCAGGGTTCTGCGCCTTATCTTGGCGGCGGCTACGGTCATTTCTACTTCTACGCGCCAGAAAAAATCGAGTACGCCGTCAACCGCTTCACGCTGGAAGCCAAGCGTCAGCTGGATGTGCTGGATCGCCAGCTCGCCAACAACCGCTTTCTCGCCGGTGAGGAGTACACCATCGCCGATATCGCGACCTGGCCGTGGTACGGCAATCTGGTGCTGAACAACATCTATGGCGGCGGCGAGTTCCTTGATGTGCAGTCGTACAAAAACGTGGTGCGCTGGGCTAAAGAGATCGCTGAGCGTCCAGCGGTGATCCGTGGCCGCAAAGTGAATAAAGCCTTTGGTGCTGAACCGCAGGATCAACTGCTGGAGCGCCACGATGCTTCTGATTTCGATACCAACACCGAAGACAAGCGTCAGGCGCGAGGAGAGCAGTAATGGCCGCTTATGTGGTGATGATTAAAGACGAAACGCTGGATAAAGACGAACTGGCGACCTACGCGCAGAAAGCCGGTGAGGCACGCGGCGATCATCAGATCACGCCGCTGGCGTTTTATGGCGATCTTGAAGTGCTGGAAGGCCGTGAGGCGGAAGGCTTAGTGGTGCTGGAATTTGCGGATATTGATGCAGCAAAAGCCTGGTATTACAGCCCGGCGTATCAGGAAGCAAAAGCCCACCGGGTTAAAGGCGCGAACTATCGCGTGTTGCTGGTTAAGGGTGTTGCCTGACCGGCTAAAAGGGGCGCACCTCGGTGCGCCCTATCAGCCAGAGTGGTCGTGATCTGCACGTTGCCTCTCGCCGATTTTCAATCCAGTTTGAATAACGCAATTGCCTGCTGTAATCGGTTAGCCTGCTGTTGCTGCTGATGCGCCACCTGCAAGGTTTCCGCCACGTGCTGAACGTTGTGATGCACGCTGTGATCGATGCTATTAATGCTCTGCTGAATCTGCTCGATGCTCAAATTCTGCTGCTCACTCATCTCAGACAGCTCGGTAACCAGTTGTGACAATCCGCTGATGCTGCTGTGAATATCACGCATGGTCTGTGCAGCATGTTCAATCTGCACGGTGCCATGTTCGGTGCTCAGGCTGCTGGCATCCATCAGTTGGCGAATTTCGCGGGCAGCATTCTCGCTGCGCATCGCCAGATTGCGCACTTCGCTTGCCACCACGGCAAAACCACGCCCCTGACTGCCGGCGCGCGCCGCTTCTACTGAAGCATTCAGAGAAAGAATATTGGTCTGGAAAGCGATGCCGTCGATCAATGCTAAAATCACTTTCACCCGCTGTGACTCTTCGCTGATTTTCGCCATTGAGCTCATCGCCGACTGGATATTCTCCTCTCCGTGCGTGGCCACCGCACGTGCATCCCGCGCGAGTTCGCTTGCACTCTGTGCTTTGTCACGCGTTAAGCTGGCAGCAATGCTGATTTCCGTCATCGCACTGGCCGCGACTTCCAGTGCCTGCGCCTGTTCATCGGTGCGGGTCGACAGTTCAGCGTTGCGTTGCAATATACTTTCAGACTCCGTCAACAAGGCGCTCACGCCGAGACTCACCTGATGAAGCGTGCCATGCATGGTGCCCAACGTGGTACTGAAGGTGCGGGCGAACGGGCTTTCACTCTGCTGGCTATCCGCATTCAGCGTCAGATACCCGGCCTGCTGATTGATCCGTGAGGCTAGCTCCGCGACTTCACTCGCGGAACGTGCATCGGCGGCCATCTGACGCGCAATCACCAGCAAGATGGCGGTCTGCGCCACAACAAACAGTGCATGAAACACCACCATGTCCCAGCCCGGATGATGGAACACCACCACGCCGAACAGGTCGTTTTCCTGCAGATAATTAAACAGGATGTGATGCGTGGCCGCTGCTGCTGCCCCCATGATCAGTGGGCGAATATCGCGCCACGCCAGTAGCACCGACATCAATACAAATACCGAGAAGTGATATTCGGTTTCACCGTCGCCGAGTTGAATCAGTAAACCTGCCCAGCCGATCAGCAAGGCCGAGAGCACCAGCCTTGAAGTCAGCGTTCCGCGCAGGACGGTGCCAAAGAAGGTCGACAGCAGTGCCAACGCCAGACCGGCCATCAGCGCCACGGTTAAGCCGTCATTCATCCATCCTACGCCGAGCGCAATCGGCCACAATCCCCAGTTAAGGATCACCGCAAGGCTGTCTGCGCGCTGTGCAATACGTCGCAGTGAAACCATCTCCACCGGCGCGGCGTCCGGGCCTGACAAGAGCGTTGCGATCATGGCAATTTTCCACACCAGAGGTTGATTAAGATGCCCAACAATGAAGGGCCAAACGATCAGACTGAGTGGTGAAATTATCGGCGCGTTAATGGGAAAGTTTAGGACCGTTAATAATTGAAAGGAAAGGATGTGAGCAGGTTCATGTGACAGTGATGCGTTGTCCACGCAGAACAGGCGCCACAGAGTGCGCCTGTCGCTGACGTCGACTTACTTCGCAGCAAACTGCGCGTAGTTCTCAGGCGTAATGGTCTGATACGGCACCCAGTTGTACGCCTGCACTTTCTGTTTATCCAGTAGTGCCTTTGTGACCTGCACCGCGCCGGTTGCCTGACCTTTGGCGTCCTGGAAAATGGTCAGCGCCATCTTGCCGTTTTTAACAAACTGCTGGCCATCAGGCGTGCCATCAATTCCCGCCACCAGAATCTTTTCATTTTTCGCCTGGCTGAGCGCCATGATGGCACCAATCGCCATTTCATCATTATTGGCGGCAATCGCATCGATCGGGCGCTGATTCAGCAGCCAGCTCGACACCACATCCACCGCCTCGTTGCGCTGCCACTTGGCGGTCTGCTTCTCAATCACCTTCATGTCTTTGTATTTGGCGATCACCGCTTCGACCGCACGGGTGCGCTCGCGCGCCTCTTCATTGGACAGGGCGCCCATCAGAATCGCCACATTGCCTTTGTAATTCATTTTCTTCGCTAACGCTTCCATCTGCATCTCACCGCCTAATGCGGAGTCAGAACCGACATAGGCCATGTCACCCGGCAGTTTCACTTCTGGCTTACGGTTGACGAAAATCAGCGGGATATTGGCGTTCTTCGCAGCGGTGATCATCGGCAACACACCCTGCGTATCCACCGGATTGAGAATGATGGCATCCACGCCCTGGTTGATGAAATCATCAACCTGCTGCACTTGCAGTGCCACATCCCCTTTGGCATCCACGAACTGGCCGTCAAGCTGATTGGCTTTTAACTCTGCCTGCATCTGCGTACGCAGAATCGAGACAAAGTTAAGGTCAAAGTTAGCCAGCGCAACGCCGACGGTGAAGGTTTTCGCACTGACGCTTAAACTCAGCAGCAGCGAGCACAGACAAAGCACGATGTTTCGGATGTTCATGAGGTGATTCCTGTAGGTTGAGGTTTTATTGTTATGACGCCGGGCAACAGGCAAATACCCGGCGGTAAAACGCTTAGATCGTGAAGTGATCGCGGAACTGCTCAAGCGCGGCCGTACTGTCACCACTGGCCCAGCCCTCCATCGCCACCGTGCCGCTGTAACCCACTTCCTGCAGCGCACGCGCGATCGCGCGATAGTTGATTTCACCCGTTCCCGGCTGCTGGCGACCCGGTACATCTGCCACCTGAACTTCGCCAATGGCAGAACCGCTACGACGAATCAGCTCAATCAAATTGCCCTCGCCAATTTGCGCATGGTAAAGGTCGAGATTCATCTTCAGCGCCGGGCTGTTGACCGCTTCCACCAGCGCCAGGGTATCGGCGGCCAGCGCGAATGGGGTTCCAGGATGATCGACCGGTAGATTGAGGTTTTCGAGGGTGAACACCCGCCCGGCGCGCTCGCCAAGTTGCGCCACTTTACGCAGCGTATCGACGGCTTTCAGCCACATCGCACCAGTGACCACTTCCACGGGCTTGACCGGCAAGCCTTTGTCGTCCAGCCCAGTGCCGTGCAGATTTAGCCCTGGGCAGTTAAGCCGTTCAGCCACCGCCAGCGAGGCTTCGGCACTCTGCAGCAGCTGTTGGATCTCGTCGTCGTCGGTAAGATTGCCGGTGAGATAACCGGTCATGGAGGTGAATCGCGCACCTGTCGCGACCAGCGCATCAATGTCTTTATTGGCCCATCCCCAGATTTCGATCCCAAACCCCAGCGCGTGAATGCGTTTCACACGCTCAACGAAAGGCAGATCGAGGAACACCATTTCGGCACAAACCGAGAGTTGATAAGCAGCCATTAGCGGGCTCCCACTTTGACAGGCAGGTTGAGGGTGACCGATTCAATGCAGGCCAGCGCAATTTCCAGCGCATTGCGTGCATCTTCGCCGGTGGCGCGCGGTGTTTCGCCGGTGCGGATGCAGCGGGCAAACTCGATCATCTCCGCCACATAGGCTTCGCGCAGCAGATCGGAATCCATACGCGAAGTTTCCATGCTGATACCACTCGCGCTGTAGCGCACGCAGTTGGAAGACGTGATGTGGCCCGCCTGCAGCATCCCTTTACTGCCAAACACCTCGCCGCGCACGTCGTAGCCGTACACCGCCTGGAAGTTGGCCTCTGCGATGGCAATCGCTCCGTTATCAAAACGAATCGTCACCACCGAGGTATCCAGCAAACCTTTATCTTTGAAGTCCGGACGCACCAGCGCATCGGCGATGGCATACACTTCCACCGGCTTCGCCCCATGATTGAAGTGCAGCAGGGTGTCGAAATCGTGGATCAGCGTTTCGAGATAAATGGTCCACTGCGGGATGCGTGACGGATCGTGCAGCGCCGGATCGCGTGTCACAGAACGACTTAACTGCGTAATGCCGTTCTCGCCTGCCTTCACTGCCGCTATCGCCGCGGCAAAACCCGCATCGAAACGGCGATTGAAGCCCACCTGCAACACCACTCCCGCGCTTTTGGCGGCCGCAATCGCCCGGTCAGCTTCCTCCAGCGTGACCGCCATTGGCTTCTCACAAAATACGTGCTTACCGGCATTCGCTGCGGCAATCACCCACTCGGCATGGGTGCGAGCGGGTGCCGCAATCGCAATCGCATCAATTTCCGGATCCCGCAACAGTGCGTGCAAATCGCTATAGGCTTTCGCCACACCCAGCTTGCTGGCAAGTTTTTCTGCAGCACCGGGCTGCGGATCGGCGACTGCCGCCAACGTGGCACCGGGTACGCGATACGCCAGATTTTCGGCGTGGAAGCTGCCCATTCGTCCTGCGCCAATCAGACCCACACGAACCGGTTGAAGATGAAATGTCATAAATCATTCCTTACTGTTTTGGATATGTCCGTTCGGGACAGAGGAGATAGGCATTTCATTGCAATTCAGATGCCAACTGACAAACGGGGAATTGTGTGAGGCACTACACAGCCTTGCGCCTTAGATTGCACATAAACTTTACATGTCAACTTCACATGTTAATAAAATGGACATTCCAGATTAGTCAGGAGCCGCTGATGCGCACCAGCGAACGTCTACCGTTTAAAGATGAAAGCGATCCCATCTTCAGCCTGCCGGAAGGGTCTGAAGCGGGCGAGTGGGATACCCTGCTCTGGCAGGGCTGGCACAGCTTTGTCAGGGGTGAACAACCGGGCTGGATGCGCCGCAGTATTTTGCAGTCATGGCAACGTTCGCAGCAGCGTGCCATCGATCCCCACACCTTCGTCTACACTTCGCCACCGGCGGATGAGCTGGCGGCCATCCTTGCGCACAATGCTGAGCTGATTGTGGTGGCGCGTAACGTGATGGAAAACCTGCTGGCCTATAACCCGGATGGCCATATCAACCTCACCGACGCGCAAGGCGTCACGCTGCATTTTTGCGGCGCTGATTTGACGCCGATCGGTAGCATCCTGAGCGAAGAGGTGCTCGGCACCAACTGCACAGCTCGTTGCCTGATTGAGCAACGGCTGGTGTATGTGTTGAGCGGGGAAAACTGGAAAATCGATCTGCGTAAGCGCCACTACCAGTGCGCCGCCGCGCCGATTCGGGATGCCAGCGGCCAACTACTCGGCGTGCTTACACTCACCGCCACACCGGATAACTTCAATGCGCACACGCTGGGCACGGTGCAGGCCGCTGCGGAAGCGGTGGGACAACAATTAATGTTGCGCAGTTTGCTGGCGGAACAACAGTCGATCCTGGAAACCCTGAATGAGGGCGTGATCGTCTGCGATCGCCACGGACGGATCAAAACGTTAAACCGCTATGCGCGGCAGATCTTTAGTGGTCTCGATCCTCAAGCCGGGCCGATTGATGTGTTACTGCAACCCCAGGGAGGATCGCTGCTGACCATGCCATTCTGTAATGACCGTGAGTTGCAGTTTATCCCGGATGGCGTGCAGCCCCTCTCCTGCCTGATTTCATTGATGCCGGCACCCGATGGTGGACGTGTGCTGTCACTGCGCGAGAACCAGCGCATCCGGGCGATTACGCGGCAGGTAATGGGCGTCAGCGCCAGTTATACCTTTGAGATGATTCGCGGCCACGCTCCGCGCGTGCAGCAGGCCATTCAGAAGGCACGCGCCAGCAGCCGCACCGATAGCACCGTGCTGTTAAGCGGTGAAAGCGGCACCGGCAAGGAGCTGTTCGCGCAGGCGATCCATAACGCCAGCCCACGGCATCAGGAGCCCTTTATCGCTCTCAACTGCGGCGCACTGCCGCGTGACCTGGTGCAAAGTGAGCTGTTTGGCTATGTCGATGGCGCATTCACCGGTTCCCGGCGCGGCGGCTCCGCGGGAAAATTCGAGCTGGCGGATGGCGGCACGCTGTTTTTGGATGAAATTGGCGAAATGCCGCTGGAAGCGCAAACCAGCCTGCTGCGCGTATTACAAGAGAGTGAAGTGGTGCGTATCGGCGCCGCGCATCCGCTTAAGGTCAATGTGCGCATCATTGCCGCCACGCACTGTAATCTGCTGGATGCCGTAGAGAAAGGCGCCTTTCGCCGCGACCTGTATTACCGTCTTAACGTGATTTCATTAGCCATTCCGCCGCTACGTGAACGCCAGGAAGATATTCCAGGTCTGGTGAATACGTTTATTCAGGCGCTCTGTACCCGATTGAAACGCATCGCACCGCAGGTGTCGTCTGAAGCCATGCACTGCTTACAGGCGTGGCACTGGCCGGGCAACGTACGTGAACTGGAGAACCTGGTTGAACGCATGGTGAATTTGTGTGAAGGGCTGGAGATTGGCAAACCGGATTTGCCGGAAGAGATGACGCAGCGCGTCTGGCCACCACAATCCAGTGTTTTAACATCATTGCAGGAAAATGAACGGCAGCATGTATTGCAGGTGGTGAGTGAGCAGAGAGGCAACCTGCGTCAGTCAGCACAGCAGCTGGGGATTTCACGGACCGCGCTGTATAACAAACTGAATATCTGGCAGGTGGATGTCACGGCATTGCGAGGGAAATAGGTTAAAACGGTGCATGTGCTTCCCTTAACCCACCCGCTTTCGTGCCATTACTCCCTGAATCCTGGGCGGGATTCAGGGAAGACGGATGAGGGGGCAGCATATTGCCTGCTCGCTACAACGACGCTCTATCGCAAATCACTCACTCTTGCCCGGTAATCGCATCAGCTGCGGGTAACAGCACAAAACCGCTATCTACAACGACGCTCCACCGCAGATCACCAATTCCTGCCCGGTTATTGCATCTGCAGCGGGTGACAGCACAAACCCCGCCAGCGCCGCCACTTCCTCGGGCTTGATGTAGCGTCCGATAGGGGGCAGCTTCGGGGGGGAACTGGCACGGCCGGGTTGCAGCAGCATGGGCGTCTCGGTGGCACCGGGCGCGATCACATTCACAGTAATTCCCTGCGGCGCTAATTCAGCCGCCCAGCTTCGCGCCATACCGACCATCGCCGCTTTGGTGCTGACATACTGGCTGCGATGAGCGGCACCGCGTGAAGTGCGACTGCCGATCAGCAAAATGCGGTCGCCCTGCGTCATCTGCGGCTGCAGCGCGTTCGCCATGATCTGCGCCACCTGCACATGCAGATACCACAGGCGCGCACTCTGCTCCTCATCAAGATCGCCGAGTGGCGCAGCCGCCATCATGCCTGCGGCATGCACCAGCGCATCCACCTTGGGTAAAACAGCCAGCGCCTGCTTCAGCAATCGGGCATCAAACAGATCCACACTCACCGAGGTAAAGGCGGGGTGATCTTTCTTTACCAGCGTGCGGCTAAATCCCGTCACCTGCCAGCCCTGCGCCAGCAGATGATCGGCAATCGCCGCACCAATCCCGGAGCTAACCCCCGTCACCAGCGCGTGTCGGCTCATTGCTCTCCCCTCGCCCACGCTTCGTTAACGCGGACGTACTTAATCGCCTGACGGAAATAGGTGTAGGCGATATGCAGTGCGCCGTCCTCACTCTGCTTGATGCTGGGATACGAGAACTCACGGTTGAGCTTCTGCTGCGAATTGTTGGTCATGCAGTAGCCGTCGCCTTCGTCGAGATGACGCTGCCACGGCCAGCTTTGGCCGCCATCCGGGGAGATGGCCAGCGTCATCGGTGCACGCGGTGCCCCCCAGAACGCGGTGCGTCCGGTGTGCACCACCGGCTCGGCCGCCACCGCCACATCGTCATCCTCATCTTCGATTTCGTCATACAGCGACAGGCGACGCTCGCTGGCATCTTTGGCACTCATGGCGTTGAACACCAGCGCCAGATGGCCGTTATTCAGTGTGGTCACCTGAATAGAGGAGTTGTTATTGGGCAGTTCAGTTGCCGCTGGCGCACTCCAGCTTTCACCGCCATCCGTCGAACGACTTTGATAGATAAAGTCCGCCCAACGGCTGCGATACAGCGCCAGTAAGCTGCCATCCTGCAATAAAGTAATGTTCATGTGCACACAGCCGAGGCTATCCGGCACCGCCACATCACGCCAGCTTTTGCCTTTATCACTGGAGATTTTTACCGCGCTAATGTCGTCATTACCGACCCATTTTACGCCCGGCTGAGTGCGGCAATAGAACACCGGCAACAGCCAGTTGCCATTCGGTAACACGGTAATTGGCTGGCGAATAAAGGTGCCGGGCTGATCAAGCAGCGTGTCGATGGCGCTCCAGTTGCGGCCGAAATCGCGCGACTGGCGATAGCGCACAATGGCCGTGTCCTGATTACCTGACTTCTGCGCTGTCCATAACAGCCACAATACCTGGTCAGGATCGAGGAACAGCACCGGGTTCTGCTCCGAGCGCGTCGAATCATCCGAGAGTTTTTGCGCTTCGCTCCACTGGCTGCTGCCTTGTTCCAGGCGTGAGCACCACACAGAGATATCGGCAATCCCTTCCTGCGTGCCGCCAAACCAGACACACAGCAGGTCGCCGTTGGGCAGCGGCAGCAAATTAGCGGCGTGATTCTGCGGACAGACCGAAGGCAGCATCGCCGTGAGCTGCTGCGCATCCTGCGCGTGCGGATGAAGGTTACCGTTACGTTCGACGGTAATCGTTGAATCGGTCATATCAGGCTCCACTGTTTTGCATTGAAGATTTTGGTGCTTTTTTGTCGTGCGTTTGTGCCGAAGGGATCAGGCGATCAATCACCATGATCACTGCAGGCGTAATCAACGCCACATACATATTGTTGATGCCGAACGGATCGCCGAGTAGATACCAGACGGTGGTGACCACGCAGGCCCCAATCAGACCGGCATTCGCCCCGCGCGTACTTTTATAGAACGGCAGGTAGAAGGCAATAATCGCCACCACCGAGATCGACAGACGAATCGCGCGGGTGAAGAAGGAGAGCTTCAGCACTTCGGGGACGAACAGCACCAGGATTAACGGCAGGAAACCAATCAGCAGCGACAGCCAGCGCGTCATACGGAATTCACGTTCTGGCGTTGGGTTGCGATACGGCACATAGAAATCTTTGACCACCAGCGAGGCAATCGCCAGCGCCACAGTGCTGACACTGACGAAGATGGAGGCCACCAGCGAGGTGGTCACAATCCCGGCCAGCCATGGGCTCATATCCTGCAGGAACACCGGCAGTGCATACAGGCTTTTGATATCCGGATGCAGGTACTTCGCCGCCACGCCAATTAACGCAATGGCAATCGCAATCGGCATGCAGAAGAAGAAGGCAACCCAGGTAGCGCGCTTGGCGGATGCGGCACTTTTGGTGGAAGCGATGGCCTGAATCACAAACTGGGTGCAGAAAATCGAACCGATGGTGCCAATCATCCAGGCAAATATGGTGCTGGCCCCAATGTTACCGTCCCACGTCCAGTAGAAATGCGGCATCTCTTTGATCATCGGGCTAACGCCGCCGGTCATATGCAGTGCGACGCCGAGAATGATCAAGATACCGATATATTTCAGTCCGCTGTGCAGCAGCGTTACCCAGGCAATACCCTTCATGCCACCGAACATAAAGTAGAAGGTACTGACGATTGCGGTGATCACGGCCGCCGTGGTGAGATCGAGATTCAACACGGTCGAGATCGCCGCTGCGCCGCTCACATAGTTCCCCACATTCACCAGCAGCAGCGCATAGATCATGATGAGGGAAATGATGTTCTTGGTTGAGTTGCCGTAACGCTCAGCAATCGCACCCGAAATGGTGATTTTTCCGGTGTTGTAAATACGCTTAACCAGCAGGAATCCGAACAGCGGGAAGCCAATCGCGGCACCAATCACCGACCAGGATGCGGCAAACCCACCTTCAAACGCCGCCTGGGCGGTACCAATGGTCGATTTCGCGCCGATGTACTCAGACATTAACATCACACCCACGACAAAAGCCGGCATCACGTTGGATCCCGCCATAAAGTCGCCGCTGTTTTTGCTGCGCAGACGCCAGGTCAGCCAGGTGGTAAACAGAATATACGCGATGACGATCCCGACAATAATCATCATCCCTTCTGCAGAAAACTGTTTCATTTTAGCCTCATTGATAACGTAGGGTCGTGGCCTGCGCTGGGCTTCACGCATGCCGTTAATGAGGTTGCCTGTTTTGTTATTTTAGTGTCTATGCACAAAGGCACCCCTGTTTATGCTCATTGATTTATTTCACTCACATTAGAATGAATTCACGCACAAGCAGGGCAATTTATAGGCTAAACAGCAAATGATTTGTTTGATCATGCTCACAAACAGTCAATGATGATTATAAATAATCAAATATTACTTAATAGTTACAAGGCGGACTGCAAAAAATCGACAAAGGCGCTAATGCGGGCGGGTAACTGACGCTGCGGCCGCCACACGGCAAAAATATCCCCGTCCACGCTGCTCCATGCTGGCAACACATGCAGCAGATCGCCGCGTTCAATCATGTGCTGGGCATCCCACCAGGAACGCAACAAAATGCCGTGCCCATCCATCGCTAACTGCATCGCCACTTCGCCATCGTTGGTGATCAAACTCCCCTGCACCTTTTGCGTCACCTGCTGCTGGCCATGACTCAATCGCCAGAGTGCGAAATCACTCTCGTACTGCCGTAGCAGAATACAGTTGTGCTGCGACAGCGCCGCAATACTGTCAGGCAGGCCGTGACGCTCCGCATAAATTGGGGCGCAGCATAGCACGCGCGGATTAGTGCGTAACTTACGCGCGATGAGCCGTGCATCGGGCGGTTCGCCAATGCGGATATCAATGTCGATGTGCGAATCGATGAAATTCAATGGCTGGCTGCTGAGTTGTAATGACAACGAGACTTCAGGATGCAGCGCAGCAAAACGGGACACGCAGGGGGCAACATGGCGGCGACCAAATCCAAATGAGGCGTTAATGTTCAGGCTGCCACGCAACACCGCCGCCTGGCTGCTCACCGACTCCTCCAGCTCTGCCAGTTGATCCAGCAACGGGCGAGCCCCTTCCAGATAGCGTTTTCCTTCAGCGGTGAGCTCCAGTCGCCGTGTGGTGCGTTTCAGCAGTTGCACCCCCAGACGCTGTTCAAGGTGGCTGAGGCGTTTGCTGACGGCGGGCAGAGATAGCCCGAGTTCACGCGCCGCAGCGGTTAAACTCTCCAGCGCTGCGACGCGCACAAAGAAGGCCAGATCGTCGGTGGAGGTACGCGATTCTCTACTTTTATTCAACATTGGCTTGCCGCTCAGGCTAATTATTTCCCGGTGATGCATGGTTATACTGCGTTCAGAACATCAACAGCAACCTGCGAGAACCCTATGAGCGGCAAAACCTACAAAATCGCCGTCATCCCTGGCGATGGCATTGGCAAAGAAGTGATGCCAGAAGGCATCCGCGTGATGGATGCAGCGGCAAAGAAATTCAATATTTCTCTGGAATGGCAATGGTTTGACTTTGCCAGCGCCGAGTACTGGCAGCAGCATGGCAAGATGTTGCCGGATGACTGGTTCGCCACTCTGAGCCAGTTTGATGCCATCTATTTTGGCGCGGTGGGCTGGCCAGATGTGGTACCGGATCACGTGTCGCTGTGGGGATCGCTGCTGCAGTTCCGCCGCGAATTTGATCAGTACGTCAACCTGCGTCCGGTTCGCCTGATGCCGGGCGTCAAAGCGCCGCTGGCCAATCGTCAGCCCGGCGATATCGATTTCTACGTGGTGCGTGAAAATACCGAGGGCGAGTACTCGTCGGTGGGCGGTACCATGTTCCCTGGAACCGACCGCGAGGTGGTGATTCAGGAGACGGTGATGACGCGTACGGGCGTCGATCGCATCCTGAAGTTTGCCTATGAGTTAGCGCAGAAGCGTCCGAAAAAACACCTGACTTCTGCCACCAAATCCAACGGCATTGCTATCACCATGCCATATTGGGACAGCCGCGTCGAAGCCATGGCGCCGAGTTACCCGGAAGTGAAAGTCGATAAGTATCATATCGATATTTTGACGGCGAACTTCGTGCTGCACCCGGACTGGTTTGATGTGGTGGTGGCCAGCAACCTGTTTGGCGACATCCTGTCAGATCTCGGCCCGGCCTGTACCGGCACCATCGGTATTGCGCCTTCCGCCAACATCAACCCGGAAGGGAAATTCCCCAGCCTGTTTGAACCGGTACACGGCTCAGCGCCGGATATCGCGGGCAAAGGCGTAGCAAACCCGATTGGACAGATCTGGTGTGGTGCGATGATGCTGGAGCACCTCGGTTACGCTGAAGCGGGTGCCGCCGTGCTGGACGCGATTGAACGCACGCTGGCTGCCGGCAATAGCCTGACGCGCGACCTCGGCGGCAGCGCTTCAACAGAAGAGTTGGGTGTGGCAATCGCGGCAGCGTTGTAAACCGATTTGACGGGCACGTCCGCTAACAACGCGGGCGGCCCAATGGCTGCGCCCTGTAATATTGAACGTTGCAAGTTTTCGTCAAGCGTATCCTACTTCACCGCCCCTTCCGTCACACCACTGATAAACTTACGCTGGAACACCAGGAACACCGCCACCAGCGGCAGAATCACGATCATCGCGCCCGCCATCAGCACCGGAATATCAATCGTGTTTTTGTTCTGGAAGAACATCATGCCGATTGGCAAAGTGCGCAGTTCATCCTTGTTGACCAGAATCAGCGGAATCAGGAATTCATTCCACGTCCAGATAAACAGCAGCAGTGCCAGCGTCGAGAGCGTGGGCCAAATGGCAGGCACCAGAATGCCCCACAATATCTTGCGCCTTGAAGCACCATCCATCACCGAGGCTTCCACCAGCTCGCGCGGCACCTGTTGCAGTGCAGTGGCAATCATCAGCGTGGTAAACGGCAGCGATAAGGCAATTTGCGGCAGGATCAGCGCCAGATAAGTATTCGTCAGCCCCATCCAACGCAGTTCGTGGTAAAGCGGAATAATAAAAGCCTCGCTCGGCAGCACCATGCCTAAGCCCAGCATCGCTGCTATCAGCTTCTTACCGGGGATTTTCAGCCAGGCAAAACCAAATCCTGCCAGAATCCCTAACAAAATACTGCTGAGCACCACCGGAATCACCACCAGTACCGAGTTCATAAAGTAGACGTTGAAGTGCCCCTGCTGCCAGGCCGTCACGTAGTTTTTGAAGTTCAGCGACGCAGGCAGTGTGAACACGCCCTGAAACAGCTCCATCTGGGTTTTGAATGAGGTCATCAGCGCCATTAAAAACGGCAGGATAGTCATTAACGCGACAATCCAGATGAGCGCGCGAGAAACAACAGGCGTACCGCGCATCAGTGACGCTCCCGGATAGCAAAGTGAATACAGGCGTTGATCATCAGCACAATCAACATACTGAACACGGCCACCGCTGACGCGTAGCCGAAGTAGTGCAAATCAAAGCCCTGCTTATACATAAAGATGTTGGTCACCATGGTCGAAGTGCCCGGCCCGCCTTGCGTCATCACATACACCAGGTCAAAGGCCTTCAGGCTGGCAATCACCGTCAGCAGCAGCGCAATACGCAATTCCGGACGCAGCGAAGGCAGCGTAATACGCATAAACTTCTGGCGACGCGAAGAACCATCCAAATCAGCAGCTTCCAGCAGCGAAGGATCCATGCGCTGCAAACCGGCCATAAACAGCACCAGACAGAATCCGAAGAAATACCAGGTGGCAACAAAACCCACAGCCGGTAACGCCCAGGTGAAATCCCCCAGCCACGACAACGCCAACTGCGGTAAACCGATGGCGCGCAGGAACTGATCGATAGGACCAAACGCCGGGTTATATAACCAACGCCACACCACGCCCAAAACCGCCATCGGCATGATATACGGCAGGAAAAACAGAATACGCAGCACGCTGCGCTCTTTGCCGTTACGCGTTTCATACAGGAAGCTGCACAGCAGTAAACCGACACCAATCGGCAGCAAGGTATAAAACAACATCAGCAGCGCATTGTTGCCGAGCGCCACCCAGAACACCGGGTCCTGGAACATACGCACGTAGTTACTGATACCGGTGAAAATCGGCAGGGAAGTACCATCCCACTCGGTGAAACTGATGCCGAGCGAGGCCAGCAGCGGCAGGAGTAGAAACACCGCATAGACCAGTACGGCGGGCAGAAGATAGAGCGCGTTGCGCCAGGCAGATTTGTTCAGCATAACCTTACTCGCTTGCAGGCTAATTCACGGCCCGGCATCGTCGCCGGGCCGGACGTCATCAGTGCTTCAGGGTTTTCAGGTAACGTTGATAGTTGTTGTCGAAATTAGTGACCATCTGCTCCGGCGTCTGTCGTCCTGCCAGTAACAACTGCACGTTCTGATTCAGCTCAGCATTCATGGTCGGCGTGGCCCAATCCAGATAATGGCCGAGGCCATCATGCTCGTTGAGGGTTACCCATACCTGATACGCCTCCGCCAGCAACGGGTTATCCGCTGGGATTTGTGCATTCTTGCTGGTGCCCGCCGGCAGGAAGCCGACTTTCAACCAGCGGTTAGCCATCTCGTCGGAAACGATGTAGTCGATAAATTTAGCCGCCGCATCCTGCTGCTCTTTGGTTTTTGCCGTGTTGGTGATCGAGAACGCCAGATCGGTGCCACCCACCATCAAGGCATGCTGCACGCCCTCACCCATCGGCATCGCTGCAAAGTGCACATCTTTATTGTCTTTGAACTGGCCGAGATACCAGGTGCCGCTCACCAGGAACGCGGCCTGCCCATTCTGGAACAGGGTGGCCGCATCATCATGGCCAATGCCTTCAAAGCCGGGGAAGAAGTAGCCTTTGTCTTTCCAGCTCTTCATCATGCTCGCCGCTTTCACCAGCTTGTCGTCTTTGAAGGTGCCACCCACGTCGTAAATCAGATCATCGAGGGCTTTGCGATCTTTGCTCTCAATCTGTGCTTCCCATACGGTACTCAGCAGCTGTTGGCCCATATTACCGTCCAGCAGGCCGAGCATCATCGGTGGCGTGCCCGCAGCTTTCAGCTTCTCCATTGCCGCTTCGAGTTCAGGCAGGGTTTTCGGTACGGCAACACCCGCCTTGTCCAGCAAAGCCTTGTTGTAATACAGCCCCACCATTTCACCGAGGCTGGCGACACCGTAAAGCTGACCACTGCCAAAGTCCTGCTTATCTGACCAGCGGTTACGCTTGAGGATCGAGTCCGGGAAGCGCGTGGTCCAGCCATAGGTTTTGGCGTAGTCGTCCAGCGGCCACAGCAGTTTGTCTTTCACCAGCGAACCCATATCGCCACCGCCCTGATTGACCTGGGCGATTTGCGGGCCATCACCGGCGGTCAGCGCCAGCTTCAGTGGAATACGAGTATCTTCAAAAGAGTGCACCGAGCGCTGAATGGTGATGCCCGGATTCTTTTGCTGGAACGCTTTCACCGCTTCATCCACCGCCTCGGTCTGCTGTGGATAGTTATAAATATCCCATTCGTTCAGCGTCACCGCTTGCGCCGTCGCCAGGGTTGCACCGAGCAAGATCCCGGCTGAAACCAGACGCGATACCACGCGCAGTGAGCTTTTCATACGGGACGGACGTTTGGTTGAATCACACATCATGCTCGGTTTCTCCAACAGATGACTGGCATCCCTTCATTGCGACACCTGCAGGTCCTGGCAGGTTGATTCAGCAGCAATAACGACGTTAATTCATACTTACTTTATGCACAAAAGAAAGTCAAACACCCTCACTGCGGAATTTTTGCTCTGTGATACAGTGCAAATTGTGAGAAGAAAAGCGGACTACACAGCAGAGAATCCTGTCTGTCAGACGCAAAAGCGTACACCTGAAGATGACTCACACCTGCTGCCAGCATAATTCACTCACGCTAATCGACAGCATTAACCTACTGACAGACCATATGAAAATTCTATAGTTAATGTGATGTTCGACAGGCTGCGACGGTTAAATCAGCGCTGAACGCAGGCGGCATAGGCTCTGCGCCGCTATAGGCGGACATTTGCGTGATAGCTCACCACCAGGATTTACCTCCGTGTTGTGCGGTCGCGCAATTATTACACCTTGAAAACTAAGTCAGCTTTATTTACCGTAAAATCTGTTCATCTCATGACCACAGAGGCTCCACCATGACGGCTAAAGGTGTTATTCGCCGAACCCGCGAGAGCGATTTTCCAGCCCTGTCGCGTATCTGCTTAGAAACGGCCAATGCGGGAACTGACGCCACCGCGCTCTATTCTGACCCGGCGCTGCCGGGCCTGCGCTTTGTCATTCCTTACGCACGCTTTGCACCCGAATTTTCCTATGCACTTGAAATAAATGGGGAAGTGATGGGCTATGCGGTGGCGGTGGCAGATACACGCGCCTTCGAAGCAGAACTGAATGCGCAGTGGTGGCCGCCACTGCAACAGCAATATCGCGATTACACGCCGCGCGCGCCACTCGACAGTAAAGTCCTGGATGCCATCCTTCAGCCGGATGCCGCTGCAGAGCAACTGGTGGCGCAATGGCCCGCGCATCTGCATATCAATCTGCTGCCGCCAGCGCAACAGGGCGGCTGGGGAAGAAAACTGATTGAGCAGCTGTTGCAGGATCTGCGCGCCGCTGGCGTGCCGGGTGTTTATCTGGGCGTGAGTCTGCAAAACGAGAAGGTGTGCGGCTTTTATCAACGTCTCGGTTTCACGCCGATTATGCGCAGCAACGCCATTTACATGGGTCAACTACTCTGATTGAGGCCTCACCATGACCAGCCTGCACCTGCAAAGCGTTAAAAAGTCCTACGACCATGTGAATGTGATCCACGGTATCGATCTCACTATTAACAGCGGCGAATTTGTGGTGTTTGTCGGCCCTTCCGGCTGCGGTAAATCGACGCTGCTACGCATGATTGCCGGGCTGGAGGAGATCAGTGACGGCAAGCTACTGATTGAGGGCGCAGACATGACGCACCAGCCCGCCACCGAGCGCGGCATTGCCATGGTATTCCAGTCTTATGCGCTCTATCCGAATATGACGGTGCGCGGCAATCTGGCTTACCCGCTGGAAGTGATGAAGAAATCCAAAGCAGAAATCGAGAAAGCGATTAACCAGACGGCCGCGCGCCTGCATCTGACAGAACTGCTGGATCGCCTGCCACGTGCGCTCTCCGGCGGCCAGCGTCAGCGTGTGGCCATCGGCCGCGCCATTATCCGCCATCCACGCATTTTCCTGTTTGATGAACCGCTCTCCAATCTGGATGCTGAGCTGCGGTTACAGATGCGCATTGAGATCGCTCGCCTGCATGCCTCTCTGGGCAACACCATGATTTATGTCACGCACGACCAGCTGGAAGCGATGACGCTGGCCGACCGCATCGTGGTACTTCGTCAGGGCAAAATTGAGCAGGTGGGTGCACCGATGGCGCTGTATCACGATCCCGACAATCTGTTTGTCGCTGGGTTTATCGGTTCACCGAAGATGAACTTCCTGCAGGCGGAAGTTGCCACGGTCGCGCCAGGTGCCGTGCAACTGCGCGTGCCTGCCTTAGGCATTCACACGCTGACCATGAAGATAGATGCAGCCTGCCATGAAGGACAAAAAGTCACGCTGGGGATTCGACCCGAGCATTTCTCTCCGGCGCAGCAGGAAACCGATACGCTGAGCTTCAGCGCCGATTTGTCATTCAGTGAGATGCTGGGGCACACCAACTATCTTTATCTGGATATCGGTGAGGAGAAGTTATTGGTGATTGAGGAACGCAACGCGGCAGAGCATGAGATTGGCGACCGCGTCAGTTATCAGATCAATGCTGAACGCGGGATGTTGTTTGATGAGCAAGGATTGCGCCTGCGTTAGGCGCCTCAACGAAGCAAGCGCCGTGGTTTTGCTACAGCGCCCTCTCTGAACAGACGGTAAGTTTCGATTCCGTGCGCGCCACGACTCAGATTGCCGTTTTAAGGCACCGTCTCTTCATCGGCCTGCGCCGCCAGCAAATCTAACAGCTTATTCACCGCAAAGCCTGCCGCCCCTTGTGCCCACATACGATTCGACTCGGTGAGGAACTGCAGCGGCGTCATCTGCGGCGTGATCTTCAGCCGGTAGGTCTGGAAACTCTGCGTGATATGGTCGAGCAGGATGCGCGATGCCATCTGCGGCTCCATCGCCAGATACACCACGTCAGGATCATAAGCCACCGACAGATTCGCCAGCGACATGCCCAGGTGCTGTCCGGCTTCCGCCAGTGCACTGAGCACTTCAGGCGTGGGCTGGCTATCCAGATCGCGTAATGTCTGCGGCAGCGCCTCTTTCAGAGAAACCGCCACGCGCTGCAAAATCGCTTGTGATGAGGCCACATCTTCCAGCAATCGCTCAGAACCATCACCGAGCAATGACACGCCAATCTCTCCGGCTTTACCATGACGGCCACGATAGAGCTGGCGGTCCAGCAGAATTCCCGCCCCAATACCTTTGCCAAAAGTGGCAATCACCGCGGATTGCGCATGGCCCAGTTGACCAAACACCAGTGCGGCCATGGCTAACGCATTGGCATCATTTTCGATAAAGACCGGCAGCGAAAAACGCTCTTCCAGCAGGCGCGCAATCGGCAAGTTGTTCCAGCCCAGCGCGCGTGACAACACGCAAACGCCGTTGCTGGCATCCACCAGACCTGAAAGCGCCAGCCCAATGGCACCGACTTTCTTTCCTTCCACGCCACGCAAAAACTTCGCCAGCGCGTCACCCAGTTGTTTAGGAGTCATCGCGCCGGACGGGATCTGCTGCTCGCCGATGATGTTGCCGCTCAGGTCGGTTAAGACAATCAGGTTGCGTTCGGCATTAAGTTGAATGCCGACTACGCTGGCGTGATCCGGATTGAGGCCGAGCAGTGTTTTCGGTCGTCCCATTGAGACACGACGCAGCCCCAGCTCCTGCACAATACCGCCGGACAGCAAACGATTAGTGGCCTGCGATACCGTAGACATGCTCAGGCCGCTACGAACTTTAAGATCAGACTGGCTGATTGGCGCATTTTCGACAATCAGGCGCAAAATGCGTGCAGTTACGTTGGGAGCGCTCATGGATCTCTTTTTTAAGTTGGAAGAGGCTAAGCCGGTTGCTGGCTGAACTGGCTGGCAAGGCGCAATGCACCGCTTAAGGCATCACCCTGCGGCGGGACAAGCTGCGCGGCAATGTCGGCGGGTAACCAGGGCTGAATCGGCACCGCGAGTCCCCCCATCAGGGCCAATTTGCCGTGACTGCGCGCCAGCAAGGGCTGCACCATCTGCACGATATCGGCAGCGGCCTGCTGCACCAGCGCAATACCATGAGGATCGCCCTGCTGCGCGGCGGTAAAGACCTCAGGCACCACACTGCCCCATTCGGCGGGTGTTGCCTGCTGTGACCAGAGTAACATCTGTTCCGGACTGTGTTGATGCAGCGCCATGATGCGTTCAGTCAGCGCCGAAGCAGGCACGATAGCTTCGTGCGCCAGCAGCGCTAAGCGGCGTGCCCGGCGCCCAAGGATGGCGCCTGAACCGGCATCTGACAGGGCAAAACCCCAGCCGCCCAGCAGGGTAAACTGCGCGCCGTCCCAGGCTGCGCCCTGACTGCCCGTCCCGACAATCAACACCGCGCCGGGTGCACCATCGTGCGCCCCCGCACAGGCGATTTCGACATCGGTAAACAGATAACGCGCCTGACAACGAGGCTGCCAGCTTTGCAGCCGGGAATGCACCGATGCCACATTGGCACCCGCTAAACCTGCCACCAGCAGGGTGCGGTCACGCGCATCAGCAGCAAGCCCCGCTTGTTGAAATAGCGTGTCGATGACCGATTCAATGGCGTTGATGGCGGCATCATACTGCGACCAGACATTGGCGGGCCCGCCCGTCGCTTCCGCCAGCACGCGGCCAGCGTGGTCCGTCAGGCGCCCGCGACAGTGCGTACCACCGCCATCAATACCCAGCAAAAGTGATTGCACGCGCTTCCTCCTGCCTGCCACCAAGGCATGACGCTTATAGATGTGCGAAAGATAGGGGAAAAAAACTTAAATCGCAATCACAAATAAATACGCATTCCGTATAGTTAATTAATGTCCATTTAAAACATAAAGATAACAAAAAACACCAATTTGAGATCGGCGTTATGGATTGACATTAGTTTTTCTGCCGTAATAAGTTAACGGTCAGATTATCAGCAGCCTGATGGGTCGGGCAGCTAACCAGCAACGGGCTTCAGGGGTACAACATGAAAGTGGGCATTATTGGTCTGGGCTTTCGTCTTTCTCATGTCGTGAAAGAGTTCAACAAAGCTGACGCAGAGTTCTCCGTGGTGGGTTACGTCGATCCGGCTCCCGCTGGCTTGCCGAATCTCCACACCTTCGGCATTGATGCCGGGAAGGCGTTCGACAACGTGGATGCGCTACTCCAGCACGGTGGGTTCGATCTGCTGCTGGTCGGGTCACCCAACTTTATGCACCTTGAGCATATTCGCCAGGGGCTGGCCGCCGGTTACACCGTGTTCACTGAGAAACCGGTGGTGATCAATGAAGAACAGACCATGGCGATGGCACAGCTGGTGCAGCAATATGGGCATGAGCGTATTCTGGTCGGCTTAGTTTTACGCTACTCACCGCTGTATCACGATCTCTTAAACGCGCGTGACGAACATCGCCTGGGCGAGATCACCTCAATCGAAGCCACGGAACACATCAAGCCTTACCACGGGGCCTTCTTCCAGCGAGACTGGCGACGTCTGGAAAAATACGCCGGTCCTTATATTCTGGAAAAATGCTGCCACGATATCGATCTCTATCAAGGATTAGTCGGTGAACGCCCGGTGCGCGTCGCCAGCTTTGGTGGGCGTAAAAACTTCACGCCGCAACATGCACCCACCGGGGCTGTCACACCGCAATCTGAGGTGTATCACGTTAAACCCAGCGGCTGGTCAAGCACGGATGCGGTGTTTGATGGCGATGCCGACATCGTCGACTACCAGACAGCGCTGATCGAATACGCCAATGGCGCAACGCTCGCCTTCCACGCCAACCTTAACGTGCCGGATGAGTTTCGGCGTTTCTGCGTGATGGGCACCGATGGCATGGCTGAGGGTGACTTTGTGCGTAACTACTTCCGCGTGCACAACGCCCGCACTGGCGAGCGCGAGGTCGATACCACTTACAGCGGCAATGCCTATGACGGTCACTATGGTGCCGATGCGTTGATGGCTGAAGAGATCGTCAAACACATTAAACAGGGAACGCCACTGAAAGTCTCCGTGGTGGATGCACTGGAAGCGGGCCTGACCGCGATTAAAATCGATGAAGCACGAAAATCGAAAACCGTGGTGGATATGACAGACAGCTGGAAACAATTTGACGCCAGCCTGGGGAAAACCGCGACCGTTTAAGGTCAACCTCCCCGCGCAGGTCCCCCTTTGCGCGGGGCTTTTCATGGCATTGCAGAGTGGTGACATCATTAACCGGCTCGCGAGCCGGTTTTTGTTGGCGCTTATCCTGCGTTTTCGTTCTCCAGCTTCTGCCGTTTGCGCAGATGCGGGAAAATCGTCATCCAGACCGCCACCACCACCAGCGTGCCAATACCGCCAAGCGCTGCGGCAGGCACCGCCCCCATCCACGCTGCCAGCATGCCTGACTCAAACTCACCAAGCTGATTTGAGGTATTAATAAAGATGGCGTTGACCGCATTCACGCGACCGCGCATGTCATCCGGCGTATCCAGCTGCACCAGCGCGCCGCGAATCACCATGCTCACCATATCGAACCCGCCCAGCGCGGCCAGCGCCAGCAGAGACAGCCATAATTGCGTGGAGAGCGCGAACACCAGCGTAGCCACACCAAAGCCCGCGACAGAACCAAACATAATCATGCCGACGTGCTTTTCCAGCTTGTGGCGACTCAGCCACACGCCAACAATGAGCGCCCCCACAGAAGGCGCTCCGCGCAGCATGCCTAATCCCCAGGGGCCGGTATGCAGAATATCCTGCGCGAAGATCGGCAACAGCGCGGTGGCGCCACCCAGTAGCACGGCGAACAGATCGAGAGAGATCACACCCAGCACATCTTTGCGCTCACGAATAAAACGCACGCCCGCAAACATGGTCGTAAGATTCATCGGCATACGCGTTTGAGGTTGACGTTCATAGCGGAGGCGGCTGACCAACACCAGCGAGAAGAGATAAAACAGGGCTGAAACGCCGTACACCACCTCGGGGCCAGCCACATACAGCAGACCCCCTAAGGTTGGGCCGACAATCACCGCAGCCTGACCGCCCACCGAACTCGCCGCCATGGCACGCGCGAGAATCGGTGGAGGAACCAGCGCAGGGAGCATGGAGGTGATCGACGGCCACTCCAGCGCTTTAGCAACAGAGATCAGAAACACCAGTCCCCAAATTTCAATTTTATCCGCCCAGTGCATCAGCGTCAGTGCCACCAGGCCAAGCAGGGCTAGCCATTCAATCAATTGCCCGACCAGCACAATGCGGCGGCGATCAAACTGGTCGGCGAGATGGCCGGCCGGCAGAGCCAGTAACACCGAAGGCAGGAACTGCATCAGGCCAATCATCCCTAACGCCATCGCGCTGTGGGTAAGGGCGTAGATTTGCCAGCTCACCGCCACGGAGAACATCTGGAAACCAAACGATGAACAGGTGCGTGCCAACCAGAAGGCGACAAACGACCTGTGCCGCAACAGAGAGTCTTCTGCTGCGGATAACGATGAAGCCATATTTTATCCCATCCTAAATCAGCATCCGGCCAGCGTCATTGCACCAGCCTGGTGAAAAGCCGTCGAACGGCTCTCATTATCATTTTCCGGCCACAGAGTGCGACATCTGACGCTGGCAAGCAATGGCTAGCCGTGCGCTTTAAAAACAGTTGCTTATCTAAAATTTAACTAAGCATAGAGTTCTGAATATTAGCAGGCTGATTGTTTTCACCTGAAAATATCTGAATCATTCCAGAAATTCCAATAACTCAATATTAAATACATCTTTTAACCGCCATATCTCTCTATCAGAGACAGCTAAAAAAGGTGACCTTAACAAACAATTCGATCTATATTGGAAGCGTAAAGATCACAGCAACCTTGCCGTCCTTATAATAATTAAGACGTTCCAGTTAATTAATTTATTCATAGAGATAAATGGAAAACAGTTCATACAATCCTTATGTTACTGAGCGTATCCGTCGCCTCGACGGCGCACTGATGGGCGTGTGTTATTCAGCCCCCTTTATGCATTGTGAACAGGAAAGCACAGCATTACTTAACGGAAGCAACATAATTTCACTGCACAATCAGTTGCCCGATACGCCCGAGCGAATAATTATCCCTTTAGTGGGAAATAGTCTTGCGCGCTTTTTACAGTCGCCGGAAAATTATCCCAGCCTGCAATTGGAAAATGTGTCCCTTGCCATCAATTATGCCAGTTTAGTTAAGGATGAAGCGGCATTGCGAGAGGCCGCTCAGCATCACGCATTCTGGCTTTATGATTTGGCTCCGCCAGGAACGTGCTGGAAGAATATTGCCTCTTTTCCCTTTAGAGGAATTGTTCTGAACGATGATTTCTTCAATGATAATTATCTCAAGTTCAGCTTTCCCTTTTTGCTCGGCTCCTGCCGCGAAAGAGAAGCAGAGGTGATATTACGTACTCCGCAATTAGCTCTGCCGTTGTCTGTCTATGAAGACCTGCAACTTTCAGGTTGGCAGGAGCAACGCACCAGCAGCACCCTGTTTGAAGTGTAAACGCTTACACGAAATTCCGACTTTTGCCGTTATGTCCCGATCTCTTCGGGCATAACGTTAGAATCTCCTCATAAAATGTCGCACTACTACCATTCCACAAGCGCAAAGCACTAAAAAAATCAAACCCGTTAACGTTTTTAAGATAAAATTTAACGCAAAGGGATCATCTGGCGTAACGGAAGCGCTGCGATCGAACATTTTAAGTCACTTCGTACTCTATGTCGGGAAACAACCTAATGCGTTGTTTCCTTTTAAGTTTATGGCAAAGAAAGAGGTTAATATTATGGGGAAAGCTTCCTCATCTTTTGGCGTGATTCGCTTTTTGACGGTGCTGTTCGCACTGCTCACGGGCGCATTTATGCTGGTAGGCGGTGTATGGCTAGCCGCAATTGGTGGTTCCTGGTACTACGTTATTGGCGGTGTGATTATGTTGATCACCGCTATCCTGCTGTGGCGTCGTAGCGGCGCAGCGATCATGCTGTATGCACTGTTGCTGTTGGCAACGCTGGTGTGGGGTGTTTGGGAAGTCGGTTTCGACTTCTGGGCGCTGGCACCACGTACCGATGTGCTGGTGATCTTCGGCATCTGGTTGATTCTGCCGTTTGTATATCGCGGTCTGAATCACGCAGGTAAAGGCGCGCTGGGTCTGATGGCCGTTGCGCTGATTGCCAGCGTGCTGGTGCTGGCGTGGGCAGTGTTCCACGATCCACAAGAGCTGAACGGTGAAATTCCTGCTGCGGCAGATAATGCCCCGCAAGCGCAGCCGCTAAGCAACATCAAGGATGCTGACTGGCCTGCTTATGCCCGCGATCAGCAAGGCACGCGCTTCTCTCCACTGAAGCAAATCAACACCGGTAATGTGAAAGAGTTGCAGGTTGCCTGGCAGTTCCAGACGGGCGATCTGAAAACCCCGAACGACCCAGGTGAAATCACCGACGAAGTGACGCCGATTAAAATCCGCGACACCCTGTATCTCTGCTCGCCGCACCAGATTCTGTTTGCGCTGGATGCGAAAACCGGTAAGCAGAAGTGGAAATTTGATCCGGGCCTCAAACCGAATCCAACCTTCCAGCACGTGACCTGCCGTGGTGTTTCGTATCATGAAATGCCTGCTGCTGCCGATGCATCTAATACCCAACCTGCGCTGTGCTCGCGCCGTATTTACCTGCCGGTAAACGATGGTCGCCTGTTCGCGCTGGATGCGGAAACGGGTGAACGTTGTGCCGCGTTTGGTAACAACGGTGAGCTGGATCTGCAGCACAAACAGCCCGTACTGACCCCAGGCCAGTATGAGCCGACTTCACCACCGATCATCACGGATACCACTATCGTGATCGCGGGTGCCGTCACCGATAACTACTCAACCCGTGAACCGTCTGGCGCCATTCGTGGCTTTGACGTCAACACCGGTAAACTGCTGTGGGTGTTCGATCCGGGCGCGAAAGATCCTAACGCGATTCCAGATGATGAACACACTTTCACCATGAACTCGCCGAACTCCTGGGCACCGGCGGTCTACGATCCAAAACTGGATACCGTATTCCTGCCAATGGGCGTGACCACACCAGACATCTGGGGCGGTAACCGCACGCCTGACCAGGAACGTTTCGCAAGCAGCGTACTGGCCCTGAACGCCACCACCGGTAAGCTGGTGTGGTCGTATCAGACCGTGCATCACGATCTGTGGGATATGGACCTGCCGTCACAACCGACGCTGGCCGATATCACTGACAAAGATGGCAACACTGTTCCGGTGATTTATGCCCCGGCCAAAACCGGTAACATCTTTGTACTGGATCGCCGTACTGGTAAGCCAGTTGTCCCCGCACCGGAAACCCCAGTGCCACAGGGCGCTGCGAAAGGTGATCACGTATCCCCAACTCAGCCGTACTCCGAACTGACCTTCCGTCCGAAGAACAACCTGACGGACAAGGACATGTGGGGCGCGACCATGTTCGACCAGCTGGTGTGCCGCGTGATCTTCAAGCGTCTGCGCTACGAAGGTCCGTTCACCCCGCCGTCTGAGCAGGGTACGCTGGTGTTCCCAGGCAACCTCGGTATGTTCGAATGGGGCGGTATCGCGGTAGATCCACATCGTCAGATCGCGATTGCGAACCCAATGGCGCTGCCGTTTGTCTCTAAACTGGTGCCACGCGGTCCGGGTAACCCGATCGAGCCACCAGCCGATGACAAAGGCGGTTCAGGTACTGAAACCGGTATCCAGCCGCAGTACGGTGTTCCGTACGGCGTGGAACTGAATCCGTTCCTGTCTCCGTTGGGTCTGCCATGTAAACAACCGGCATGGGGCTATGTCTCAGCGGTTGACCTGAAAACCAACGAAACCGTGTGGAAAAAACGTATCGGTACCGTTCGCGACAGCGCGCCAGTTCCGGTACCGTTCAAAATGGGTATGCCAATGCTGGGCGGCCCAATTACCACTGCCGGTAACGTGTTCTTCATTGGTGCGACGGCGGATAACTACCTGCGCGCATTCGACACCAACACCGGGGAAATGCTGTGGCAGGCACGTCTGCCAGCCGGCGGCCAGGCAACACCAATGACCTATGAAGTGGATGGCAAGCAGTACGTTGTCATTGCGGCGGGTGGTCACGGTTCGTTTGGCACCAAGCTGGGCGATTACGTCATTGCCTACGCACTGCCAGATGCTAAATAAGTTTCTGGTTTGATGTGATAAAGGCGGGCTGCAAAGCCCGCCTTTTTTATTGTCTTACGGCCTGCATCTCCAGCCGAAACCCAGCCTAAAGTGTATCCAGAAAGACGTTTTATAAGCTGTTCAAAACGCAGAGCCTTGCGCCGCTAGCGCTTTTTTAACACTCGCGCATTCAACAGCGCGCACAGCGCCATGATCACACAGGTCGCCAGAAATACCGGGCGCATACCGAAAGCACCGCCGACAAACCCGCCAAATAAGGGACCTGAGACCTGGCCGACGTATTGTGCCGAGGTCGAATAACCCAGCATTTTCCCCACCTGCCCCTGCGGCACATTATGGCGAATCAGCGCCGTCACGCACGGCATCAAACCACCCAGCGCCATGCCCATCAGAAAACGCAGCAGCACCAGTTGCCAGGCTTGGGTGATAAATGCCTGTGGGATCAACAACAGGGCACAAACAACCAGGCCGTAAACCAGCACACGCCCATGCCCTACCCGATCCGCCAGGCGTCCTAAACGCGGAGCCGAGAGAATACTGCCCAGCGCAGCCGCCGCCATCACCACGCCCGCCGTCACGGTAATCGCATGATCGCCCTGCACGAATTGACCGATATACAACGTGATAATCGGTTCAATCGACATATTGGCGAAAATAAGCAACATACCGGACAGCCACATCAGTCGCACCAGCGGCAGATTGACCGGTGTTTCGCTCTCATTGTGGGTTTGCGCCACTTTTTTACCCGGCTGACGCGGTGCTTCTTTTAATAAAAAAGTCGTAGCAAGGAAGGCGAGGAAAATCACGGCACCAGTCAGCCAGAAAGTGTGGCGAATCCCTATCAGTGGTGGCAATACCCCGCCCAGCAGTGGCCCCACCACGTTGCCCGCCATAATGCCGGAGGACAACACACCCAGCGCCCAACCCGTCTGCTCTTTTGGCGTTTGCGCCGCGACCATGATGGTTGAACCCGATGCGTAGCCCCCCAACAATCCCGCCAGCAAACGCAAAGCAACCAGTTGCCACGGCGCCGTCGCCATACCAATCAGCGACATGGCAACCGCCATCCCGAGGCTGGCACGGATCAACATCAGTTTGCGGCCATAGCGATCCGCCAGTTTGCCCCACAACGGCGCGGTTAACGCGGCGCTGAGGAAAGTGGCACCATACGCAGCACCCGACCAGCGTGCAATCGCTGCAGGTTCCTGCACGCCAAGTTGCTGCACATAAAGTGGCAGAAATGGCAGCAGCAACGTCATCGCCACAATTGTGCTGAACGAACCCAGCACGCAGACAAACAAATTACGCTTCCAGTGTTGCTGCTCAGGCGCTAACACGGTTGATGATTGCGACATAGTGATTCCCTGTTATTGCTTTTTTTAGCAGGCTAACAGGGGAGCACGACTTAAAACAGGGAGGGAGGGATATTTGCCAACCAGCGCAGTATTGTTGCCAGTAAACAACAATCAGTTGCCGCTGAGTGCCGTGATCAATGCATCACACAGTAGCGTCACGGGTGATGAGGGTTGCGGCTGCTCTTTAAGCAACAAATAACTGTGTAAGCGGTCCATTTGCCATTCGGGCAGTACCTGTTGGATTTCACCCCGCCGCAGGGCGTCCTGCGTCATATACGCGGGCAGATAAGCAATGCCGGTGCCCGCCAGCGCCGCATTCAGCAGCGCCATGCTGTTGTTGGCACGAAAACGGCTGTGCACATCCAGCGCCAGCCGCTGTTTTTCACGACGAAACGGCAGTGCGGCCGTGTGCGCGGGGCCGTGAAACAGTAACAAATCATGCCGCGTCAGGCGTTCAGGATGGTCGATAGCAGGATGCGCCGCCAGATAATCTGGTGTGGCATAGAGTCCCCACTCGATGGTGCTCAGTTCGCGATAATTGGCCACTTCCGGCGCACGCGCGCGAATCACTATCGCCACATCTGCGCTGGGCTGCGGATCGTCGCTGGTGGTCAATTCGAGATCGACGTTGATATGAATGTGGCGGCGGATAAAGTCATTCAGAGTGGGAACGACGCACTGACAGCCAAAGGTAATCGGTGCCTGCAAGCGCACATTACCCGCGGGCAGTTGATGAACCTGCTGCACAAACGCATCGGCGCGGTGCATCTCTTCCAGCATGCGGGTACAAAACGGATAATAAGCCTGACCCAACTCGGTCAATGCGACTTTGCGCGTGGTGCGCTGCAACAGTTTGATGCCGAGCCGTACTTCCAGCCGCGCGATTTCGCGACTGACATGCGATTTAGAGACGCCTAAGGTGCGCGCGGCTTCGCTAAAGCTTTGCCGCTCAACGACGCGCGCAAACAGCATCATGGCGGTGAGATTATCGCTGTTGTCCATGTTCTCTGGTGGGTAACAAACGGAGAACAGCAGCTTAAAAGTAAAAGCCGCAATAAGCACCGAATTTAATCAGCGAACGTGGTGGAGCGGCGTAATTTATCGCGCAATCCCTTCGCGATTTACTGCGCAATAAATTGCGCCGCTACGTCTTCTGTGCAGATCAATCTCAGCGTCATCGATCAACTGGCCACCGCCAGCGGGAACAACAGACGTTCCTGTTCAACGCGGCGCTGACGACGCAATTGACCCGGCGTGACGCTGAAATAGTTCTTAAAGGTGCGGGTATACGCCTGCTGCGTATCAAACCCGTAGCTCATCGCCACCTGCAAAATCGCTTCGTCGCTGTTGATCAGCGTGAGCGCTGACTCAGTTAACCGACGCTGACGGATGTACTCTGCCAGAGAAAAACCGGTGTGCTGACGGAATAGACGCTGCAGATGCCAGCGGGAGTATCCCGAGCGGCGTGCTACTTCATCCAGATGCAAATCGTGACCTAAGTTGTCTTCAATCCAGTCCAGCAAACTACGGATAAATTCGCGCTGATTCATGGGAACCTCCTGCTTCGACAAAATGTCCAGTGCAGTCACTGTAGCGCGTTAAATTTATCCCTTAATTAGCAGAAAATTAGCGCAGAATTAGCAAGGGGGAAAACGCGTACTCCGTCTAAATCATTCCAGCGGCAGAAAGGCAGTAAGAGTAGGAATCCTCGGGAGCTTGCCTAAGTCAGTCTCGGGATAAGCGCTCACCGCTCACACATCTGTAGCGGGAAGTATGACGGAGGGTAATTCTGGCCTAATTATCTGGCGTTACACTGCGTCCATCAGTTTGGGAGAACACTATGCGTGTGCTGCTGGTAGAAGATGATGAAATGATTGGCGCCAACTTGCAGCAGGCGTTAGAAGCGGCAGGTTGGTCAGTGGACTGGGTGCGTGATGGCGTCTATGCCTCCAATGCCTGGGCCGACGGCGGCTACACCTGCGTGCTGCTCGATCTCGGCTTACCGCGTGAAGACGGTATTCACGTGCTGAAGCGCGCACGCACGCGAGGCGACATGACGCCCGTGCTGGTGCTGACTGCGCGTGACACGGTGCAACAACGTATTCAGGGTCTCGACAGCGGCGCCGATGACTATTTGCTTAAACCCTTTGATCTGCAAGAGGTACTGGCGCGCATGCGTGCAATCACCCGACGTCGTCACGGAGCGGCGGATTCCCTGTTAGGCAGTGGCGATGTGCAGCTGGATATGATGACGCGCGAAGTGCTGTATAAAGGACAACGCGAACAGCTAACCGCCCGCGAATATGCCCTGCTCTACGCCCTGCTGGAGCGACCGGGCGCGATTCTGTCACGCGAACAATTAGAGAACCGCATTTATGGCTGGGGTGAAGAAGTCACCAGTAACGCTGTTGATGTGCTGATCCACGGTATGCGCCGCAAGCTCGATAACGAAGTGATTCGCAACGTGCGCGGTTTAGGCTGGCGGGTACCGGCAATATGAAACCTTTCACCTTTATGCGATCCCTGCGTAACAAACTGCTCGCCACGCTGGTGCTGCTGCATCTGGCGATGATCGGCGGCGTGACCTGGTATTTCTACCACTGTTATGGCGACATGATGGGCACCATGAAGGACGATCAGCTCGCCAAGATCGCCGATGCCTGGTCTTCCAGTCAGCGTATGCCCGCGTTAATGCCTATGGTGATGCAGCAAGAGAAGCTGAAAAGCACTTATATCGTTCAGCTGTGGGACACCAACAATCATCTGCGTGCCAGCTCATGGCCTGCCTTACAGGCCCCGCTGCAGGCGAAAAAAGGCTGGTCCGACTTAAAAGTCGGCGACTGTGGCGATGACTGTGACTGGCGCGTGTATACCCGCCCCGGCGAACTGGGCAGTGAAATCGGAAACATTCAGGTACTGCACAACATCGGCTATATGAAGAGCCTGATGGTGAAACGCGTGTTGTCCGCCATCATTCCATTGATACTGATGATGCCGCTGTCACTGCTGGTGATCTGGCTGGTGGTGCGCGCCATCACGCGGGATTTACGCGTCGCCTCGCGGCAAATTGCCGCACAAGAGACACTGCATCCGCACGCGGTGTCGCCGGATGGCTTACCGGATGAAGTGCTGCCGCTGGTGGCGGCCTACAACTCATTGCTGGATAAACTGCGTGCGGCATGGTCATCACAGCGCCAGTTCCTTGAAGATGCCGCCCATGAACTGCGCACACCGGTCACCGCGGTCACCTTACAGCTGGAAAATCTGCGCCAGCACATTCAGCCGGGTGAAGCCAGCCGTCAGTTTGATCAGCTGGAAGCGGGCGTCACACGGACGCGCCATCTGGTAACTCAGTTGCTGAATATCTCACGCCAGGAAGATCAGTCGGTGGTGGCCACGGTGGAAACCATCCAGCTCGATGATCTGCTGAAAGAGAGCATTGAGCAGTTGATGGTCGTCGCCGATAAACGCGGTATTGATATCGGTTTTAATGGCACCACGCACTATCGCCTGCACGCCAGCCGTTCCGATTTGCGTAGCCTGTTTGATAACCTGATCGGCAACGCGATGTTGCACACCCCGGAAGGCAGCCTGGTGGATGTACTGCTGCATCGTGTTGGTAATCACACGGTGGTGGATATCGTTGATAACGGGCCGGGCATGCCGGAATCCTTTATCGAACGCGCTTTTGATCGCTTCACCCGTTCGCCAGATGTGCAGGCGCAAGGCAGCGGTTTAGGTCTGTCGATTGTGCGCAGCGTGGCGCAGAAGCATCAGATGCAAGTCGCGCTGTCTAACTGCCATAACGCCCAGGGGCAGATTTCCGGCCTGCAGGTACGCGTTACCTTGCCATGACCAACGTGTCGCTACCGCCTTGAATATCAAGCGTGGTAGCGGCGGAGGTATCGGCTATTGGGCTTTGAGCTTTGAGCTTTGAGCTTTGGGCTTTGGGCTTTGGGCTTTGGGCTTTGGGCTTTGGGCTTTGGGCTTTGGGCTTTGGGTCATTTTCCACATCATTAAACTCCCTCGGCACGCGATGAATCACATATTTTTCCGCTATTAAATTCCAAAGACGCACGATGAATCGTGCCGCCCTATCCTTTATCCGCATCTGACCTCTTTGCCACCGTACGCGACAACGTAAACGGTTGCGGGGTTCCGTTCGCCACACAGCATTTATGTGATCATAATCACATATTCAGTGAATCAAAATGCAACACATTTTGACAAACGTGATCAAAATCTATTTCCTATCGCTCTGTTACAGGCACATTACGCACATTTGAAAATTCGGCGATTCAGACCGGATAAAAACAACACACGGCCCATCCCCTGGGATCGATTTCACTCGATTGCGGCGCAACCGCAGCAATCACTAGCATGTGGTTAATAAAATAATGAAATTTAAAGCATTGATAGCAGGGGCCTTACTGGCCAGCAGCTGGACCGGCGCGGCACAAGCGGCAGACAGCGATCCGCAGTATCTTTCAGACTGGTGGCACCAGAGCGTTAACGTGGTGGGCAGTACGCACACCCGCTTCGGACCGCAGTTCAACAATGACGTGTATCTCGAATACGAAGCCTTTGCTAAAAAAGACTGGTTCGATTTCTACGGCTATGCGGATTTGACCAACTTCTTTGGCGTGGGTAACAGCAACGCTAACGGCATTTTCGACCACGGTTCGCCGCTGTTCATGGAAATTGAGCCACGTTTCTCAATTGATAAACTGACCGGCACCAGCCTGGCATTTGGTCCGTTTAAAGAGTGGTACTTCGCAAACAACTATATCTATGACATGGGCCGCAACGCTTCACAGCGTCAGAACACCTGGTACATGGGTCTGGGTACCGACATCGATACCCATAGCGATATCGGCCTGTCTCTGAACGTTTATGCTAAATATCAATGGCAGAACTACGAAGCAGCAAACGAAAATAGCTGGGATGGATATCGCTTCAAAGTGAAATACTTTGTGCCGATTACCGATCTGTGGGGCGGCAAGCTGAGCTACATCGGCTTCACCAACTTCGACTGGGGTTCCGATCTGGGTGATGCTTCTGGCCGTACCAGCAACTCGATCGCATCCAGCCATATTCTTTCGCTGAACTACGATCACTGGCACGTTTCTACCGTGGCACGTTATTTCCACAATGGCGGCCAGTGGGCAGATGGACAGGAGCTGGACTTCGGCAACGGTCCGTTTGAAGTGAAATCGACGGGCTGGGGTTACTACCTGGTTGTGGGTTACAACTTCTAATACGCTGATGCTATAGCGGCGCAATTTTCGCGTGTTTCTGAAGCCTTAATATCGCTTCAGAAGTGCATTAAATTGCGCCGCAACCTGTGCTGACGGGCTGTAAAAAACCGGGCCGTCAAATTTGCGGTTTATAAGCATTCACCATCCAGGGCACCCCGAATTTATCGGTAAACATGCCAAAACCGTGCGCCCAAAACGTCGGTTCCCACTTTTTCGTCACTTCCCCACCCGCTGACAACGCATCAAACCAGCGTTTTCCCTGCGCTTCATCTGGCGTGGATAGGCTCACGGAAAATCCGGCGTAGTCTGTTTGCTGTGCACCATCGCTCATCATCAATTCACCTTGTCCGATACGCAAATGGGCATGCATGATTTGTTCTGGCGAGAAGGTCACGCCAGAGGGGCAGCCTTCATCCTCAACAGGGGTTTCATCCGGCATGTCACCGAAGGTCATTTTGAACAGCAATTCGCCGTCAGTGGCCGCGAGATAAAAGGCGATCGCCTCTTCACAGCGGCCGTTGTAAAACACATAAGGTGTAATTTGCATGGTCAGTTCTCCACAATTGGAACGTCCAGTGCAAGTGTAGTGGGCAATAAGTAATCAGCTGCGAGCCAGGCCGCACTCTTACCTTTGTTGACAATAGCGGCGGAACAGCTGAGCCATGTGCGCACTCATGGGCGTCAGCGCGGTGTCTTTTCGCTGGATCAAATAGAAAGTCGCTTTCGGCAGCGGATCGTCAAGATCGAGGGCAATGAGCTGGCCACCGTGCGTCGGATCTTCGATGACATCACGCGAGATAATGCTGACAAAGTCACTTTTCGCGACCAGGCTGGTGCAGGCCATAAAGGTTTCGCAGGTCACTACGATCTTTGGTGCCATACCGCGTTCGCCAAACAGATCGTGCAGCAAGCGGTAATAGCTGCCCTGCGGCGTCGGCATGGTCCAGTCGCAGTGCTGCAATTCCGCTAACGAGCGGGCATGCGCCATCGGATGCCCTTTGCGCATCACCACCTGATAGTCGCGCTGCATCAGTCTTTCAAAGATCAGCTCCTGATCCAGGTGATGCTGATCGTAGGTATTAATGGTGAAATCCAGCGCGCCCTGCCGCAATTCATGCACCATCGACACCAGTTGCCCCTCAACAATGCGCACTTTCACCAGCGGATATTCACGATGAAATTGAGTGATCACCTGCGGCATGATGGTACGCGCAATGCTGCCGCCCACGCCGATATTCACTCTTCCGCCCGCCAATCCCAATCGCTGCTGAATATCTTCCTGCGCCACACGTAGCTCTTCCAGCACCAGACTGGCGTGGCGGAAAAAGTTATCACCGATATCCGTCAGCGTGACGCCCTGCTGACGACGTTCGAACAAGCGCGCACCGAGTGCCAATTCCAGTTCCTGAATCGCTTTGGTCAGCGCAGGCTGTGAAAGTCCCGATAAGCGGCTGGCAGCGCGAATACTGCCCTGGCGGGCCACATCGACAAAGGCGCGCAGCTGATGAAGTTTAAGGTTGGCAGGCATAATTTTTGTGATAACCGTTGTTTATCAGTGACAAGATATTCGCATCTTATGCGCACCAATACCATTGTGTAGATTCGGGATAATGCATAAAAAACCAACACAAAGGATATGCCGATGAAAACCCTCTCCGACCTCGTCAACGCGCGGATTCCACAGATGCAAAGCTGGCGTCGCGATCTGCACCATTTTGCCGAATCGGGCTGGCTGGAGTTCCGTACCGCAACGATAGTGGCAGAAGAGCTGCATCGTCTTGGTTATCAGCTTAAGCTGGGCCGTGAAGTGATCGATGCCGATGCCCGCATGGGACTGCCTTCTGATGAAGTGCTGGCGCAGCAGGAAGCTCGTGCACTGGAGCAAGGCGCCCTGCCACAGTGGATTTCACACTTCTCGGGCGGTTTCTGCGGCGTGGTCGCTACGCTGGAGACCGGTCGTCCCGGCCCGGTGATGGGTTTCCGTGTCGATATGGATGCGCTGGACCAGAACGAAAGCCGCGATGCCGACCACATCCCCACTCGCGAAGGTTTTGCCTCCTGCAATTCCGGCATGATGCACGCCTGCGGCCACGACGGCCATACCACAATCGGCCTGGCGCTGGCGGGCGTGTTGATGGAGATGAAAGATCAGCTCAGCGGCACAATTAAAATTATCTTTCAGCCAGCGGAAGAAGGTGTGCGCGGTGCAAAAGCCATGGTCGCTGCGGGCGTGGTGGATGATGTGGATCTGTTTACCGCTATCCATCTCGGCACAGGCGTGCCCGCAGGCGAAATCGTTTGCGGCAGCGATAGCTTCCTGGCCACCACCAAACTGGATGTCAATTTCACCGGCATAGGTGCCCATGCGGGCGGTAAACCAGAAGAGGGTCGTAACGCCTTGCTGGCCGCCGCGCAAGCCACACTGGCGTTACACAACCTGCCACAACACAGCGGCGGTGTAGCACGCGTCAACGTGGGTGTGTTGCAGGCGGGATCCGGACGCAACGTGGTACCCGATTATGCCCTGATGAAAGTGGAGACCCGTGGCGTCAGCAATCAGGTCAATGACGACATCTATCAGCAAGCCCTGCGCGTGATTTCCGGCGCGGCAGCGATGTATGGCGTTGAGTACGACATCAAACTGATGGGCGGCGCGCGCAGCTGCACCCCAAGTCAGCCGTGGGTCGACTTTATCCATCAGCAGGCCGATGCTATGGGGATTTTCAGCTCGGTAATTGACACCAAAAAGCAGGCCGCCGGTTCAGAAGATGCCACTTACATGCTGGAGCGCGTGCAGCAGCGCGGCGGCCAGTCATCGTATGTGATCTTCGGCTGCGACCTGGCAGCGGGCCACCACAACGCGAAGTTCGATTTTGACGAAGCGATCATGGCCACCGCAGTGCAAACGCTCGCCACCTTAGCGCTGAATCAGGCGCAGTTTGGAGGCCAGCGATGAGCCATCACGACTTTATCGATCATTACATCAACGAAAACCAGGCGCGCTTTACTGCCCTCAGCGATGCGATCTGGGATGTACCCGAAACGCGCTTTGAAGAGACGCAATCCGCGGCGATTTTGGCCGATGCACTGGAGCAGGAAGGTTTCAGTGTTGAGCGTGGCGTCGGCAATATCGACACTGCTTTTATCGCCAGCATCGGCAGCGGCAAGCCGGTGATTGCTATCCTCGGCGAGTTTGATGCGCTGGCGGGTTTGAGCCAGCAATCGGGCTGTGCCACACCGCAACCGCTGGTGGAAAACGGCAATGGGCACGGCTGCGGCCATAATCTGCTGGGCACCGCCGGACTGGCCGCTGCCTTCGCCATCAAAGCCTGGTGGGCCGAAAACGGCCAACGCGGCACTCTGCGCTTTTACGGCTGTCCGGGCGAGGAAGGCGGTTCCGGCAAAACCTTTATGGTGCGCGAAGGCCTGTTTGATGATGTCGACGCGGCGGTGACCTGGCATCCCGAAGGTTTCAGCGGCATGTTCAATCTCAGCACGCTCGCCAATATCCAGGCCGCATTTCACTTCAAAGGAGTGGCCGCGCACGCTGCTAACTCTCCCCATCTTGGACGCAGTGCGCTGGATGCCGTTACCCTGATGAACACCGGTGCCAACTTCCTACGCGAGCACATCGTGCAGGAAGCGCGAGTGCACTACGCCGTGACCAATACCGGCGGCGTCTCCCCCAATGTGGTGCAGGCCGATGCCGAAGTGCTGTATCTGATTCGCGCGCCAGAACTCGATCAGGCACAGGATATCTATCAGCGGGTGATCAACATCGCCAAAGGCGCGGCCCTGATGACCGACACCACCATGACGGTACGCTTCGACAAAGCCTGCTCCAACTATGTGCCGAATCGTGCGCTGGAAGCGGTGATGGAGCGCAACTTGCATCAGTTTGGCCTGCCCGAGTACAGCGCGGAGGAGCAGCAGTTCGCCGCCGAGATTCGTGCCACGCTAACGAAGGACGATCTGCGCAATGCGCGTTTGAACGCAGCGCGCACCGGCGGTGAAGCCGGTATCGCCTGGACCGAAGCGCTGGGCGACAAAATTTTGATGGACGAAGTGGCACCCTACGCCGTGACGCGTGAGTTGCTGTATGGCTCAACCGATGTCGGCGATGTGAGCTGGGTGACGCCAACCGCGCAGTGCTTTGCGCCCTGCTTCGCCTTTGGTACGCCGCTGCACACCTGGCAACTAGTGGCGCAGGGTCGCACCTCACTAGGCCACAAAGGCATGTGCCTGGCTGCCAAAGTCATGGCAGCCACCGCGCTGACCTTGTTACAGGATGAAGAAGCACTGGCACGCTGCACAGAAGAGTTCCGTCGCGTACGCAGCGAACAGCCTTATAGCTGCCCAATTCCGGCGGATGTGACGCCATCGAAGTTGTCATCCTGAAATAAACGCGGTGCTCAGATTCAGTGCGCATAAATGCGCACTCTACGGGGCTTGGGCGCAGTTATGGGGCATGGCGCAATTGGAGGTTTGCCGCAGTTATGGGGCATGCCGCAATTGGAGGTTTACCGCAGTTGTAGTGGGCGCATTTATGCGCCCAGAAATAGCCAAAACACTATAAAAAATACAGCCCCAACGCGGGCATGCAAATACAACAGACATGACGAGGAAATACCGATGGAAGTGACCACGGAGAACCGCAGCCCAGGGAAGCTGTTTAGCTGGATTGAGCGGGTCGGCAATAAAGTCCCCAACCCGTTCTTACTGTTTGTCTATTTGATCGTGGTATTGATGGTCGCCACCGCGATTATCAGCTATTTCGATCTGGCAGTGAAAAATCCCACCAATGGCGAATTGGTGCGGGTCAACAATCTGCTGAGCGTGGCAGGGATTCAATGGATTCTGCCTAACATCATCAAAAACTTCAGCGGCTTTACTCCACTGGGCTCGATTCTGGCGCTGGTGATTGGTGCGGGCCTGGCGGAGAAAGTCGGCCTGCTGCAATCGCTGATGGTGAAGATGGCCTCACGCGTGAGCCGCCGCTACGCCAGCTATATGGTGCTGTTTATCGCCTTCTTCAGCCATATCTCATCCGATGCCGCGCTGGTGGTGATGCCTCCGCTGGGCGCGCTGATCTTCCTCGCCGTGGGTCGTCATCCGGTGGCGGGTTTACTGGCGGCTATCGCGGGTGTGGCTTCCGGCTTTACCGCCAACCTGCTGATCGTTACCACCGACGTGCTGCTCTCCGGCATCAGTACCGAGGCGGCAAAAGCGGTGAGCGATACCGTGCACGTGAGTGTGATCGATAACTGGTTCTTTATGGCCAGCTCGGTGATTGTGCTAACGATTGCCGGTGCCATCCTTACTGATAAATTCGTCGAGCCACGCCTGCCTGTATGGAATGGCGGCAACAACGATCGCCTGCCGCCGCTGACCGCACTGGAGAACCGTGGCCTGAAAGCCGCAGGGATTGCCGCACTGGTATTTATCGCGCTGATGGCGCTGCTGGTGGTGCCGGAACATGCACCGCTGCGTAACCCGAAAACCGGGGGTATCATCCCTTCGCCGTTTATTCAGGGCATCGTGCCGATCATCATCCTGTTCTTCTTTGTGGTGGCGATTGCTTACGGCGCGGTGACAAAGCAGATTCGTCGGGCTGATGACATCCCACAGCTGCTGGTGGATCCGATGAAGAGCATGGCAGGCTTTATTGTGATGGTGTTCCCGCTGTCACAGTTTGTCGCCTTCTTTAACTGGAGCAACATGGGCAAATTCATGGCGATCGGTCTGACCGATATGCTGGAAAGTGCCGGCATCAGTGGCGCGCCCGCGTTCCTCGGTTTGATGTTCCTGTCGGCATTTCTGTGCATGTTTATCGCCAGCGGCTCGGCCATCTGGTCGATTCTGGCGCCGGTATTCGTGCCGATGTTTATGCTGCTCGGCTTCCATCCGGCATTTGCCCAGATGATTTTCCGCATCGCTGATTCTGCCGTATTGCCACTGGCGCCAATGTCGCCGTTCCTGCCACTGTTCCTTGGATTCCTGCAGCGATACCAAAAAGATGCGCAACTTGGTACCTATTATGTGCTGATCTTCCCGTATCCTGTGGTGTTCTTTATAAGCTGGATCGTGCTGCTGCTGGCATGGTACGCACTGGGTTTACCGATTGGTCCAGGCGTCTACCCGAGCCTGCACTAAATGCATCGCCATGGACGGCGATCACACTTCTGTGAACTGCAACGTAGATTGCGAAAATGTCACCGTTGCCCCTCTCGGCAACCCGCGATGAATTGATTATCCTGCTATTCCTTCGCTTGCTAACGGTTAATTATTTTTAAAATCCATAAAACCGTGCGAGTTCTGCAAACACCGAGGTTTATCCAATAATGACAACAATCACTTCGACAGGGATGGCGAACGATCACATCGCAGCGGATCGCCGCACCTTAGCCGGGCGCATCGATGCGCTGCCCTCATCCGCAGGCTTATGGCGTTTTATTACGCTGCTGGCACTGGGCGGTTTTTTTGAGCTCTACGACCTGTTTGAAACCGGCTATATCAGTTCTGGTCTACTGGCTGCTGGCGTGTTTCATACCGGCTCGGAAGGGGTCTTCGGCATTGCTGACCAGGCTGCCTTTGCTTCTGCCACTTTCCTCGGCCTGTTCGTCGGTGCCAGCCTGTTAGCACCCTATGCCGACCGCTTTGGTCGTCGTCTGACCTTTATGTGCGCACTGGCATGGTACGGCGTGTTCTCGCTGTTGATGGCGTTTCAGCAGAGCGCTGAAATGATCATCCTGTTCCGCTTCCTGGTCGGTATCGGCCTCGGCGTTGAGCTGGTGACTATCGATACCTATCTGTCTGAATGGGTGCCTGCTCATCTCCGCAGCCGTGCTTTTGCCTACTCTTTCTTTATCCAGTTCCTGTCCGTACCCGCGGTGGCGCTGATGTCATGGTGGCTGGTGCCACAAACCATCCTGAGCCTTGAAGGCTGGCGCTGGGTGGTGATCGCTGGCGCCGTCTGTTCACTGGTAATCTGGCTGATTCGTAAAAACCTGCCGGAATCGGCACGCTGGCTGGCACAGCAGGGCCGTCATCAGGAAGCGCATAAGGTGCTGAGTGAAATGGAGAAACGCTGCGGGATTGCGCCGGGCGAAGATTTCTCTGACAGCGATGCCTCCGCAGCGTTGCCGAAAAAAGGTCGCTTCAGCGAGATTTGGTCACCGGCTTACCGCAAGCGTACGCTGATGCTGGTGGTGATGAACTTCTTCCAGGCGATTGGCTTCTTCGGCTTCGGTAACTGGCTGCCTGCGTTGCTGTCCGGTAAAGGTGCGACCGTGACGCACAGCTTGCTGTATGCCTTTTTCATTACTCTCGCCTATCCGCTGGGCTCACTGATTTGCAGCCGCTACGCCGATAAACTCGAGAACAAATGGCAGATCGTTTTCTCCTCCCTGATGACGGTGGTGTTCGGTACGCTGTTTGCGCTGGCAACCAATCCGGTGCTGATGATCATCTGTGGCTTCCTGATCACCTACAGCAACGCGTGGCTGACCTTTAGCTATCACGCTTACCAGACCGAGATTTTCCCTACACATATTCGCGCTCGCGCGGTGGGTTTCTGCTACTCGTTCAGCCGCCTGTCGACGGTGTTCAGCAGTATTTTGATTGGCCTTATTTTGCAGTACGCCGGCAGTCAGGGCGTGATCGCCTTTATCGTGCTGAGCATGCTGATGGTCATGCTGTCAGTGGGGATTTACGGTCCGAAGACGCGTGGGCTGGATTTGGAGAATATTTGAGTAATCGATCGGCCGTGGGCGGGAATATGCCGCCCACTATTTCGCAAGTTTGTCTAACTGCGCGAAGGCGATATCCCATGGCAAACGCCTGCCACTGTCTCGCATCTGACAATAAGCCCGGCGTGCGCCATCCACTGTAATGATCTGAGGCTCAATCATTTCTTCCACAACCCAAAGCGTTCCACGAACCTCTATACCCTCTTCTCTGGCAACTCGATTAAGCGCTCTGTCACCGGTTAATAGCGGGCAGATTTCCTGTTTAGCCAGGGCTAGCGCAAAACAATCATTTCGGCTGGGCCCACGCACACGCTGAATGAGTTTTATGGCGTAAGTCATAGTGGTTGAGCTTAATTCTCCAATGACCAATCCTTTATCAAGCAAATCGGCATGGTGGGTTTCAAGCTCATCAAAATAGAGTAAATCTGGCACGGTAAACTGGTAGGGCAATTCGAAGAGCGCATCTAATAAATCGCCCTCTTCCATATCAATTAAAATGTTGGCATCACTGATGAGAATGATCATCAGACCACCCCATCTGTCGCTCGCGGTGGAAGGTGACTAACGAGATGCCCATTAGTTCAGCCGCTTTGCCTTCGCTGATTATCCCTTCGCCTAATGCGCGAAAAATTAACTGTGGAAAGAGCGTGGTGCTCTCACAGGCGACCTGATCACCAGGCTCCTGTTTACGCCATTTGCGCGCAGAGAACATCATGATCAGATCTTTGCGTTTTCCCTCTGTTATCACGGTCAGATCGGCAGCGCGGTAAACGCAGGCCAACATGCTCAGACCATAATCCATTTTTTGCAGGTAAAGCTCTTGCACCTCAAGACGAGCACGCCGGTGACCAAAGTGCTGAAACACGGCACTCGCAGGGAAAAGCAAAGCCCCCGCAAAGCGATGACAGGCTTTCTCCTCATCAAGATGAGAAGCAAGGTGCCCCTGTAAAATCAAATGCCCCAGTTCATGCGCCAGGGTAAACCGCTGGCGATCTCCGGGCCATTTAGCAGAAATAACGATGACAGGTATGGCATCAATCATCGCCTGGCAGCCATCAAACTTGTCAGAGTGATCGATATCCGTGACGATAACCAGAATCCCATGGCTTTCCAGCACATCAATCAAGTGGGTAATGGGCTGTTGACCCAGTCCCCACTGCAGCCGAACGTGATCGGTAATCGTTTCAATCTGCTCATAGTTCTCAACTTGCCCAGCAGGCAGCTGAGGTTGAGCAAATATAGGAACAGGGAAGTTAGGCCACAGATTGGCAAGTTCAAGCCACCGTTCAGCCTGATCAATCACATCAGCATGGATCTGCGCCAACATTTTGGCTGATAGCGTCTGGCGTTTGCGGTACTCAATATTTTTCAGTGCAACCGTCGTCGGGCGGAAGAAATATTCGTTACGCACGCCTAACGCGCGCGACATTTTCACCAGCACCGCAGACCCCGGCATGCTTTCGTTATGCTCGTATTTCTTGATCATATTGGCGCTGACGCCGGCCTTTTCAGCCAGCTGCTTCATGGATAAGCCCGCAGCGGAGCGCGCGCGCAATAAACGTTCTCCAAACACACTGACCTCCGTTGGTTTATAAAAAAAGTAATTTTTACAATTTCATAAACCGGAATTATGTGCGCTTAACGATGGCCTTGCAATGAGAGGGATGAAAAATGAGACAAGGCTTGTAGGGATGTAATTTTTGAGGGGGGTGAAGAACACAATTATTGCAACGGTAAGTATGAATGCTTCATTTAGTCAGTGAGGTCGGTGAGTGAAAGAAAGCGATAGGAAGCTGGATACACTATTACAACCACGAACGGATGAATACGGGGTTAGGTGGACTTAGTCCGATACAATACCGAACCCAGCATGAACACGCGATGTTATAACTGTCCAGGTTAAGGGTTCACTTCATAAATTGCGCCGCTATCAGTGCAGTCTGTAGCGGCGCGATTTATCGTGCTTTAAAACACAGTGTTGGCTTACTGCCCTTCCAGCACCTTAATATCCGCGCTGCCTTGCTTCGACTCGACCGCTTCATCCTTGCGCAGCTTCGCCACATCCTTCGCCGTTACCGTCGACTTCGCGCCGTTACCCCAGCTGCCGCGGATGAAGTTCACCACATCAGCGACCTGGTTGTCGTTCAGACGCCAGCCGAACGCCGGCATGGTGATGGCTGACGGTGCACCCTGCACGCCAGGCAAGGTGCCGCCCACCAGCACGATATGGATCAGCGAGGTGGGATCCTCGGCCATCACCACCGGATTGCCACGCAGCGCCGGGTAGAAGCGCTGATAGCCGCTGCCGTCGGTTTTATGACAGGCCGCACAGCTATCGACATACACTGATGCGCCTGGCTGACTGTCATCGCCCTTCCACAATGCTTTGGCAACGGCATCGTCTTGCGTAAACACTGTCTGGCTGGCATCCTTCGCACCCAGCGATTTCAGATACTTAGCAATAGCGCTGATATCTTCGTCGTTCAAATACTGCAGGCTGTGCTGTACCACGTCGGTCATGCCACCAAACACAGCGGTGTGATCGTTGCGGCCATAGCGCAGGAACTGTTTCAGGTCATCTTCGCTCCAGCGACCTAACCCATCACGGTTGTCACCGCGCAGATTGCTGGCGGTCCAGCCGTCAATCGGTGCGCTGCTGCCTGACAGGTAATCATTGCCTTCACCATTGGTCAGCGCTTTTTCCTGCATGGTGATGCTGCGTGGCGTATGGCAGGCACCGCAGTGACCCAATCCTTCCACCAGATAACGACCACGCGCCAACGCCGGGTCTTCCTGCGCGGCTGGCTGGAAGGCTTTCACGTCTGGCGCAAACATGCCACGCCAGATGGAGAGCGGCCAGCGCATCGACAGCGGCCAGGGAATATCGCTGTCTTTATTAGCCTGCGACACCGGCTGTACGCCATGCATAAAGTAGGCATACAACGCCTGCATGTCGTCATCGCTGACCACCGCGTAGGACGGATAAGGCATCGCCGGATAGAGCGTATCGCCATTTTTCGCCACGCCATGACGCACCGCTTTCTGGAAATCGTCATAGCTGTAGTCACCAATACCGGTGGTTTTGTCCGGCGTGATATTGGTGGAGTAAATGGTGCCAATTGGCGTCGCCATCGGTAAGCCACCGGCAAACGGCTTACCGCCCTCAGTGCTGTGACAGGCCACGCAGTCACCGGCGCGCGCCAGATACTCACCGCGCTTTACCAGTGCGTCCGAACCTGCTTCGTCCGCCACTGCGGCGAACGTCATCGTGCCCAGAAACAGGGCCAAAATGCTTTTGATCATCGCCGTGCTCCTTATGCCTGAACCAGTGGGCCGGGGTTTTTCAGATACTGCTCGCGGATAGCTTTGGCTGACCAATAGCTCAGCGCCGCCACCATGCCGGTTGGGTTGTAGCCAAGGCCCTGCGGGAACGCAGACGCACCAGGCACAAACACGTTCGGCACATCCCAGCTCTGCAGATAGCGGTTTACCGCACTGGTTTTCGGATCTTCACCCATGATCGCACCGCCGCTCATGTGCGTGGTCTGGTACACGGTGGTATCGAAGTGCGTGCCTGGTCCTTTGGCGCCGCCGATGATCATTTTTGGGTTCATCGCTTCGGTGATTTTGCGCATCTTGCCAACCATAAACTGCGCCATCTTGATGTCGTTATCCTGCCAGTCAAAAGTCATGCGCAGCAGCGGCTGACCATAGACATCTTTGTAGTTCGGATCGAGATCGAGATAGTTAGCGCGATACGACTGGTGCGCACCGTGCGCATCCATCGAAATGTGATGGTTGTAAGTATCGGCGACAGCAGCTTTCCACTGGCTGCCCCAGTTTGGCGTGCCTTTCGGCGTTGGCAGACCAGAGATCGGTTTGGTACCCGCCTGGTTCACCCAGAACGGTGAACCGCCGACAAAGCCGTGTGGGCCGTGGTCGAAGTTATCCGCGTTAAAATCATCCACCGCCACGCCCGCACCGCCTGCCCCGATAAACGGGTTGGTGGTGGTGTTCTTGTCGAACAGCGCTTTCAGGGTCGAGATGTTCTGATAGGCAAAGTTACGGCCTACTACACCTTCGTTGCTGATCGGGTTATACGGTTTGCCGATGCCTGACAGCAACATCAGATGCACGTTATGGAACTGGAACGCCGACAGAATCACCAGATCTGCAGGCTGCACCACTTCACGGCCCTGGCCATCCAGATAGGTCACGCCAGTGGCACGCTTCTTGTCATCCGTCAGATTCACACGCAACACGTAGGAGTTGTTACGCAGTTCGAACTTCGGCTCCTGACGCAGTGCAGGCAGGATATTTACGTTTGGCGACGCTTTGGAGTACATGTAGCAGGCATAACCGCTGCAGTAACCACAGAAGTTACACGGCCCCATCTGTGCGCCGTAGGTGTTGGTGTACGGGCCTGAGGTGTTTGCCGACGGCATATCGTAAGGGTGATAACCCACTGATTCAGCGGCCTGTGCAAACAGCTGCGCAGAATAAGTGCGTTTCTGTGCAGGCAGTGGGAAAGCACTGGAACGATCCGGCGCGTAAGGGTTACCGCCTTTCTCTTTGCCCTGCAGCTGGCCTTTGATCGACCAGGCGCTGCCGGACGTACCAAATACTTTTTCAGCCTGATCAAAGAACGGCTCCAGCTCATCATAGCTGACGCCAAAATCCTGAATCGTCATGCCTTCCGGGATGAAGTTTTTACCGTAGCGTTGCTCGTAGTGGCTGCGCAGGTTCAGCTCCACCGGATCGACACGGAAATGCACGCCTGACCAGTGCAGACCTGCACCGCCGGTGCCGGTGCCCGGCAAAAATGCCGCCAGCTGACGATAAGGCACCGCCGTTTGCGAAGCATCGTGACGGATAGTGACGGTGCTTTTTGACAGATCCTGGAACAGCTTTTTGTGGATGTTATAAGTCAGTTCATCAATCGACTGCGGGTAAGAACCATCAGGATAGGTATCACGATGCGGACCGCGCTCCAGTGCTACTACCGTCAGGCCTGCTTCGGTCAGTTCTTTCGCCATGATCGCGCCAGCCCAGCCGAAACCCACGACCACCGCATCTACTTTTTTCAATTCATTTGCCACGGTTACGCCCTCTCCCCGCGAATATCCACTGATGGGAACGGATAACGTTCACCGCGCTCTACCCAATCCATAAAGTCGGCGCGTGCGCCTGGGAAGCCAATCAGCTTCCAGCCCACCATGCCCTGGTTTCCACCATGGATTGGATCGCTGAAGTAACCCTCGCGGGTGTTCTGCAGCAGGAAGGAGAAGAAGGTCTTAGCTGCCAGCTGCGGAAATTCCGCCTGGCCGCTTTCAAACGCAGTGAGCAGTGCGTCTTGCTGTTCACCGGTTAACTCGGCAAACACTTTGCCATGCTGTTTTTTGCTCCAGCCATCCGCATCAGCGAGGCCAAGGCGATAAATTTGCTGCGGCACCAGCGGAGACTGATAGCCCAGCTCTTTGGGCAAATCGGGATTGAACGGTCCCTGCATGTACCAGTTGCTGCCGGTGGCGTAAGGCGTGTTCATTTGACGATCGATAAACTCCGGCACGCCAGCTTCCAGTGCGCCAGGGCCGCGTTCGTCATTGGGGATCAGGCGCGCCACTGCCGCAGTGATAAAGGCGAACTCTTCCGCCGTAAACCAGGTAGGCTGATAAGCGCGTGCTTGTTGAGGTGCGACGGGTTGCTCTGCTGCTCCTGCGGCCATTGGTACCACCAACGCGCCCATCGCCGAACCGCCAACGGCCATGGCTGGCGCCAGGGTGATGGTTCTCAGCAGAAAATCCCTGCGACTGTGACCATTTTTTTGTTCTGACATGACATTGCCTCATTACCACATGAATGCGGTATGAAAGTTAACTCGTTGCGTTGTATTGTTTTTTTAGTTGTGGCTTAAGGGATACAGCGTCACTGTTACCGGTAACAGTGCGCATAGTGTAACACTACAAACAGTATTAATTTAGTTTCTAGAAACAAATGCGCACAAAATACTTAACAACTCACAGCGCTGCTTTACATAACTGCGCCGATGCTGTCATCGTCAGATACAACCCACAACAGACAAAACACTGTCTGACGCGGTATAAAAGAGTACACACAACAGCGGAGTGCCTATGTTTAAGTCCTATTTTCCGCGGCCAGCGCTGTTTTTCAGCTCGGCCGCGATTTGGAGTTTGATTGCGATTTTCGCCTGGTTCGGCTTTGCCAATGATTTGCCTGCCCTGTGGCCTTCGCTGCATGCGGCGATGCAACAGCCGCTGCCCACCAATGCCAGCCGTTTTATTCACGCCAGCCAGTTATGGTTCTATGCCTATTACTGGATTGTTGCGGCGATTTTCGCCCTTGCCTGGAAGGTGATTGATAACCATCCGTGGCAGCGCTGGTCAGTGTGGGGCGCAGCCTTAATCATCTTTGTCACCTGGTTTGGTGTGCAGGTCGGCGTAGCGGTCAATGCCTGGTATGGTCCATTCTATGATTTGATTCAAAAGGCCTTAACCAAAGCTGGATCGGTGCAGATTGCTGAATTTTACCAGCAGGTTCTCGCCTTTTTAGGTATCGCATTGATTGCGGTAGTGATTGGCGTGATGAACTCATTCTTTATCAGCCACTGGGTGTTCCGCTGGCGCACCGCGATGAACAACTATTACATGCATAACTGGCAGCGCCTGCGCCATGTTGAAGGTGCCGCACAGCGTGTTCAGGAAGACACCATGCGCTTTGCCAGCACGCTGGAAGATTGGGGCGTGAGCTTTATTCAGGCGATTATGACGCTGGTGGCGTTCCTGCCGGTGCTGATCACCCTGTCACACCACGTCAAAGATATCCCGCTGCTAGGCAACATTCCGTATGCGCTGGTGATTGCGGCGGTGCTGTGGTCGGTGTTTGGTACCGGACTGCTGGCGATCGTCGGGATTAAATTACCGGGGCTGGAGTTCCGCAATCAGCGAGTTGAAGCTGCCTATCGTAAAGAGTTGGTGTATGGCGAAGACAACGTCGATCGCGCGTCACCGCCGACGGTGAATGAGCTGTTTAGCCGCGTGCGCTTTAACTATTTCCGTCTCTATTTCCACTATCTCTATTTCAACATCACCCGCATTCTCTATCTACAGGTCGATAACGTGTTCGGGCTGTTCCTGCTGTTCCCGTCGATTGTGGCCGGGACCATTACGCTCGGTTTGCTCAACCAGATAACCAATGTGTTTGATCAGGTACGATCGTCGTTCCAGTATCTGATCTCGTCGTGGTCAACGCTGGTAGAACTGATGTCGATCTACAAACGTCTGCGCAGCTTCGAGCAAATTCTGGCGGATATCCCGCATCAAGAGATGATGCGCGAGTCGGCTGAGTAAGGTTGCGTTTTAGCGGCGTAATTGATGAAGTGAACCCCGTAAGCTGGGCACCACACCAACGAGTAGGGGAACGACAATGAGTAGTCGTAAGCAGTAACATCGCTTCATGTGCGCGCGATACGTCGCGCCGCTACCATTATGCGTAGGGGGGAGCCTTTAGGCTCCCCCCTAAAATCCATAAAGTTGCATGCTATTAGAACAGCAATAATCAACCAGCCAGCACCGCAAACACCTTCTCAACGGCGTAAGCACCCGGATCTTTCACCCCATCCAGACTCTGCTGATTCAGATACGCTGAACGTCCCGCTTTGGCACTCTGCATTTTTGCCGTGGCATCCGCACCTTGCTGAGCGGCTTTCGCCGCAGCGGCCAGTGACTCACCCGCCACTAACGCCTCCAGCGCCGGTTGCAGCGCATCCACTAACGTACGATGTCCCGGCTGCGCGCCACCGTAATGCTTCATACGCTCCAGACCGTGCATCAACGCCTGCGGCAAAGCGCTGCCCTCTTCAAGCTGTTGACCGGCGCTGGTGAACAGAATCGACATCAGCACGCCACTTGAGCCGCCCATCACCGTGGCCAGTTGTTCACCGATCAGCGCCATCAGGGTTGGCAGCTCATCCAGCGGCAGCTGCTTGTCACGCAGACCGCGCTGAATCTTCTTCGCACCTGCCGCAAAGGTTGAGCCGGTATCACCGTCGCCGACTTTGGCATCCAGCGCGTTGAGTTCACTTTCCAGATCAATCAACGTCTGCGTCAAGCGATCCACCAACTCAGCTACCTGAGCATTCTCGGACGGATCGAAATCCAGCACGCTGCCAACCTTTTCAGCACTCTGTAAACTGATCGGGGCGAAGTCATAGACCGGCACCCAACCCAGCACTTGCACTGGCGCATTCAGTGCCTCCAGGAACGGTTCCTCTAGCGCCAGCAATGACAGTGAGAACCCTTTCATATCCAACGCGCTGACCAGGGTTGCCGGGCCGATCAGATGGGTAACCCGCGCCGCCAGTGGCGACTGCAACACTTCACGCGTCAACACCGCCAGCTCCAGTTGGGAGAAGCCGCCCAGGTTATTGATCAACAGCAGCGCCTGTTTGCCGTCTGGCAAGGACTGCGCCAGTTTATCGGTCATAATGCTGCTGATTTTTCGGCTGTTTTGGGTATCCAGCGTCACCACGCCCGGCTCACCGTGGATGCCCATGCCCAGTTCGCTATGGCCTGCTTCCACGCGTTCATCACGCTTTTCGCCGGGGATATGGCAGGTCGCGAACGCCAGACCAATCGATGAGGTGGCATCAATCGCGCGTTGTGCCAGCGCTTTGACCTTATCCAGCGATTGCCCCTGCTCGGCGGCAAAACCGGCGATCTTATGCACCAGCACCGTCCCGGCAATGCCGCGTGGCTGTGGATTTTCCGGTAGCGCAATATCGTCCTGCACCATCACCAACTCGACGTTGTAGCCGAGGTTTTTCGCTTTCTCCGCCGCCAGCCCGAAGTTCAATCGATCGCCGGTGTAATTCTTCACAATCAACAGGCAACCGGCATCGCCGGTGACATTGATGATGGCATTGAGCACCGCATCGACGCTCGGTGAGGCAAAAATGTCTCCGCACACCGCCGCCGTGAGCATGCCTTTGCCGACAAAACCGGCATGCGCCGGTTCATGCCCCGATCCGCCGCCGGAGATCAGCGCCACTTTGCTCTTATCCCAATCCGTACGCACCACCACGCGGATCTCATCACCGAGATCGAGGCGGCTCAGGTTATGCCATGGCGTGCTCAGCAAAACCCCTTCGATGGCTTCGTTCACCAGATCGTTTTTCTCATGCATAAAAAACTGGCTCATTGCTTCCTCTCCATTGGTGTTGTCGAGGTAAAGGTAGCGTAAAAGCGAAGGGAGTTGGGTAACGAAAGGCGGGAAATGCAAAGGGCGACACATGTCGCCCTTGAGTTTCAGATAACTGCTGCTTACAGCGCGATGCGCAGGACGCTATCCGGGTTTTTTGGTGGCTCTTTACGCGTGCCCGGCTGCTTGATGCTGACAAACAGCGCTTTACCGTCTGCTGACAGCGCCAGGCTGTTCGGCAGGCCAGGTGCTTTCACCGTGCGTTTCACTTTATAGCTGCTCGCGTCGATGATACTGATCTCACCCGCTTTGCGATGCGTGACGTACAGTTCGTTGCGATCGGCATTGAACAGTACCGCCAGAGATTCTGGCACATCAATCTTGTGAATCACCTGCTGAGTGCGGGAATCCAGCACCAGCACCTGAGGCTGTTTCGAGTCGCTCAGGAAGATGCGATGGCCCTGGGTATCCAGCGCGATATTCAGGAAGAAGTGATCTTTATCACTATCAATTTTCTGGCGTTTTTCAATCGCGTTGAGGCGCGTGTTGATGGTCACCAGTTCGCCATCGGCGTTGGTCACATACAATTTCTGCGCCGCAGAATCGATAGCCAAACCGGTGCCCATCTTACCGGTGTTTGGGACGGTGCTAACCAGCTTCAGGGTTTTGCCATCCACCACCCACACCACGCTCTGCTCACCGAGACCAGTGACATACACGCGGTCAGTTGCCGCATCGGCGACCACTTCACGCGGCTGCAGTGGACGGACAGTTTCGCTGCGTTGACGCGCATCCAGCACCAGCGAGTTCAGCACTTTACCGCTGCTGGCATCCACCGAGGTCAGCGCCGCGTCACGCGTGTTACCAAAGAACAGCGTGTTGGTTTTCTGATTGATGGCAGCGCCAAAGGTGGGCAGTTCGGTGCTGATGGTCTGCTTCACCGACAGATCCTGCGGATCGAGACGATAGACGGTGCCACCTTTGCCGCTGGCGTTTTGCGCCGTGGCGAGGAACAGCGCGTTATCGCTGTTGCTGAACGCCAGTTCGTAGGCCCCTTTGGAAATCACCTGGTTCAGCGGTTGAGACTCCGCAGCCAGCACCGCAGAGGAAGATAACAGCGCCGTTGCCAGCAGCAATGGACGCAGCGCCCATGTTGTTTTAATCGCTTTCATAACTTCTCCATAGCAAATCCACCGCCTTATGGCAGTGAAGTGAAAGCTCGACAGTGCAACCAATTTTAAAAAGACAGCCCGAGGCGAGCTGACGAAGGATGATTTTTTTTGAGAATAGTAATCATTTAGAGAGGAAAGCGACAGGTTTTTATCAGGTGACCAACGCCGCCAGGGCGCCCTAAGGCACCCTGTCAGCACAGAACGTTAACGCAAACTTATTTGGTCAGTTCGGCAGTCATGTGCACGCCGTTATTGAAGTTGGCTTCAGTCACTTTATAGGAAGCACCAACTTTATGCGCCTGAGCAGCGATTTGCGCTTCGGCACCATCGATGGTGGTATCCGTTGCGGTGATGCTTTGCGCAAAGCTAGCGAATGGCAGAACAGTCAGGGCAACAACAGCAGCAAAAGTTTTGATAGATTTCATGGTCAATTCCTCAGTGAATGTTTTATCAGCTAAGGCGTAGTCGCCTTGTTGAGATAAATAATAGGCGTGAAATTGATCACAAAAAAGCGGAGAGATTTGCCAATCTCATTCTATTAATTTGAACAATAAAAGCACGTTTGGATTAACATCTGTGCAAAGGGTTAAAAATCCATGTTTTGATTGAAAGGCAGGATTTATGGCTGTGATAGAGAGAATAAAAAAAGGTCACCCTAAGGGTGACCTTCCGGTCCAGTGCATCTTTGCTTGAGCAGCATTGATACCGCCCAAGCCTTAACCGTGATGCCTGACGCGCGTGAAAATAGTGATCGCCGCCAGCAGCATCAGCACGCCACTGGCGAGGAACACACCGCCCGCACCGTTAAGATCAAACATCCAGCCACCTGCCGCGGCACCCGCAGTGATGGCCAGCTGAATGGTTGCCACCAGCAAACCACCGCCGGATTCGGCATCATCCGGCACCGCACGGGAGATCCAGGTTGACCAGCCCGTTGGCATCGAACCAAACGCCAGGCCCCACATGGCGACGCCCGCACCGACCAGCCACGGCAGATTGCCAAAACTCACCAGCACCACCGCCGTCACGCTCATCACCAGCGCCATGCCGGTCAGCGTCAGAGAGACGCTACGCGTCACCAGGAAGCCCGCCAGCGAAGTACCGAAGAAATTCGCCACACCAAACGCCAGCAGCACCAGCGACAGCTGATTGATGTTGAGCTGTGCGCTACTTTCCAGGAACGGACGCAGATAGGTAAAGAAGGCAAAGTGTCCGGTGAACATCATGATCACCGCCAGCATGCCCCAGCGCATCAGGCTGTTGCGCAGCAGATCCAGCACGCCGCCGCTGCGCGCTTTATTCTCTGGCGGCATCGCAGGCAGCGTGAAGAACTGCCAGAACAGCGCCAGCACACCCAATACACCGGTCAGCAGGAAAATGTTACGCCAGCCAATCAGGCCCCCCAGATAGCTTCCCAACGGGGCGGCAATAATGGTCGCCAGTGAAATACCACTGAACACTATCGAGAGCGCTTTCGGCACCTGATCGCTCGGTACCAGCCGCATGGTAATCGCGGTCGAGAGCGTCCAGAAGCCACCAATCGCCATGCCGAGCAGCACCCGCGCCAGCAGGATCATCGGCAGGTTCTCTGCAAATGCCACCAGCAGCGCCGAGGCAATCAGCAGCAGCGTGAAGGCCAGCATCACGAGGCGACGATCAAGACGGCGCGTAATGTTACCGATCACCAGACTGGTGAGCAGCGCCACCAGCGCGGTCACGGTCACCGTTTGTCCCGCTTGCCCTTCACTCACTTGCAGCGAGTCGGCAATCGGTGTCAGCAAGCTCACCGGCAGAAATTCGGCAGTTATCAGACCGAACACGCCAAAAGCCATGGCAAACACCGCGCCCCATGCGGGTTTATCCACCGCTATACTTGTTTCGACTACTTCAGTATCCAGACTCATTTGCGATCCCCATCACAAAAATTCAGGTTGTAAGCATAGTGAGACGACGCAAGACGATCTATGATACAAAAACTTTGTTTTTTGATAATTCGTCTGGATTCGTATGAGCCGCTATGAAGATCTGACCAGTGAACTGCTGATGGGCATGCGCCTGTATGGCGTGAAATATCAGCGTATCGCCTTACATACCCCTTTTGGTTTGCAATACGATGACGCACCGGGCAAGGCACAGCTGCACTTTGTTGGCCGTGGATCGTTAATGATCCGCTCAGCGTCTGGCGTGATCTATCCGTTGCAGGCGGGTGATGCGCTGCTGATCCCGCATGGCAAAGCGCACGCGCTGATCTCCAGCGAGGATGCCATCTGTGAACCGATCGACACCTTCAACAGCAAACCGATCTGTGACAGCGTCTGTGACATTGGCGACAGCAGCGAAGGCTGTCCGGACGACAGCGATGTGATTCTGTTTAGCGCCTGCATGGCGTTTGAACTCGGCGGTATGCAGCCGCTGGTACACACCATGCCGGATGTCATGCTGGTGAGTACCTTGCTGGCGCAGTACCCTGAAATCCAGCCGATTCTTGATGCGATGGAGCGCGAAACCCGCGACCGCAAAGCCGGTTTCGCTGGCATTCTTTCCCGTCTGGCAGATGTGGTGGCAGCGCAGATTGTGCGCGGTTGGGTTGAGAACGGCTGCGGTAAGGGCAGCGGATTAGTGCAGGCGCTGCGCGACCCGCGTCTAAGCCAGGCGATGGCGGCCATGCATCGTGCGCCGGGCGAAAACTGGACGGTGGAACGCCTGGCGAGAGAATCGGGCAGTTCACGCTCGGTGTTTGCTGCCCGCTTTCAAACAGCCACTGGCATGACGCCGCTGCGCTATCTCACTGAACTGCGCATGCGGTTGGCGGTAGAGCGGATCGTCAATGAGGGCGAAGCGGTAGAAAGCGTTGCCTTCCACCTCGGTTACGGCTCGCTGGCGGCGTTTAGCCGGGCGTTTAAACGCATTGTCGGCTCACCACCCGGCGCATTACGTGCAGCGCGCGAGACGCTTTAGCGGAACACGCCGGTCGCTTCCAGCACGCGATTCTCCTGACGCTTTGGCGCGTTTCGCGCAGCGTGCGAGTTCCTTTAACGGAATACGCTGATCGCTTCCACCAGGCGATTCGCCTGACGCGTCATGCGCCCGGACGCTTCGGCACTTTCCGCCACGCGAGCGGCATTCTGGTGCGTGATATCGTCGAGATCTTCCACTGCAGTACTCACTTCGCTTAACGCGATGGACTGTTCCGCCGTGGCAGAACTGATCTGGGCAATCAATGCCGTGACGTTTTGCACCTGGTCGACAATATCCTGCATGGTGCGCCCGGCCGCATCAGCGTGATGACTGCCCGACTGCACGCGACCCGCGCTGGTTTCCACCAGCGTTTTGATTTCACTGGCGGCTCTGGCGCTACGCTGCGCCAGGCTGCGCACCTCACCCGCGACCACCGCAAACCCTTTGCCCTGCTCACCGGCACGCGCCGCTTCCACCGCGGCGTTTAACGCCAGAATGTTGGTCTGGAAAGCGATACCGTCAATCACGCTGGTAATATTGGCGATGCGTTTCGAGCTGTCGGCGATCTCCGCCATCATCCCCACCATCTCCTGCATCACTTCACCACCTTTCAGCGCGGCATGGCTGGTATTTTCTGACAGTTTGTTCACTTCATTAGCCGTATCTGTGTTGCTTTTCACCGTGGCGGTCATTTCATTCATGGTGGCGGCGGTCTGCTGCACGTTGGCCGCTGCCTGCTCAGTGCGACGGCTCAATTCGTCGTTGCTGCGCGCTATCGCACCGCTGGCACTGAGTACATTGATCGCCTGGCCGCTGACATCATCCACCAGCCAGCGGAACATCAGGCCGAGCTGTCCGATCGCACGCAGCGTGATCCCGATTTCATCCACACGATCTAACTGATCCACCTTATGACTGGCGCCAGTCGCGACGCTCAATGCCTGGCGGCAGATACGCTCCATTGGACGGGAAATCTGTTGCTCCAGCCACAGACTCGCCAACAGCAACAAACCGGCCATGCCAGCGGCAAAACCGCCCAGCGCCATCGGTGCGACTCCCAGCAGCCAGACGCCGATCACGGACAACGGCAGCACGGCGATCAAGGTGGATCGAATGCGCCAGCGCAGCGGCAGGGTTTTCAGCAATGAGCCGAGACGACGCCAGCCGGTGCCGATCAGCAGCCCTTTATGGAAACGACGGCCTTTAGCACGCCCTTCACGGAAATCACGGTACAGCGCTTCGGTCTGACGGATCTCTCCGGCGGAAGGTTTGGTGCGCACCGACATGAAGCCCTGCACCTTTCCTTCGCGCACCACCGGAATCGCATTGGCCCGCACCCAATAGTGATCACCGTTCTTACGACGATTTTTCACCAGCGCGGTCCAGGGTTCGCCCTGTTTCAGGGTGGCCCACATGTCGGCAAACGCTTCCGGCGGCATATCCGGGTGACGCACCATGTTATGCGGTTGCCCATTGACCTCCTCCGGCTCGAAACCGCTGACCTCAATAAAGGCGTCGTTGGCATAGGTGATATAGCTGTTGAGGTCGGTGGTCGACATCAGCGTAGCGTCATCATCAAAAATGAACTCACGCTGTGTGATGGGCTGGTTGTTCCGCATGTGTGTTGTCCTTGCAAGATGCAGGCTAAAGGAAAAAATCAATTACACTTTTTTACCTTTTCGGCAGCGCAGGGAGCGGTCTTTAGCGATGAGAATTAATTTTTATCCTGAATTAAAGCCACAGTGAATAATATCCCTGTTTTTTATGGCAGAAATCGATAGATAAAATTTTATTTAGAGTATATGAAATCAAGGTTTTGCCGGGGCGCAAGATGAGCAAGGTGCACATCAATGTGTACCTAAGCCCATCCCGCAATTGATGGCGACCAGGCCGAACACCGCATCCGTTTATTGACGCTATTTATCGCGACTTGTCCAAATACCGCAGTGCATTGACGACGAAATTTAAGGCGACTCTTGAAATGTCATCACTTAAAACTGCCACCTTACGCCCACGTTGTAGCGCCAACCTTTGGCACCGTTGCCGCTGATCTCTTTGCGATAATCCGCCTCCGCATACAGTGAAACATCTTTCTGCAACGTGGCGGTCCCGCCTGCGCCCACTTCCCACATCTGACCAAAGTGGCCGCTGGTGAAAGTGGCGCTCAATGCAGGGTTCTCCAACGAATAGACGTTGGTGTCCACCGTGCCGCCCCAACCTTTGTAGTAATTGGCACGCAGGTAAGGGGTGTACTGGCGGTTGCTGTCATCCGTCCAGGTGCGATCAAGCCTTGCGCCTAAACGTCCGATGGTCTGGTTGTAGTCGCCGTAGCGCACCTTGTTACCGTCTTCATCGGTAAAGTCGTTCATGTTCAGCTTCATGTACATCAACTGCGCCTGCGGCTCCAGTTTGTAGCCATCGCCGAGATCAAATGGATAACCACTCTCCAGTGAGGCCGTCCAGCCATGACCTTTTAGCTTCGCCTCTTGCTTTTGCCGTGCGATATCGGTTTCACCACGATGCCAGTCGAACGACAGTACGCCATCAAGATAGAACCCGTTTTGACGCTGCCAGGTGCCGTAAAAGGCCAGACTGTCGCTGTCGAAGGTGGTGCTGCTGTAGCCGTCGGCGGCATCCGGTCGAATTCGCGTATTACCGCGCGTGTAGGCTAAGCCGCCGCGCAGGCTGTCTTTGTCACCGTCGAGGCGCAGAACGTTGCCACCCACCTGCACCGCGCTGTAATCCAGATCGAAGTCGTAACCGTAATCACGGAAGCTCTGATCACTTTTGTACTTCAGGTTGGAGCCGATGTAGCGCAGGAACATCTCGCCGCCCTCACCTTCCGGCCGTGTCTGCTCATGACGCAATTCGCCGAGACGCTTATGCAAATCGTCGACGATTGCGGAGGTGTAATACGCCAGCCCAACCGGTGCGGAAATGTAGGATGGTACCTGCGGCACCACTGCGGGACGCGTATCGTAGGAGTGCTCAGAACCAAATGCATCGGTGATAAAGGTCGATGGGCAACTGGCGCCATCTTCACACACGTAATAATTCGCCAGCCGGTAATCCCAGTAATTGTTGCCGCTGCCGCTGACCAAACGCTGGCTGGGATCGGTACTGCCCGGTGCGAAAGTGTAAAGACGGTATTGCCACGGCCCCGCAGCGAGATAGCCGTCTTTCAGGGCAAAGCTATCAGGACCAGCGTTACCGGCGACCTGTGCCAGTGAAATCCCCTCGTTACCCTCAATGCCGCCATTGCGATTCAAGTCCGTTAATCCGCCGGTGCTGCTGTTGGTCAGTTTGACGTTGACCAGCGTGGTGCCGGTGGCATTACCCGTGACATTGAGATGGTCGGTGAACTGGTTGCTCAGCGCGCCACCTGCGTTAAGGTCAGTGATCAGATTAAGCTGACCGCCGCTGGAAGCCAGCGAACCATTGATATTCAAGGTGTTGCCCGGCGATCCTGCGCCGTTAGTCAGGTCGAGAATACCGGCGTTGTTCACCGTGAGTGAATCCGCCGTGCCCCCCGCTAACGTCGGATGCACATTGTTGCCCGCATACAGCGTTGAATTTTCATCGATATTAATGGTGCTGTGCGCCAGTTTGAGGTTATCCGTGAGCGTCCATTGGGTATCGGCAAAGTTAATGGTGCTCCAACCGCTGCCCAGGTTTACCCCTTTATTGAGATCGTCAGCGCCCAGGCTGCCACCACGAGAATCGATCTGATTAAACGTCAGCGTGTTTCCGGTTCCGCTGCCGCTGGTGAGGTGATAGGTGGTGCCGAGATCCACCTTACTGACCTCCGCGTTATTGTTATTGTCATTGCCCATGGTCAGGCTGCCGTTAAGCGATCCGCCCGTCCAGCGGAACACATCGGACCCGCCGCCGGGGTTGATATCGCCACGCACTTCCCCTTCGGTCAGCAGGATTTCATCATTAGCATTGCTGCCTGCCACCGCCACGGTTTGTGGATTGACGGTGATGATGTTGCCGAAGTTTTCGAAGAGGGTTTTGCCGCCGCGCAAATCCACCACCGGCGCGGTCAGACTGTTGGAGGTGAACGTCCCGGTGTTGACGATAGTGCCCGCCGTGCTGGAGATCAGTGCCGATCCGCCCGCCGGATTATCGATCGTGACATCTGCGGCGGTGGTGACATTGCCGGTGGTGTTGGCGCGAATACCGGTGCCACCCGCGCCGGTGACATTAAATTGATAGCCCGAGCCCAGCGTTAAATCGCCACGGGTAGTCGATCCATCCGCATTGGCGATGTTCAAGCCGGTGCCGCTGCCTGACACATTGGTGGTCACCGTTGAGTCAGAATCAAACGGCACTGCGGTGCGGATACCGTTGCCATTCGCCACATTAAGCGTGAGGTTGCTCAAGCTAACATTGCTGAGTTCGGCGCGGTTTTCGATGCCGTTGCCGCTCCCCAAGACATTCACTGTGGCATCGCTGGCACTGAGCGCGCTCGCACCGTCATCGACCAGGATGCCGTGCGCACTGCCACGCGTGGTGATCACGGTATCGCTGCCGGTTAATGCCAGCTGTGCGCCGTCACTGATGCGCACGCCTGCCACACCATTATCGACATTGATCACGCCGCCTTTGGCCAGGGTGCTGCCACTGCCAGACACATCCAACCCGGTGCCGTTCGCCACATTGACCGTGCCGTTATTGGTCAGTGTGCTGCCCGCGCGCGAGCGGATACCGATATTGTTGCTGCCGGTGAGGTCTACCGTGCCGTTGTTGACTACCGTGGCACCGTTGGTGACATCAAAGCCGATGGCATTACTGCCTGCGCCACTGAGATTGGCATTGCTGGTAACGATCGTGGCTGCTGACGTGCCATCCAACGCGTTGCTCAGATCGGTGCGCAGATTATTGACCAGCACACCGACGGCACGATTGCCGCTCAGGTTAATGCTGCTGCCGCTATCGAGTGTGGTCGCGCCGCCGCCTTCGGTACGAATCGCGGTGCTGCCCTGGCCGCTGGCGGTAAGATTGACATTCGCCGTGTTCAGCGTGCTGCCACGGCCAGAGACGATCACGCCGGTGCTGTTGGCAGCACTGGCGGTGAGCGTCGCTGGGTTGCTGAAGCTCAGGCCTGCGCCATCATCAATACGGTATCCGCTGGAATTCAGCGTATTCACGTCCAGCGCGTTGGCGGCAGAGTTGATACGTGAACCACTGCCCGCCGCGTGATAAGCAATCTGATCGCTGCTGTTGAAATTAGGCGCCGAACCAGCCGCAATATTCACCAATGCACCGTTGAGCGCTTCCGCGCCTATCGCACCAGTACCGTTAAGATTCAAGCTGCCACTGTTGAGGTTAGCAATCGCCCGGCTACCGCTGGCGCTCACGCCTCTGCTGCGGTTGGTGGCACTGCCGCCGTTGACATTGATATTGCCGCTGTTGTTAGCCGTGGTATTGGCCGTGCTGCCGCTGCTGTTGAGCGCAATACCGGTTCCGCCGTCATTAATATTGATGTTACCGCTGTTGGTGCCAGTCGCACCGCTCTCCACGCGTATGCCGGTGGCATTCGCGCCGCTGAAAGCAATGTCGCCGGTGTTATTGAGCTGGGCCCGATTGCGTGCCAGATAGCCGATCAACCCGCTTTGCGACGAATTGAGTGCCGCAGCAGAACTTAACGTGGTGCTGGCCACCGGCGCCCCGCTGTTGCTGCCCGCCAGCGTATGTTTCTGCCCATCGACAATCGCGCCAATGGCGTTATTGCCGGTGAGGTTGATAGTGGTGTCATTGTCGATGGTGCCTGTTGCGCCGCCTTCGATGTTGACGCCGGTCGCCCCCGCACCACTGACGTTCAGCGTGGCATTGCGGGTGTTCACTTCGGTACCGCCGGTGCCGCTGCCGTTTACCGCCACAGAACCTGCACCTGATGCCGTGAGCGACAGATCGGTGCCATCAAAATCTGCGCCCTGCTCAACGCGGAACAGTGTCGAATTGGAAGTCGTAACATTGAAGGGATTATTGCCCGCCACGTTGATTCGCGCATTGGGGCCATAGGCGAAGAAAGCGATTTGATTGCTGCCGCTACTGAACGTCGGTATCGCGTTGGCATCAACTTCCACTGTGGCATTGCCGCGCGCGTGCACGCCAATCGCGCCCGTGCCGCTTAGATTCACCGGGCCGTTGACGTCCGCGCTCGCCTGCCCGGAGCCCTGCCCCTCCACCCACACACCAAAGTTACGCGTGCCGCTGGCCGGATCGGCCCCCCCGGCCACGTTGATGGCCCCCGTTGAGCTGGCAGACGCGGTATTGCCATTGGTGGCAACCACCTTCACACCCGTACCGTTGACGCCGTTGAGGTTGATGGTGCCACTGTTATCGATGGTGCCGCTGCTGTTGGTCACCAACATCCCCACGTTCTCACGCGGCACGCTCGCGGCAGCACCATTCACATCAATAGTGCCGTTATTGACCATGGTGACGCCGCTGGCCCCCGTTGCAGACATGCCTGCCGCGTTCTGCACCTTTGAGCCAATCACGATATTGCCGTTGTTGATCGCTCTGCCGTTGGCCACCAGCGCAATCCCGCTAGTGAGTCCGCTTTGATTCATCGCGGTATCCGCTACGCTGTCGGTCAGACTATTTTGCGGGCCACGGCCAATATAAATTTGCCCATCGGCATTGTTGGTGAAGAGGGAGGTCGGTGCTGTCAGCAGCACACCAGAGGCGGTGCCGCGTGCACTGGAACCATTTACGCCAACGTTGATATTGCCGCTGTTGCTGGATGTCGCCTCATCTTCCAGCCGAATCCCCGCCACGCCATACTGCGAGTTACTGCCGATGGTAGCGAGATTCACGATGCCGTTGTTGTTAAACGCGCTGCCGCTCTGCACCAGCACACCGTTGGCACCATAACCGGTGGAGCCGATGCCGGTGCCATCCTGACGATTGAGGAACCCGCCATTAATGACGCCAGTGGTGCTGGTGCTGCCACTGCTCTGGTCAGAGAGCACCAGTGCCGTGCCGTTATTGGCGAGGGTGCCGCGGCTGGCGAGCTTGCCATCAATCACCGCCTGCGCGCCGTTGGAGGCTTTAATCGCCCCGCCTGTCGAACCCACGACTTCCAGTGTGTTGCCCGCCGCGAGATTGACGCGAGCGTCTGGGCCATCGGCATTGACCACGATGCGGTTGCCAATCGGCTGCGTGACTTCATCCGGCGGCGTGGCGCTGACGTCGTACACAATATTGCCATTGGTGACGGTAACCGCTTTGTTGAACTCGGTCAGGTAGTTGGCTTTATCCAGATTGTCCGTCTGCAACTGACCAATCAGCCAGTTATTGTAAGTCTGCAATTCGCTGGCGCTGGTGACGGTGAAGGTGTGTGTGACGCCATCCAGCGTTTGCACATTCACGCTGCCGTTGTAGGTCGCAAGGTTCTGCACCTGAAAGGATTGCGTGGCGCCTGCACCATCCGGTGTCGCAGCAGTGCCGAAGAAGCTGATGCGATTGTTGGAGTTCCAGTTCAGCGTGCTGTTGCTGCCCACCTGAAACAGCGTGGTTTGCTTCGCTGCCATGCTCCAGCTGTTGGTGCTGGCGCTACTGGCGGCATTCGCTTGCCCAATATTCACATTAAGCAGGCCACCGTTGGAAACATCCGCGATGCGCGTGTTGATGTATTGATCGCCGTTAACGTTGACCACGTCCGGCACGGCGGTATCGGAAGTCACTGGCGTTTGTGCCACCAGGCTGGCGGAGTTGTAGACCTGGAAGGTGGTGTTACCGCCCGTGGTCGGATCGGGTACGGTGATGGCGAAGTTCTGCGGACCGGGATCAAGACGCGTCTGATTCAGAAACTGCGCACCCGATGTAATGTTCACCTGCCCCAGGCTCGAACTCACGGAACCATCCGTTCCCGGGGCAAAATCAGGATTGCCGGTCAGCGTTTCATTGCTGCCGTTGACGTTAATATTCTGCTCGCCAAAAAGGTTGTCATTCACCTGCGGTGAATAGCTTCCCAACGTAATGGCTTGCGCGCTTATTGCCGGATAAAACAGCGCTTGCGCGGCTAATATTCCGAACGCAATCGGATTTAATGTGAACTTCATACTTCCTCCAGTGGGCGTGCAGCGTCCACGCTGTTATTGCAACAGCGTTAAATTCATCGCGAGGGGATAAAGCGGCAGGAATAATACCAACCCCGATGTGCAATTCATTTCAGAGAACCACTGTGTGAAGAAAGTCTGGTGCAGCGAATAAAGAGTTAATTCTGTTTTTATAGATTAATTGGCTTTAGGTATAGACTTTTCTGCCATCGGACGCAAAAGGTAATTCGGGATAACCCGTTGTCATCATGGCGAAATATTTGTGAGACGGGAAATACTTTGGGAGATAATTGAGTCCAGAAGTTTACAATCATTAGCCTGCTATCTTATTAATAATTTCTTTATTTTTCCTTAGCAGTTTACTTACGAATGGCACGGCATTATTGGCGACATTAGCACCAGGCTAAGCGATACGGTGAAGTGCAAAAAAGTGACAAAAATCACATTTCCGAGCGCGCGATATCGAGGGGGACACCGGCTTTTCCCCACTGCTGCGGGCAATATCAGACTCACTTTCCGGTCCACCGCAGCGACACAATACGCTGTGCCACTACGGTGAACAGCGACGATGTCAGCTTAAATCGACGCCTTTGGTCCCGCCCCACCAGGTGAAGGCAAATCCGCCGACCCACGCGACAATTAACCCCGCGAGATAGACTGCCATACCGGCAAAGATCCCCTGTGAAGAGGTCATCAGCGGCAACGTAACCAATCCGGAAGGCCCAAACACCGTATTCATCCCCACCGGCAGACCGAGCCAGGCCACCAAGCCAATGAAGAATCCACCCAGCGCACCGCCACAACAGGCAGTAATAAATGGCTTCAGGCGCGGCAGCGTAACGCCATAAATCAAAGGTTCGCCCACACCCAACAGGCCCGGCACTATTGCGCCTTTGATTTGCGTACGCAGCAGAGAATGCTTATCGGCCTTGCACCACAGCGCCAATGACGCGCCCACCTGGCCTGCGCCTGCCATCGCCAGAATCGGGAATAGCGAGTTGAATCCCTGAGTTTCCATCAACGCGAAATAGACCGGGATAAAGCCCTGATGAATCCCGAACATCACCGCAATCAAAAACAGACCGGCCAAAATAGCGCAGCCAAAGGGGTTGTTATTGAGATGAATAAACAACCACGACATGCCTTTAAATAACTCACCGCCAATCGGCATAATCACCATAAAGGTAATGGCACCGGTAATTAATAACGTGAGTAACGATGTCAAAATCATGTCGAGATTATCGGGGATAATTTTACGCAGTTGTTTCTCAATCCACGCACCGAATATCGCCGCCAATAATACGCCGATAATATTACCGCGCGGGTCAATCGCCATGCCAAAAAAATCTGACATTCCGCTGTAATAACCCACCGTGGCTTTTGGCATATAACCCAGCACAAACAGCGAGGCGATAATGGCACCGTTCACCCCAGTGCCACCAAAGGCTTTCTGCGCGTTATAGCCAATCAGGATACTGAGGAAGGTAAACAGCCCCTTGCCGAACACTTTCATGTAGGCCACGGTATCCAGCAGCCACTGCGCATGTTCGCCGGGCTGGTTGAGGTGGAAAATCTGCTCAATCAGCGTGGCAAATCCCAGCAGCAAACCGGCACCAATAAAACCGGGGATCAGGGGGGTGAAGATGGTGGCAAAACAGGAAAGAAAACGGTGCAGCGCGCTGGTTTGCTTCGCTTTCATCTGCTGCTTTTGAGCGGCGGCAAGGGTGCTGAGATCCTGCGGCTTTTCCGCTTCATCGTTATTCAGTAATCCCTGCATTTTCTCTGCGGCAGTTTGCGCTTTGCCGGGACCAAGAACGATTTGCAGTTGCGCATCGCTGTCGATCACCCCCAATACGCCGGGCAGCGTTTTCAACCTGGCGTGATCCACCAGAGCGGCATCCGCGAGCGTGAGGCGCAGGCGCGTCATGCAGTTACCGCACTGCACGATGTTATGCGCACCTCCTACCGCTTGCAGGATATCGCGCAGCAGTCCTTCGGTGATGGCGGCCATTATTGCGCTCCTGCGTCACGCAATGCGTTACGGATAAAGCCGCTGTTGTGCTTCAGCAGCGCTTTGGCTTCGTTGGCATCCAATCCTGCCAGTACCATCACAATGGCGGTTTTGCAGTGCCCATGACACGCGTTCAGCGCCTGCTGCGCGGTGGCTTCGTCGCAGTCAGTGGCCTGTTTCACGATATTGATTTGGCGCTGCACCAGCTTTTGGTTGGTGGCTTCAACATCGACCATCAGGTTGCCATACACCTTGCCACTGCGGATCATGGCACCAGTAGTCAGCATATTGAGCACCAGCTTTTGCGCTGTACCCGCTTTCATGCGCGAGGAACCGGTGACGACTTCTGGCCCCACCACCGGGGTGAGCGCCACATCGGCGGCTTGCGACATGGGGCTGTTGGGATTGCAAGTTAATGCCGCGCTGAAAGCACCCTGCTGTTTCGCATAGGCTAACGCGCCCAATACATAGGGCGTACGGCCACTGGCAGCAATCCCCACCAGTACATCATTAGCGTTGAAATCGATGTCCTTTAAATCCTGTGCACCCTGTTCGACGTTATCTTCCGCGTTCTCCACCGCCTGCAAAATCGCGGTGTGGCCGCCAGCAATTAAACCGACGACCTGCGAGCGCGGCGTGCCGAAAGTTGGCGGACACTCACTGGCATCGAGAATACCGAGACGGCCCGACGTGCCCGCTCCGCAATAAATGAGGCGTCCGCCTTTGCTGAAGGCTGCGGTAATCGCATCCACCACCTGTGCGATCTGCGGCACAATCGCCTCCACCGCCAGCGCCACTTTTTTGTCTTCATCATTAATGACGCGCAGCATCGCTTCGGTGGATAGCTCGTCAATGTTTTGGCTCGCCGGGTTACGGCCTTCGGTGATCATCTGGCTGAGATCGATCTGCATCATGCACTCCTGTGAACGAATAATTTATTCAAAAAACTATATACCATTTTGAATTGTTAATTCCTGTCTGGTGGTCAAGTTTTTGTACTTTTTACTGAAGCAGACGAAAAAAACCCGCCGGATGGCGGGTAGTTGTTAGATGTGATCTCTACGCGTTCGCTAATTCTCTGCGCGCTAGCTCCGCCAGAAAACCGCTGCGCGACCCATATTCGCGATGTGACTCGACATAGCTGTCAATTTTGCTGAGTAGATTTTGTGGCAGAGTGATATTGAGCTTTATCGCTTTACCTTCATAGCGACTCAGATCGATCTCTACGAATGCCCAGTATCCTCCCTGACACTCTTCATCGTGAATATGTGTCTCAATGGCTGCCGCCTTAGGGATGGTTTTACCTGCATCCGCTAAAGATTCTACGTGTGAATCAATCGCGTTAAGTGCGTCGCGCAGCGCATCGTCCACACTTTTACCTGCAAAAAAACATCCCTCTACATCCGGCACAAAACCTGACCAACTATTGTCCTCTATCCTATGCAGATAAACGGGGAATCTCATGTTCAGTCCTCTCTAAAGGAATATTTAGGCAGGAATTCATTGCAATGCCTGCTGCAACTGGCATTGCTAATTTTTCCAAATCGGGGCTGAGCCCCCGTATACGTTCAGTCCATTAACTTCATTAGTTTACGTAATGTTCCAGTTGCCAGGTCTTTTTCAGGATGAGGAAGTGAAATGTGATAAGCCTTATCTGCTCTCACAAACACATGATGGCTGCCTTTCACGCGGTCTAATACCCAACCGCGGTCCAACAACATCCTGATCAGCTCCCTGCTGCTCAATTAAGCCTCCTGTCATCTTAGCGCTAATTATATACCCACCATAACCACAAAAACAAAATCAATAGTGGTTATGGTGGGTATAAAATAAAGCGCAGTTATGGCAGTGAAACATCCAGGACGCGTCTTGAAATGATATAAAAAAACCCGCCGGATGGCGGGTTTAAGAAACAGAACGATGTCTGAGGTTCCGAAGTCGCCATTAAAGCGACCGTTGTGCCTTAACTGGCTTTCTGCGTGCGCAGTTCCAGCTCGTAGGCTTCGGCTTGTTGGGTGTCGAACTGGTTTTCCCAGCGAGCAATGACCAGCACTGCCAGCGCATTACCGATCACGTTCAATGCGGTACGCGCCATATCCATGATGCGGTCCACACCGGCGATAAACGCCAGGCCTTCCAGTGGAATACCCACGCTGCCCAGCGTTGCCAGCAGCACCACGAAGGACACGCCCGGTACGCCAGCAATCCCTTTCGAGGTCACCATCAGCGTCAACACCAGAATGATTTCATCGGTCAGCGACAGATCGATTCCATAGAGCTGTGCGATAAAGATCGCCGCGATGCTCTGATACAGCGTTGATCCATCGAGATTGAATGAGTAACCGGTCGGCACCACGAAGCTGGTGATGGCTTTCGGTGCACCGTAGGCTTCCATCTTCTGCATAATGCGTGGCAGCACGGTTTCTGAACTGGAGGTGGAATAGGCCAGAATCAGCTCATCTTTCAGGATGCGCATCAGCGTGGTAATACGCAGTTTACACATGCGCGCGACCGTTCCCAGCACCACGAAGGCAAAGAACAGAATCGCCACGTACACCAGCAGCACCAGCTTGGCCAGCGGATAAAGCGAGGCAAAACCAAAGTTAGCGATAGTGACCGCAATCAGCGCGAACACGCCGACTGGCGCATAACGCATGATCATGTGCGTCACTTTAAACATGGTTTCAGACACGGAACGGAACACGGTCACCAGCGGATCACGATGTTCTGAAGGCAGCGCTGACAAGCCCATACCAAACAGCACCGAGAAGAAGATGATTGGCAGCATATCGCCCTTCACCAGCGAAGCGAAAATGTTCTGCGGGATCAGCGACAGAATGGTGGTCACCAGACCGTGAGGGGCACCCTGCACCGCTTCCGTAGTGGCTTCGTATTTAGAGATGTCCACCGTTACCAGCGTCGACATATCAATGCCACTACCGGGCTGGAATACGTTGGCCAGCGTGATGCCGACCACAATGGCAATGGTGGTGATCACTTCAAAATAGACGATGGTTTTGACACCAATACGTCCCAGCTTTTTCGCATCTCCGACGCCAGCAATGCCGACGATCAGAGATGAAATCACAATCGGCACCACAATCATCTTGATCAGATGAATAAAGATGTCGCCTGCAGGGGTAAGAATGTTAGTGATTAACCATTCACGATCGTCTGGCTGATTATGCAGCACGGTCCCGACGATAACGCCGAGAATCAGGGCAATCAAAATTTGCCAGGCAAGGGTGAGCTTAAAACCTTTCATAACGCGTTATTTTCCTCAGTAAAAACCCCTTTGCTCCGCTGCGAAGGTGCAGGAGACATGACACACAGGGAAGTGAGCAAAAGCCCGATAAAATAGAGGGTTATAGTGGACCGCATCAAACACGACTGCGTAAGCATTTTGCGCCTGCGCGATGATGTAGCCTGAGTAGATACCTGCTGAACAGGGCCGAGATAAGTACCATTTTCACTACGGTAATTGCAAGCCCTGGGGGGTTAGCTTAAATCCTGCGCAGGTTAGTAGCATAAAATGCTGACATTTACGTTTAGTCATAACTCGCTGTTATGAAAAGTGTTAATTCGATAATTTTCCGCATAGCTATTCAATATCGGGCAAAAAACCGCCTGGCGCGTTTGCTGATTATTTAACCAGCGACAACGTCTGATTCCGCGAAAAACCACAGATTAGGTCTCATTGGTTTCGGTGATGAACAGTATGAATTCGGGCGCTTTTCAGGCATACAAAAGGTCGTGATCCAGACTACAAAATAGAAACAAAGCCCAGTCACGCTCTTCAATTAACCTTTGATTGACATATGATTAACATCTTCAAGGAGGTCAGCCATGAGCCAAATACATAAGCATCCTGTACCCGCTGCCGTCGCAGCGAATGCCCTGATTAATGCCGACCAGTATGCGGCGCTGTATCAACAATCGGTTGACGATCCCGACGCCTTTTGGGGTGAGCAAGGTAAAATCCTCGACTGGATCAAGCCTTACAGCAAGGTGAAAAACACCTCCTTTGCCCCCGGCAATATTTCGATTCGCTGGTATGAAGACGGTGCGCTGAATCTCGCCGCCAACTGCCTTGACCGTCATTTGCAGACGCGTGGCGATCACCCGGCGATTATCTGGGAAGGCGATGACGCCAGCGAAAGTAAAACCATTACGTTCCGTGAACTGCACGGTGACGTGTGCCGTTTTGCCAACGTGCTGCTGAGCCTCGGCGTGAAGAAAGGCGATGTCGTCGCCATCTATATGCCGATGGTGCCGGAAGCGGCCGTGGCGATGCTGGCCTGTGCGCGTATTGGCGCAGTGCACTCCGTCATTTTCGGCGGTTTCTCACCGGAAGCGGTGGCCGGTCGCGTAGTAGATTCCAACGCTAAACTGGTGATCACCGCAGATGAAGGGGTGCGCGCCGGACGCAGCATTCCGCTGAAGAAAAACGTCGATGATGCACTGAATAACCCGAGCGTCACCAGCGTGAAAAACGTGGTGGTGTTCAAGCGCACCGGTAAAGACACCGGCTGGCGCGAAGGCCGCGATCTTTGGTGGCACGAGTTGGTGGCGAAGGCCAGCGATCAGCACGAACCGGTCGCGGTTGAAGCCGAGCATCCACTGTTTATCCTTTATACCTCCGGTTCCACCGGCAAACCGAAAGGCGTGCTGCACACCACCGGCGGTTATCTGGTGTATGCCGCCAGCACCTTCAAATATGTGTTTGATTACCATCCGGATGATGTCTACTGGTGCACCGCCGATGTGGGCTGGATCACCGGACACAGCTATCTGATTTACGGCCCACTGGCCTGCGGTGCCACCACTCTGATGTTTGAAGGCGTGCCGAACTGGCCGAAGCCGAGCCGAATGGCAGAAGTGGTCGATAAGCATAAGGTGACGCTGTTGTATACCGCGCCAACCGCCATCCGCGCCCTGATGGCCGAAGGCGACAAGGCCATTGAAGGTACCAGCCGCAGCAGCCTGCGCATCATGGGATCTGTCGGCGAGCCAATCAACCCGGAAGCCTGGGAGTGGTATTACAAGAAGATTGGCGACAGCCGCTGCCCGATTGTTGATACCTGGTGGCAGACCGAAACTGGTGGTTTCATGATTACGCCGCTGCCAGGCGCGATTGAGCTGAAAGCCGGATCGGCCACCAAGCCGTTCTTTGGCGTGCAGCCCGCTCTGGTGGATAACGAAGGTAACACGCTGGAAGGGGCGACCGAAGGCAACCTGGTGATCAACGATTCATGGCCAGGTCAGGCGCGTACGTTGTTCGGCGATCATGAACGTTTTGAACAAACCTATTTCTCCACCTTCAAAAACCGCTATTTCAGCGGTGACGGCGCACGCCGTGATGAAGATGGCTACTACTGGATTACCGGCCGCGTTGATGACGTATTGAACGTTTCCGGCCATCGCCTCGGCACCGCAGAGATTGAATCGGCGCTGGTGTCGCATCCGAAGATTGCGGAAGCGGCGGTTGTGGGGATTCCTCACAGCATTAAAGGCCAGGCGATCTATGCTTATATCACGCTGAACCACGGCGAAGAGCCATCGCCAGAGTTGTATACCGAAGTGCGCAACTGGGTACGTAAAGAGATCGGCCCGATTGCCACGCCGGATGTGCTGCACTGGACCGACTCGCTGCCAAAAACCCGCTCCGGCAAGATTATGCGTCGTATTCTGCGCAAAATCGCGGCGGGCGATACCAGTAATCTCGGCGATACCTCTACCCTGGCCGATCCGGGCGTGGTAGAGAAATTGCTGGAGGAGAAGCAGTCCATCACCATGCCTTAATCGGCATCGACGCGACGGAGAGTGTCAGCCTGTTCACGGCAGGCTACTCTCCGTCATCCCCACCTTACGCCGTACGCTTTTCACCATCGCATAACCTATATAACTAGAATATTCAGCAGCTTAAATCATTTAATCGTGAGATATCTGCCTGCCTTTCCTCTGGAGAAACTGTGATGAACGAAGCCCTAAATCAACAGGAAGCAGTCTGGCAACAAATCGAGAGTAACCCGCGTTTTCAGGAACTGGTGCACAAGCGCCAGGCCTTTGCGCTGATGCTCAGTATCATCATGCTGGTGTTGTACGTCGGCTTTATTTTGCTGATTGCCTTTGCCCCTGGCTGGCTCGGTACGCCGCTGCATGAAGGCACCAATGTCACACGCGGCATACCCATCGGCGTTGGCCTAATTGTGGTGTCGTTTCTGCTCACTGGCGTCTATGTCTGGCGCGCTAACGGCGAGTTTGATCGCCTGACCAAACAGATCCTGAGCGAGGTGAAATCATGAAGCGCCTGTTCTCAGCCTTGTTAGCGGTAGTGCCTGCCAGCGTGTTTGCCGCCGACGCCATTACCGGCGCGGTGCAAAAACAGGCCACCAACTACGAAGCCATCATTATGTTTGTGGTGTTTGTAGCGGCGACGCTCGGCATCACCTATTGGGCCTCCAAACGCACCCGTTCACGCAGCGACTACTACACGGCGGGCGGCAATATTACCGGCTTCCAGAACGGTCTGGCGATGGCGGGTGACTTTATGTCTGCGGCCTCGTTCCTCGGTATCTCGGCGCTGGTTTACACCTCGGGCTACGATGGGTTGATCTACTCGCTCGGCTTCCTGGTGGGCTGGCCGATGATTCTGTTCCTCATTGCGGAGCGCTTACGTAACCTCGGGCGCTATACCTTTGCCGATGTGGCGTCATATCGCCTGCAGCAAAAACCGATTCGTACCCTGTCGGCCTGTGGCTCGCTTGTCGTCGTGGCGCTGTATTTGATTGCGCAAATGGTGGGTGCGGGCAAACTCATCCAGCTACTGTTTGGCCTCGATTATCATATCGCGGTGGTACTGGTGGGGATTTTGATGGTGATGTATGTGCTGTTTGGCGGCATGCTGGCCACCACATGGGTACAGATCATCAAAGCCGTGCTACTGCTGTTTGGGGCCAGCTTTATGGCGATTATGGTCATGAAAGCCACCGGCTTCAGCTTCAACACGCTGTTTACCGAAGCGATGGCGGCCCATCCGAAAGGTGCCGCGATCATGCAACCGGGCGGTCTGGTGAAAGATCCGATATCGGCACTGTCCCTTGGTCTTGGATTGATGTTCGGCACCGCTGGCTTACCGCATATTCTGATGCGCTTCTTTACCGTGGCGGATGCACGTGAAGCGCGTAAGAGCGTGTTCTGGGCCACCGGCTTTATGGGCTATTTCTACTTCCTCACCTTTATCATTGGTTTTGGCGCGATTCTGCTGGTCGGCGCAAATCCAGCCTTCAAAGATGCTTCTGGCGCTCTGATTGGTGGCACCAATATGGCGGCGGTGCATCTGGCGAATGCAGTGGGCGGCAGTCTGTTCCTTGGCTTTATCTCGGCGGTGGCCTTCGCCACGATCCTGGCCGTTGTTGCCGGGCTGACGCTGGCTGGTGCTTCTGCGGTATCACATGACCTGTATGCCAGCGTGATCCGTAAAGGTCAGGCGACCGAACGTGATGAGCTGCGCGTCTCGAAAATTACCGTACTGATTCTGGGTGTGGTGGCGATTGTGCTGGGTATCGCGTTTGAGAAACAGAACATCGCCTTTATGGTCGGTCTGGCGTTCTCGATTGCGGCCAGCTGTAACTTCCCGATTATTTTGCTCTCGATGTACTGGTCGAAGCTGACCACGCGCGGCGCGATGATTGGCGGCTGGCTGGGATTGATTACGGCGGTTGTGTTGATGATCCTCGGGCCGACCATCTGGGTGCAGGTGTTGGGGCATGCCACGCCGGTTTATCCGTATGAGTATCCGGCGCTGTTCTCAATGGCGGCGGCGTTTATCGGTACCTGGCTGTTCTCGATTACCGATCACTCGCGACAGGGTGCTGAAGAGCGGGCTAAATTCCGCGGTCAGTTTATTCGTTCACAAACTGGCGCAGGGATTTCGCAGGGCAAAGCGCACTAAACAAAAAATGCCGCCCAAATGGGCGGCATTCCTTATACGTAATAATGAATCCGCTGCGCCATCAGGTGCATCGGATGCCATCATCAGAAACGCAGTGACGCACCCACATATGGGCCATCGACCAGCACGTTGTCTTTGCGGTCGCCTTTGTTGTTCAGCTCGATGTACTGATAACCCACACGCAGGTTGAGCAGTGAGATCGGCGTGAAGCTCAGGCCACCAGACGCTTCTTTATAGCTGTCCAGACGATCGGAGAACGCTTCTGGCGCATAGTAGTATTCGCCGTACAGGCCCCACATGCTGTTGAAGTTATATTGCGCACCAGCACCAACGGCCACAGTGAAGCCATCACGACCATCTTCTGGGTGGGTAAACAGCGCTTTGGCGGTAGGGGCAATGCGGAAGTCGCCAAAATCGATGTTGTAGCCCGCGCCCAGGCCGTAGGTGCTGCCATCATGATCGCTGCGCAGCCAGTTGCCTTTCAGGAACAGGCCAGGAGAGGTGGTGCCGAGGCCAAGGTTCAGGTTGGTGCTATGCTCACCCACGTCAACACTGCCCTCAATCGCCTGCGCGCCGCTGCTCAGCAGTGCCAGACCCAATACGCTTCCAGTAACAAGTTGCTTAAACATATGATTCCACTCCATGAAGGACAAATAAGTCGGCGCAAAGGGTAACAGCCTGGCAGCAGGAGACAACTTTATTTGGAAACCTTTACGTAAAAATCGATGACAGTGCGCAAAAAGCGACCATCAGGCCGCCCACAACAAGTGGCTCAATAGGGGTGCTAAAATCACCGTCACCACGCCTGACAGCATCATCACCAGGCTCGATACCACGCCCTCTTGCTGACCTAATTGATAAGCGCGAGCCGTGCCAGCACCGTGCGACGCAGCACCAAACCCCGCGCCTTTTGCCACGCCCTGCTTGATGGCAATCCGCAGAAACAGCACATCGCCCACCGCCATGCCAAACACCCCGGTGATCACCACAAACAGCGCCACCAAATCCGGCTGACCGCCAATCGGCAGCGCGGCTGCGAGGGCAAACGGCGTGGTAATCGAACGCACAGCAAGGCTGCGCTGGATGGTTTCCGGCAGCATCAGCAGCCGTGCCAGCCATACCGAACTGCACACCGCCACCAGCGTGGCAGTTAACACGCCGACACTCAACGACAGCCAGTGACGCTTAATAATCTCCAGGTTCTCATACACGGGCACGGCAAACGCCAGCGTTGCCGGGCCCAGTAGCCAGATCAGCCAGTGGCTCTCGGCAATGTAATCCTTCCAACTAACGTGCGTCAGCAACAGCAGCGCAACCAGTACCACCGGCGTCATCACCAGCGGCATCAGCAACAGTGTTTGTTTGCGACGATAGAGGCGCTTATTGATGTAATAAACCAGCAACGTCAGTGCCAGACAGAGCAGACTAATGATGAAATCAGCCATGATGTGCCTGCTTACGCGCCGCACGCGCCAGTTCGAAGCGGTACAGGCGATCGACCACCAGCGAGGTCGCCGCCAGCACTAACAAAGTACTGACCGCAATCACCACACAGATACGCCAGCCTTCACTGCGCAGTAAATCGCTATAATTGACCACCGCCACCACCGCCGGAATAAAGAACAGCAGCATTTCTGCCAGCAACCAGTTGGCACCGGCTTTCACCCAACGCAGTGGCACCACGCGCGTCATGATTAACAGCAACAGCAGCACCATCCCCACCACATTGGCGGGCAGCGGCAGATGCAGCCAGCTCACCAGTTTGTCGCTGGCCATAAACAGGCCGATATACAGCACCAACTGCAATGGCACAAAAACACGTTGCAGGATGTCCGTTCTGCGCGGACTCAATGCAAGCGCCATTTTTCTTTCTCCCCAGAATTAAACGTTGGGCTTAGTATAAATCCGCGCCAAACTGCGAAAGAAATGAATTAAAATCATTAAAACTATGCCAAAAAGGAATGATTTATGGACGTCCGCGCCCTGCGTTATTTCACCGAGGTGGTAAGACAGCAAAGTTTCACGCGTGCTGCTGAGAAACTCTATGTCACACAACCCACCATCAGCAAAATGCTGCGCCAGCTCGAGGACGAACTCGGCTGTACGCTGCTGCTGCGTGAGGGACGCAAACTGCATCTCACCGATAGCGGTCAGGCGGTGTATCAGCGTGGGCTGGCGATTCTGCAAGAGTTTCATCAACTCGAAGCACAGATTGGCGATATCAATGAGTTGAAAACCGGTGAGCTGCGGCTGGGCATTCCGCCGATGGTCGGGATGCAGATCGCCGGTTCGATCTCCGCGTTTCGCCGCCGCTATCCAGGTGTGCAATTGAAGATTGTCGAATCCGGCGGCTTAACGGTGCAGCAGGCCGTGCTGAATGGCGGGCTGGATATCGCCCTCACTGCGCTGCCTGTTGATGCCGATTTGCCGCTTAAAACGCTGGAACTGATGCGCCATCCACTCTGTGTGTTGTTGCCACGCAACGCACAGTGGCTCAACCGCAGCAGCCTTGGGCTGGCAGAACTCGCAAACCATCCACTGCTGATTTTGAATGAAGAGTTCTCACTCAACCGCCAGCTAATGAAAGCGTTCCAACGCCTGGGATTAACACCGGATATTGCCGTACGCAGCGCGCAATGGGATTTTCTGGCCGCGATGGTACAAGCGGGAATGGGGCTGGCGATTCTGCCGGAGCCGATTTGCCAGCGGCTGGATAAACAATCGCTGCTATGGCTGCCGCTGGAATCGGAGTTGCAATGGAGCCTGGGGTTGATTTGGCGTGAAGGAAGTTATTTGTCACGCAGTGCGCAGGCGTGGATAGATTGCTGCCGCGAGCATTGGCCGGACGAGCCACCCAAGTTGTCGGTGTAGCCATGAGGAGCGCATTAAAATTCCCCGTAGAGGAACACTGATTGTCAGCTAAGCTGACGGATGATATCGCAGTCTGCGTGCCGTTCTAACACTTCAGTGCGGATTGCTAGAAAAGGGCACAATAGTAGAGGCCAGGGCGCCTCTGCTGCTGCAAGGGCTATCCGCAGCGCTGAGGCTTTTACGTTGGGCCAGGAGCCTGGCGCAGGGATGCGACTGGCAGTTCGGGTTGGCCTGGATGGCCTTACCCGAACGGTCCGCCCGGCACGACGTGGAAGACGAAGGCTCCGCGTCAGCGGCGCGAGGAAGGCCCGGCAGCAGCAGAGGTGCCCAGGCCAGCACACCGCCTGCGTTATTCCTCTTTCTCAATCAGCAACGCTTCCAGCAAATCGAGATCGCGCAGCAGTTTCTGCATTGTCTCATTCGAAATCTCTTGAGTAGCACGCAGATGGTAAACCTCGGCACGTTCAGCACGCAGCGCAGTCAGGCGGAAGCGACGCTCCAGGTTTTCGGCAAACAACGCCTGATCAACCTCGTCTTTACCCACCACGCGACGGCGCAGATTGCCGATCACGCGTAAGCTCACCTCTTTTAACAGCTCAGGATCGATATTCTCTTCGGTATCGTTCTCCAGTCGCTGCTCCATCTTGTGCAAGCTCTCGATCGCCACATTGGCCATCGCCGCACGCGCATGCTGCACTTCCCGCCGGTGCCCGGACTTGTCATGGCTTTCCATACCGCGCAGCAGTATCGGCAACAGAATCACCCCGACAAACAGCGAGAACAGAATCACGCCGGTGGCGATAAACACCAGTTCATAACGCGCCGGGAACGGTTCGCCATTGCTGAGGAACAGTGGAATCGACAGCACACCGGCCAGCGTAATTGCACCGCGCACACCGGCAAAGGAAGCGATGAGCAACTCACGGAAAGAGTAGTTGGAGAACTCCAGCGGTTTCTTTTTCAGAAAGCGCAGGCTGGCACGTTGCATCATCCATAGCCAGCCAAAGCGCACAATCATCAAGGCGACGTACACCAGCGCAACATCGGTGAACAACATCCACAGCTCAACGTTAGGATCGGCATTGGCCTGCGCGACGGAAGTTTCCAGAATGTCCGGCAGTTGCAGGCCCAGCATCAGGAACACCATGCCGTTAAAGACGAACTCCAGCATCTGCCACACGCTATTCGCACGTAAACGCATCGCCAGCGGTGCCTGACGGATAATGCCAGAGCGCGTGATGGTCATACCCGCCGCAACTGCCGCGAGGATACCTGACACGCCCAGATGCTCAGCAATCAGATAAGAGGCGAAAGGCAGCAGCAGCAACAGCACGGTTTGCGTCGCCGGATCGTCACCGCTCCAGCGGCTCAGCAGACGCAACGAGCGACCATACAGCCAGCATACCGCCACGCCGGCGACCAGACCGCCGACCGCCACTTTGAGGAACTCCACGCTGGCGCCACCCCAGGTAAACACCATGGTGCCCATCGCCACCGCGACCGCAAACTTCAATGAAACCAGGCCAGATGCGTCGTTCATCAGGGCTTCACCCTGCACAATCGACATGATCTTTTTCGGGATACGCCCTTCCCCGACGATGCCGGAGAGCGCCACGGCATCGGTAGGTGACAGCACCGCAGCCAGCGCGAAGGCAGGGATCAGTGGAATACCCGGCACCAGCCAGTAAATCAAATAACCAATTCCGACCACGGTAATCAGCACCAGCACCAGCGCCAGGCCCATGATCTCGCGTCCGTGGTGCAGGAATTCGTTAATCGGCGTTTTCCAGCCATCGGCAAACAGCAGCGGCGGAATGAACAGCACGAGGAACAGTTCGGGGTCAAAATCGACATGCAAGCCAAAGCTCGGCACGGCCAGCAATGCACCAGCGGCAATTTGCACCAACGGCAGGGGAATTTGGAACGGCAATATGCGCGCCGCCACGCCGGAGAGTGACACCACCAGCGTCATGATGAGAATAGTAAAGAAGATTTCCATGCTTTCCTTAGGCGAATCGTATTTATTCAAGCGATGTTGTTGCGAAGGAAAGTGTAAAACAAAACGCCGCACGAAGGGGCAACCCTGCGTGCGGCGTGGACCAGAAAGAGACTTATCTGGAAATCAGTGGTTATAAAAGTTAAATAGCCCAGCCACCGGCGTAGAAAGTCACCAGCGCAATCGCAATCACTACGGTCCCGACATTCAGCTTGCGCCATTCACCCGCAAAGATGCGGCCAATCACCAACGAGCCAAAGCCGAGCATGATGCCGGTTACGATGTTGCAAGTCAGGACGATGAACACGGCAGTGACCAAACCCGACATCGCATCGACAAAGTCATTGAAGTCAATCTTCGCCACGTTGCTCAGCATCAGCAGGCCAACGTACATCAACGCTGGTGCCGTCGCGTAGGCCGGAACCAGATAGGCCAGCGGAGACATAAACAGAATCAACAGGAACAACAGACCGACGACAATCGCCGTCAGTCCGGTTTTGCCGCCTGCGGCTGTGCCAGCAGCCGATTCGATATACACCGCCGCAGGCGAAGCGCCGACCAAACCGGCGAACAGGCTGCTGACGGAGTCGGTGGTCAACGCGCGACCGCCGTTAATGATCTGACCGTCTTTATCCAGCAGATTCGCCTGGCCCGCCACGGCACGGATGGTGCCGGTGGCATCAAATACCGCGGTCATCACCAGCGCCAGAACGCTTGGTAAAACCACTGGCTGCAACGCGCCCATGATATCCAGGCTGAACATAGCCGATTGGCCGTTGGCATCCTTCAGGCTCGGCATAGCGAACAGCCCCTGATAGGTCACAGCCGGATCAAAGATCAGACCCACCACTGAAATCGCTACGATGGTCAGCAAAATCCCGCCTGGCACACGACGTTTTTCCAGACCAAAGATGGCCGCCAGCCCGATCAGCGCCATAATCACCGGGAACGAGGTGAAGTGGCCGAGTGCCACCGGCAAGCCCGGCGCAGGGTTCTTCACAACCAGACCAATGCCATCAGCCGCAATCAGCAGCAGGAACAGGCCAATACCGACTCCCGTGCCGTGCGCCACGCCCATCGGCAAGTTACGCAAAATCCAGGCGCGAATCCCGGTGACCGAAATCAACGTGAACAGCAAGCCCATCAGGAATACCGCGCCAAGGGCAACCGGGACGCTAATGTGCTGGCCCAGCACCAGGCTAAACGCGGTGAAGGCGGTCAGGGAAATCGCACAGCCGATCGCCATGGGCAGGTTGGCCCACAATCCCATGATGATCGAACCAAAGCTGGCGACCAGGCAGGTCGCTACAAACACGGCAGTCGGCGAGAAGCCGGCTTTACCCAGCATACCCGGTACGACAATGACGGAGTAAACCATGGCTAAAAAGGTGGTTAGCCCCGCCAAAATTTCCTGACGCACGCTGCTGCCGCGTGCCGAGATGTTGAACCAGGCGTCCAGTTTTCCACTGGCCGGGCGTGAATCGCCAGACATAGTAAATCCTCTGCGTTTTTTAAGATGTAATGAGCCCCACGGCCCGCGTTTGCGCATCATCCTGGTGAAGGTATCTCAGTGAGAAAAGAGGCAAACGTTTACGTAGCCGCGTATTCCAGGTCGTAAAAGGGGACACGGAAAAAGGCAAACGATTATCTGGCGTTTGCTATGGGGTTTTCAACTACTAATCGATTATCAGGCAGGATAAAGCGCAGACTGATGCGGATTGACAATGTGGTTACACTGCTTTAGGCGAAATTTAAGAGAGTGGAACTGGCTGGAAAATATCGATATTTTTCATTCATCGCCAAATTTTTCCTCACCAATGGCACCAAACGTATGAGATTGCTGCGACTTGAGGCAATGACCAAGTTGAAGCGCAGCAAAGCGTCCGCGCGATGAATGGATGGAAAATCGTGGCCTGTGCCATTTATCGCATAATGGTCTCTATCCAGCCGCACAAGAGGTAAGTAGTGGCCGCCCTTTTAAGCGATGATCAACTTGAGGACCAGCAAGAGTCGTCCGAAGAGCAAAGCGCACTCGCGATAAATGGATGGAAAATCGCGGCCTGTGCCATTTATCGCATAATTCTCTCTATCCAGCCGCACAAGAGGTAAGTAGTGGCCGCCCTTTGAAGCGATGATCAACTTGAGGACCAGCAAAGGCCCGCCCGAAGAGCAAAGCGTCCGCGCCATGGACGGCGCGGCCGATCTGCATGGATGCGTTATTCCTTTGCGATCGGGCGGGCCTTTGTTGGGCATGGCACCCAACCCACAGCGATCCGCGCTAACCTTAGTGCATTAATTGAACGTGATTGCCCCGCCCTGCTCAATCGCACGTTGCCACGCAGCACGCTGCTGCATCGCTTCCAGCCAGCGCGCGGTGGCGGGCATCTCTTGCAACGATCCCCGCATCTGCAACGCCAGCAGCGGGAAACTCATCTGCACATCGGCGAGGCTAAACCGCGAACCGGCGAAATAACGATGCTGACTAAGATGCTGCTCAATCACGCCACCGTGCAGCTTCAGTTGCTTATTCAGCCATGCCTTCTGAATCCCTTTGCTCAATGCCATGCCTGCCGGGCGTAAAATCCATGGCACCGGCTTTTTCCCCAGCTGCCCAAACACCAGCTTCATTACCAGCAGCGGCATCAGCGACCCTTCCGCGTAATGCAGCCAGTAACGTGCCTGAATCTGCTCATCCTCATCCGTGATAGCAAACAGGTGCTCGCTGTCATATTTTTGCAGCAGATATTCCAAAATCGCCCCTGACTCGGCGATCACGCGATTGCCATCGGTAATCACCGGCGACTTCCCCAGCGGATGGATTTTCTTTAATGACTCTGGCGCCAGCAGCGTGTCCTCGCGCTGATAACGTTTAATTTGATACGGCACCGACAGCTCTTCCAGCAGCCACAACACGCGATGCGAACGGGAATTTTCCAGATGGTGAACGGTAATCATGCGGTTTTCCTTGCCGGTCAAAGTCTCCCGGCAAGTATAGCGGATTAACCTTTGTGCTCGTCTTTCTCAGGATCGAGTAACACCGCCCCCGAACCTTGCTGTGCCAGACGGTCACCGGGATTGCGCAGTGGACAATCACGCATCGATAAGCAGCCACAGCCAATACACCCATCCAAATCGTTGCGCAGGCGCGTCAGGGTCTCGATACGCTTATCCAGCTCTTCACGCCAGTGCTGCGTCAGCGCATCCCACTCCTGCGTCGACATACGCTTGTTGGCCGGCACGTGCATCAAACTGTCGCTGACAGTCGCCAGCGGAATGCCGATGCGCTGCGCAATCTTGATAATCGCCACCCGGCGCAGCACATCGCGGCTGTAACGCCGTTGATTGCCGCCATTGCGCGAACTGAAAATCAAACCTTTGGTTTCATAAAAGTGCAGCGCGGAAACGGCCACGCCGCTACGTTTCGCCACTTCACCCGGCGTTAACACCGGTTTTGGGTAATTGCGTTCTTTTTTCATTTAGGGCCTTTACCTCAAGTTAACTTGAGGAATTATACTCGCACCCCATCAAAACTTCGAATTTCAAACCCGATAAACCTTTCAGAAGGATGAGGCTATGATGCAACAGGAAATCATTCATTCACTGACACACTGGATCGATGAAAATCTGGATAAGGCCCTGTCGATCGATGAAGTGGCAGCAAAATCCGGCTACTCAAAATGGCACCTGCAGCGTATGTTCCGTACCGTGACGAAACAAACGCTGGGTGGCTATATTCGTGAGCGCCGCCTGACTCTGGCCGCTGAAGCGTTACGCCAGACCCAGCGTCCAGTGTTCGATATCGCGATGCAATACGGTTACGATTCACAGCAAACATTTTCGCGCGTGTTCCGCCGTCAGTTTTCCCAGACGCCGACCGCCTATCGTCACACCATGCGCCGTCAGGCGATGATTCAGCGTCCACGTCTGCTGAGTTTCGATTGCAGTGAAAACATGAACAGCTTTGCCCAGCGCACAACCGGCGAGTGCTGCCCGGTTCAGTGACATTCTGCGCGCCCTTCACGGGCGCACCTTCCCGCTTTGACTCTGCCATCTCCCCCGCTTCGATAAAAATCTTTCTACCATACCAGGTATAAATTTTGTTCAAACTTTCAAATCGAGTGATATAATGTGACCCAAGTCACAGATTTACCCCCGCGTAAGACGGCCAGAAGGGCCTCCCTGACCCTCCTTCTTTGCCGCCAGTGATGTCCAATCAATGTCAGGGATATTACTGATTTGAAGAGGTTTTTGCAGATGGCTACGTTAACCACCAGTTTAATCGTCATGCGTTGGGAGCTGCTCAGCGCCATCATGATGTTCTTTGCCAGCACCATGAAAATTAAACTGCGTCAGAACAGTCACCACGTGATGGCACTGATGTGCGGCGGTATTGGTGTAGGCATGTCATGCTGGTTTGTCACCGGCCTGCTCGGCATTACCCTGAGCATGGAAAATCTGCACAACTTCATGGAAATCTCTAAAAACGCCTTCGTTGAAGTGATGAGCCAGACGCCTGCTGATTGGCCGATGCCTTAATCGCAGCCAATAAAAAACCCCGCTAAGCGGGGTTTTTTATTTTGCTGTGTGATACTCAAATTTTCTTCAATACGGCTGGAATAGCGACTTCCGGCACCGTCACACCCGGTATCTGCGTACCGCGGCGGTCTTGAATCCACATATCACCCATCATCTGGTTTAATCCACGGTCCAACCCGGTCACCAACCCGGCACCTGGCGTAAACGTCAGCTCGCCAAAGTAAATCCGATCACCATCGATGTACCAGTCCACACGCACATAATCAAAATCGCTCGCCAGGGTTTTACTCAGCGCTAATGCGTGCTGTAACTGCGCCATTTGTGGATTCACATCCAGCCCGGTATCGCGAATTTTGTGGTACGCCTCATTGAGGTTGTTCACATAAAAATTCATCGACAGTAACGGGTTACATCGGTTGTAAATCACCTGCAGCACATATTCAAAGCTGCCGTCACGCTTGTTGAACATGTGGAACTTGTAATCAATCGGCGCGGTTTTGCCATCACCAATGTACTGCTCCACCAGGATACGAGGCTTGATGTAGCGATAGTGAATCTCACGCGCTTCATTGGCAAAGTCGGTCTTCAACCAGCGATGGCAGTCACTGATAATTTTCTGCTTCTTCAGCGCATCCGGCTCTTCCAGCAGGATTTCCACCATATTAGAGCCGTGATTGGGCTTAATCACCGTGTTCTTCCAGCTCGGCAGCGTATGCAGCGAGTGCGGGTCGCTGGTCTCATACACCAGTGGGATCAGGTATTCGCTGCCCACTTTCTCGGCGATGTATTCGCGCACCGAATACTTATCCGACAGGCGGCCATAGATTTGGTAATCGCCAAAAACGAATTTCCGGTACAGCACCTTCTCATTAAACACTTTCGGTTGACGCAAATTGGGCAGTTTGCGGAATTTATGAAAGTAATAGATGCGGTCCTGGTAAGCCCAGGGCATCTTCTTGATGAAGTACTGGACACTTCTTCTGAGTTCATCTTTCAACTTGAGCATATCGGACCTCATTTGTAGGTTTTGTAGTTGAGTGAGGAAACTTGAATCTTCTGAATGACGCCGTTATTGAAGAAGTAATTCATTACGGTGAGGGACAGAAGTTCAGAGATGAAGACGCTCCAGGCGGCACCCATGATGCCGTAGCCCTGGATCAGCCACCACGACAGCGGCAGACTGATCACCATCAGGCAGATAATCTTCTTCAGCAGATAGTTAAATCCGCCCTCTTTCACCATGTAGCGATACGCTACGGTCCCCATTGCCGAAAAGCAGGTTGCTAACGACAGTAACGTAATGAGACTCCCTGACTGTGTGTACTCGTGACCATACAAAGCGATGATGATTTGCTCGCCATACAGCGCGATCACCGCTAACAACAACAATGAAACACCCATGACATAGCCGTTCAGCCGCGCAGTGAGCTTGATGGCGGCTGCTCCGCGCTCCCGGAAGATCTCCGAGAAGCAGGAAGTGATGATGGCAACCGGAATGAATATCCAGGACGCCGAAATGGTATTGGCGGCAGCAAACAGGCCGAGATCGCGAGCGGAGGCAATACCCGCCAGAAACATCTGGGCGGCCTTAACCTGCACGGAAATGAAGATGCTGGAAATGGCCAACGGTAAACCGGCGTACAGCAGATAACGCAGGTAGGTATTGCGCTTCTCCTGCGGTGGCGCCATGTCCTGATTTTCGCGGTAAAAGTTAGACCGTTTAATGACGTACGGCACCAGCGTGACCAGCACAATCGACAGCGTCAGCCACAAGGGATTGAGATGCAGCCAGGCAATGGTGAAACTCAGGATAAAGCCCAATAGCAGACCCACCGAGTTAGCCACCGTGTTAAGCCGGGAAGCCAGACGCGCATTGTTGTAGACGCTGAACGTATCCTGCGTCACAAATACGGAAGAGATAAACGAGGCCAGGGCAAATGCGAGGAAATTTTCCTGCATGTTGTACCACACCCAAATCAACACCGGGATGGAGGTCAGCAGCAATAAGACCAACCGCAAGGTGCGCGCCACCGCCATCAACCGCAGGCCTTTCGGCGCGCTCTTGCTGATGCGTTTGAACAGGATGGTTTCGGTACCGAAAATCGCTACGGTCTGCACCATCGAGAACAACGAGGTTGAAAACGCCATCTGACCGAAGATGGTCGGGCCAAATGACTTAGCCACGTAGGAGGTCACAAATATGACGCCGAACACCGAGACGATCTTCTCAGACATCATCCAGGCGGCATTAGACATTACGCTCAATTTCATCGACTGATCCTTAGTATTACTTACAGCAACTGCCTTTCGGTACAACGTCCTTGAAATGAATTAACAAGCGCTCAGTGGGCCTGACTGAAATTAATAACTTCAAACCAAACTGGTCCGAAAAATGAGACTCCCGTCAGGATACTTTGAATGAATTCAGGAAAATTCCGATTAAACCTGGTGCGAAACTCTGCGGATGTAAACGATTTCAGCCTAAATTCGAAGCAAAGGTTTACTGGCACACCCTGTGATTTTCACAAACAGGTTATGCCGTATTTCCAATGATTGTAGTATTTTTCTGCATTTGGGATGAAATGAATCTATATCAAAAACCCAAAGCCAGGAAGGCGTTCAATGGCATTCAGAATAAAATAAGATTTATCCCATGATGATATTTATTCCAAATAACTTAATTTAAACCTCGCAATTCTAATCGCGCACTTTAATACTGCATTAATACTCTTTTTGCAGTACCAGATATTAATACAGTAATTCTCATCCACTAATTGATAAGAAAGGTAAGAGCATTTATGAGAAAGTCACGATATAGCGAAGAGCAAATCACAAATGCCATTAAAGCTTCTGAAACGGGAGTGAAAGTCAGGGAGATTTGTGAAGAGCTTGGCATTTCCGAGGCCACCTTCTACAGCTGGAAGAAAAAGTTTTCTGGGCTCTCCTCAGAAGAAGGCAGAAAAATCAAAGACTTGGAGGATAAACTACAAAACCTTACCCGTGAACTGCAGTCACTGAGTTCCGACAAAGAGATGCTGCAAAGCGTGCTGAAAAACTTCTTCACCACAAATGAGAAGCGGCAAGCTGTTAACTTCCTGCAAACCACCTTCGACATTGGAACGCGTCGCAGCTGCCGCTTGCTGGATATTAGCCGCAGTGTTTACCACTATCCTTCAGGCTCCGATAATCGCTAACACCATTAAGACCGTTGTTATTTGACTTAATGCTGAGATTTGTTCTTACCAGAAGAGATGAAGATCATTTAATTCGGCGTTCGTAACATAACAATTCGCACCATTTTTTCCTGATGAATATCATCGCGGATTTGCTTCCTTTTTTGCGGTAAAATTGATTCACATCAGCAAAAGTCTCGCTATTCAAGCCATTTAGACGTAGCCCAATCTCATTACGGTGAGATTGGCGCTTCGTTTTATTACTTAATTGATATTAATGATCAGGACTGAATACAGATAAATCTGTTAAGCAATCATGAACAACGACATGTAATCGCTCACACAGTGGCTCTTGTTTATATTGGACCTATCACTTTAGGTGACGATCACAGATTGCCATCTGGCCAGAGCGATACACTGATAGCCGCACCAGGATTACTCCTGATTAGAAACGTTATCACGCCTAAACAATAACAGTAAAAAATGGCGACTTATGGGAAATATCGCCCGGTAATTCATCGCTGTGTTTAATCATTTTTTCATGCAGATTCAGCGGATGTTTCTCAACACCGGAGCAGCATCTTGAGAAAATCGTGGCTTAAAGCGGTGATTTTCAGTGCCAAATCGCAATAAAAATGCAGATAGAACACCTTTTTAACCCTCCCGGCGCCGTTTTTTTTACCCTTAACCGCGGATTTTCACCCCGCTTCCACCCGCTTGAGTGACCTGAGTTCCCCCTGAATGCAACATGGGTTATGACAAAGTGGGGTAAAAACAGGCAAGGATAAGCGAGAGAAAGTTATATCGCGGTGGTGTCTGAAGATAAAAATGGCGAAGAGGAGCGCAAGAGAGAGGCGGCAAATTCCTAAAAACACTGAAGAAAGGGCTGCTGAGCCCTTCTACTCAGCAGCCAGAAATTCATGTCAAAGCGCGCTGACTTCCGGCTGCGGTTTAATACGCATGGCGTAGATCACGCCGACGATGAGACAGCCAATCCCGATCCCAGTGAGCAGCGGCGGCCAGCTCTGTCGCCAGAGGAAGGTCCACAGCAGACCAGCGAGCGTTTCGAACACAATCAGCGGCCCCATGATGACCGTTGGCACACGCTGGCTGGCCGCATTCCAGCATAGCGTGCCTAACCATGAACATATCAGCCCAATCGCCAGCATGATGAGGAGAAAACGCGTGGGCTGCGGGCCAAATGGCAGAGCGAACTCAGGCTGCTGCCAGTAAAGCTGACCGCAGACTAATAAATAGAACACCAACGCCAGCGGTAAGGTCACCAACCCTTGTGCCGTCGCCCAGCTACCGGCTTTATGCTGTGGATGCGCGCGCAGCCAAATGCCATTACGCAGCGGATACCAGGTCCAGCAGGCGACCGCTAAAATCGCCAGTAATAGCCCTGTCAGGTAGCGCGACCAGTCAAAATCCGGCCCCTGCATCTGCATCTCCGCAGCATTTACGCAGCCCAGGCCAGCAGCAATAATCAGTAGCGCCGGAAAGAGTTTACGCCAGGAAAGTCGCCCTTCAAGATGGCCGTAGCAGAGGTTGGCCGTCACGGTGATGACCACCGGCAAGGTGCCAATGATCATGGTCGAGATCGGCGCACCGGTGCGCTGGATAGCACTGGCAAGGCAGGCGTAATAGAGCAGATTACCGACCAGCGACAATTTCAGCGCTTCCAGCCAATCTTTACGTGCCAGCTGTTTCAGACGGCGGCGATCCAGCCATGCCAGCGGTAATACCACCAGCCCAAAAGCCACGTAGCGTCCGGCCGATTGTAAGGTACCCGGATAGTCAGGTATCAGCAGCGGCCCCACAAAAATGAGCCCCCACATCAATCCTGCGGCAAGTGCAAACACGATTCCTGCAAACATTCTCTTTTCCTTTATCACTTTTCCGTCGCAGTGTGGCGTAACCGGATAATAAAGGCTTGTAGCAGATTGCGGTTAACGTGAGGGGAAAACTTGCTTCTGATAACGTCCTGGTGTGATGCCATAGCGATGGGCAAAAGTGCGCGTGAGGTGCGCCTGATCGGTCAATCCAACGGCGGCCGCCACCGAAGCCGCGCTTTCCCCCATCCCCAAACGTTGCTTGGCATCGAACAGACGAAAGGCCATCAGCATCTGATGTGGCGTGACATGAAAGTGGTGTTTAAAACTGCGGAGAAAATGCCACGGCGACAACGACGCCAGGGCGGCCAGCTCATCAAGACGAATCGGCTCCGCCAGGTTTTCACGCAGATAGGTTTTTACCGCATCAAAGCGATGGGCGCCCTCTTCGGGTCGGGATTTTCCCTGATGAGCCAGCGGGCGTAATAGCTCCAGCAGTTCGAGCAACAGACTCTCGCGTTCCAGCGCGCTAGTGGCCTGCCACATCTGCGCCAGTCGCTGGGAAAACGGCTGTGCCAGACGGGCGTCTGTACGCAGCGCTTCACTAAACCACCAGTGACGATCGCCAGTAAGCCGCTCCATCTCCTGCGGATCAATATAGATCATGCGATAACGCCAGCCCTCATCACAGGCCGATTCCCCGGTGTGCAATTCATCAGGGTTCATCATCACCAGTGAATGCTGCGGTGCCGTATAGTGCGTGCCGCGGTAGCGAAAACGCTGTGCACCCGATTCAATGGTGCCGATACCGAAGGCTTCATGGGTATGCGGCTCAAAGGCGTAACGCGAGATGTGCGCCTGATACAGCTCGATACCCGGCAGTTCAGCAAAATGCTGGAACTGCGCTTGATCGCACTTATCAGGAAAGATTTCCGGAACCACCTTCACATCACACCTCCTAAAAACAGGCTAATTAGCATGCGCGGCGGCGAGCTGAAATGCAAAACAGATTTGCTTTACCTGCATGCGTAACAATCGCGATACTGTCATCCACTATATAAAGGAGGCGATGATGGCTAATCGGGTGGTAGTGGTAGTGGATATGCAAAACGGCGTGCTGGCTTCGCCACGTTTTGATCGTGACGGACGTTGTCAGCGCATCAATCAACTGACGGCAGCGGCCGATCAGGTGATTTTTATCCAGCACGTTGAGCCAGGCCTCGAAGTGAACAGCGAAGGCTGGCAAATCGTGCCGGAATTGGATCAGCCAGCCAACGCGATCTACGTTAACAAGACCGCCTGTGACAGTTTCTGGCAAACCGACCTGGCGGCTCAGCTTGATCAACATGGCATTGAGAGCTTTGTAATTTGCGGTTGTGCGACCGATTACTGTGTCGATACTACCATCAAGGTGGGTGCCAGCCTGGGCTATCACATCACCGTTGCCGCCGATGCGCATACCACGGCCGATCGGACTTACGTTTCCGCACAGCAGCAGATCAATCAGCATAATGAAGTCTGGGCGGATTTGATTATGCCGGGCAACCCGGTGTTAGTGCGTGATACTGAGGTGCTTTTGCGGGAGTGGCGGCCGCATTAGAAGTGATGAAGCCGGACGGATTTGTCCGGCTTCATGATGGAAAACGCACAGCAGCTATATTTTCCGCTTCCATTGATAACAGTTTGTTCCTGTCGGCTGTTCAATCAGCCCCTCATGCACCGCGCGCTGCAACCATTCAGTCAGCTGAATCTGATGCAGGCCCGTCCGCGAGCCCAGATCCTCGATCGTGACGGGATAGGCGGCCAGTGCCGGCAATTGCGCCTGAAAAATTTGATAAAAATCGGATGGATGCCAGATTCCTTCTGGTTCCTGAGCCACATTAACCACAGCGGTCATGTCGGGCATCTTGTACCCTGCACGGCTCAATAAATCCTCCTGCTGATGGGGCTGATGACGGGAAGGCGACATCCATTGCGCAACATCAATGTCATCGGGGTGAGCAGCGCACCATTGCCCCCCCTGTTTAACCAGTTCAGCGTTGCTGGCCTGTACATCGTCGGTAGGCTTAACCCACAGCGGCACCCACTTTTTGCGCAGATTCTCTTCCGCACCGACCAGCGTCCCGCCCTTGTGACCCGCGTGCACCACCAGCGCACTCCTCGCCAGGCAATAAACGTATCGATTGCGCGCCATTGCATTACCCACAGTAAAGCCCGCTTCAGGATAGAACGGCGAAAGCAGCAGTAATTTACCCGCCATTAACCCCTTTCGCCATTTGGCGCTGGTCGCAGCGGTCAGCAGACTATCACTGAGGACACCCACGACGGTTCCGTCGTGTTGCAATGCGCCCAGCATAGCGGCTTCATCGATGCCTCGCGCGCCACCTGAAATCAGATTTACCCCCGCAGAGGCCACTTTTCCCGCAACCTGACGACTGAACGCTAAATCCAGCTCGCTGGCATTCCTCGATCCTACTACCGCAAGACCGGGTTGATTTAACAGAGCGATATCACCACAGCCGAACAGGACCGCTGGCGCGTTGGTGCGCAATTGTTGCTTAAGCAGCCTTGGGTAATCAGCATCAGAACGCGTTAGCACCCAAAGCCCCGCGCGCTGCCAACGTTCAATCGCTAACGCCAGGCTGTGCCCACGACTGAGTAGCGTTTCAATTCGCTCGCGTGTGATATGGGGTTCTACCCAGGCGGCTAACATGACATCAGCACCAGAGCTGAGCAGATCGGCGGGTGAAGCGGATTGCTGTTTTAACCACAGGGCAAATCGTCCCCATTCCGCATTACTTAGCGGCTTCACCTCATCCTCGCTCTGGCGCGAGAAGTCACTGGTTAATAAAAGAGTTGCTTGTGCAACAGGAGATAAATTCATGACTCTTTCACCGTTGAGGTTGCCAGCGCCAGTGGGTAGACAATGCCGCTACCCGCCTGCTGAAGCAGGGCGGCAGCCACTGCCATTGTCCAACCTGAATCGACAATATCGTCTACCAGTAACACAGCCGTGGCAGGCAGATTAGCGCAGGTGGAAAACGCGCCATCCAGATTACGACATTGATGGAAGCGATTATTCTGCAGACGTTGTCGAGGGTTATCTTTCACTTTCTGAAGTGCATCTATAAAGGGTAAGTCGAGTCGCAGTGCCAATCGGCGGGCAAAATCCGCCACCAGTTGAGGTTGGCGCAACGACGGTACGCAACAAACCCACTTTGGCGCAGGCACTGGCTGCCAGCGCTGTTCAATCAATTCAGCCAGAGCAGAAACAAGTTCATCGCTGAAATGGCCTGCGGCTTTCTCGGCCACTACGCGAGATCCCCACCCGGCATCTCCCCAGCGCGAAAGCACCCGACCTTCCTGCGCACGCAGGGTAGCAGGTAAATTGCCGCGAAAACCGTATTCTTCAAATGCCTGAGCAGCCACCTGAATTTTGGGCGAAAGCACCGTTTCGGCGCGCTGTAGAAAAGTCGCAGCCTGATGAGCCAACATTGCATCCACCTTCGGGTCAATCAAGGGTCGGCCGAGGCAATATGCACATTTGCCACAGGATATCGGGTCGGCATCATCCAGCGATAATCGCAGAAACGTCATCAGGCAGCCGCGCTGTGAGATATAAGCCTGCACTTCCTGCCACTCTTGTTCGCGCTGCTGCGTAAGATGCACGATACGTTTGCGATCCAACTGATAGAAAACCGGCGTTCTCCGCCACTGGCTTTTTACTTTAATCACCGGGGCAGGATTTTCAACGCTCAGTAATTTCAGTACTTTTTCAATTTGCCCCTGACGCAGATTGGTTTGCTGCTCGATATCGCGAATCGACAAACCATCGCCCTCCTCCAGCACCTGCAAAATATCATGCACCTGTGCTTCTGCCGGAAAAGCTGACTGCCGGAAGAACTGATGAATATCACGATCTTCCCCCCCAGACATCAGCACGCCAACCGCATGATCGATGCCACGACCCGCGCGTCCTACCTGTTGGTAGTAAGCGACAATCGAAGCAGGCGCCTGATAGTGCAGCACAAAACTCAAATCAGGTTTGTCATATCCCATTCCCAGTGCGGTGGTCGCCACCAGGACTTTCAATTGGTTAGTCAGCAGCAAGTTCTCAAGATGTTGGCGATAGTCATTGCTGCTGTCGAAACCCGCGTCCTCAACGCTGCCATGATAGGCGCGCGCATCAATGTGCTGCGTGCGTAACCAGGCCGCTACCTGTTCGGCATCACGAACGGTAAGTGTGTAGACGATCCCGGTTCCCTCAAGAGTCGGAATGACTTGCGCCAGCCAGGCAAGACGTGACGCCTGATTCGGTAGAATGAGTGTTTGTAGCGCCAGACTCTTACGGATCAGCTCACCGCGTTGAATCACAATGTCGCCCATCTGTTGCTGTATATCTGCAACAACACGATTATTGGCAGTAGCGGTGGTGCCAAGCACCGGCGTGTTTGCGGGTAATTGCCTTAGAATGCTGACGATACGGCGATAATCGGGACGGAAATCGTGCCCCCAATCAGAGATACAGTGCGCTTCGTCAATCACCATGAGCGCGATGCGGTTGGCAATCGGCTGCAGTACGGTTTCGATAAATTGATCATTGGCGAGACGTTCTGGAGAGATGAGTAAACAATCGACCTGATTATCCAGAACGCGCTGTGTCACCGACTGCCAGTCACTGCTGTTCGAAGAATTGAGGGTTTCAGCCACAATGCCTAATCGACGGGCAGACTCAATTTGGTTACGCATCAGCGCCAGTAGCGGTGAAACGATAATGGTTGGGCCCATACCGCGATCGCGAAAAATTTTGGCGCTGATGAAATAGACGGAGCTTTTACCCCAGCCAGTCCGCTGCACCACCAATAATTTCTGCTGTTTATTCACTAGTGCATCTATCGCTTCCCACTGCCCACGACGAAACTGGGCATGATCATTTGCCAGTGCGACTTTTAATAATGCTTCTGCCTGTTGCTGTTTCATTATCACTCCTTGATGGGAAATGCGTCCCTTCTTTTGATTGAGAAACCTGAGAGTCAGATACAAAAAAGCCCCGTAAAACGAGGCCTTAGCGTGTAATTATGCGTGCGCGTGGTCTTAGAACGGAATGTCGTCGTCAAAGTCCATTGGCGGTTCGTTGTTCGCCGGTGCGCTCTGCTGCTGCGGACGCTGTTGTGCGCCGCCGCTGAACTGGTTGCCGCCCTGAGGCTGCTGCTGAGGTTGCTGTGGCTGGCCCCAGCCGTTGTTATTGCCGCCGCCCTGGCCGCCCATCGGTGCGCCACCTGCGTTCGCGCCCTGCTGACGTCCACCGAGCATCTGCATGGTGCCGCCAACGTTAACAACCACTTCGGTGGTGTATTTTTCCTGGCCGCTTTGATCCTGCCATTTACGGGTACGCAGCTGGCCTTCGATGTAAACCTGAGAGCCTTTACGCAGGTATTCACCCGCCACTTCAGCCAGTTTGCCGAACAGCACAACACGGTGCCATTCAGTAATCTCTTTGTTTTCACCGGTTTGCTTGTCGCGCCAGCTTTCCGACGTGGCCAGCGTAATGTTGGCTACCGCGCCACCATTTGGCATGTAGCGCACTTCCGGATCCTGACCCAGATTCCCGACAAGAATCACTTTGTTTACGCCACGACTGGCCATGTTGCTGTCTCCCGATGAGTTGATGCTAAAAGTCTAAGCCAAAAATTGTATCACGTCACAATGACGGTGCCCACTTCAGAGCAGGCTCGCAATTTTTATTTGGCACACAGAATAGCAAAAGCACTGGATATTTATTCAGTTTATTTTTTGTGCCATACTAACGCGTTTCTGCTGGTCGTGCTGGCAAGGCATGGCGAGTGTTGTTCAATCCGGGAAAGGTGAATGGATAAGATCGAAGTCCGCGGTGCTCGCACCCATAATTTGAAGAATATCAACCTGATCATCCCTCGCGATAAGCTGATTGTGGTCACCGGTCTGTCGGGTTCCGGTAAGTCTTCGCTGGCGTTTGATACGTTGTATGCCGAAGGTCAGCGTCGCTATGTTGAATCGCTCTCGGCCTATGCGCGCCAGTTTCTTTCATTAATGGAGAAACCGGACGTGGACCATATTGAAGGTCTCTCGCCCGCCATTTCTATTGAGCAGAAATCCACATCGCATAACCCGCGCTCGACGGTCGGCACGATTACTGAAATCCATGACTATCTGCGTCTGCTATTTGCCCGTGTGGGTGAACCACGCTGCCCGGATCACGATGTTCCGCTGGCGGCACAGACCGTGAGCCAGATGGTGGATCAGGTGATGGCACAGGAAGAAGGCCGTCGTCTGATGCTGCTGGCACCCGTGGTGAAAGATCGCAAAGGCGAGCACACCAAAACACTGGAAAACCTTGCGGCGCAAGGCTACATCCGAGCCCGTATTGATGGCGAAGTCTGTGATCTGTCAGATCCACCCAAGCTGGAACTGCAGAAAAAGCACACCATTGAAGTCGTCGTGGACCGCTTCCGCGTGCGCGATGACCTGGCGACGCGCTTAGCAGAATCCTTTGAAACCACGTTGGCGCTGAGTGGTGGTACCGCCATCGTCGCCGATATGGATGACAGCGAGGCCGAGGAGCTGCTGTTCTCCGCCAACTTTGCCTGCCCGATTTGTGGCTACAGCATGAGTGAGCTGGAACCGCGCCTGTTCTCGTTCAACAACCCTGCTGGTGCCTGCCCAACCTGCGATGGTCTGGGCGTGCAGCAGTATTTCGATCCCGATCGCGTGGTGCAAAACCCTGAGCTATCACTGGCTGGCGGTGCGATTCGTGGTTGGGATCGCCGCAACTTCTATTACTTCCAGATGTTGCGTTCGCTGGCAGAGCATCTGGATTTCGATGTCGAAGCGCCGTTTAACAGCCTGAGCGACAAAGCGCGCGAAGTGATTCTGTACGGTTCCGGCAAAGAGAATATCGAATTCAAATACATCAACGATCGCGGTGACACTTCGGTGCGTCGCCATCCGTTTGAAGGTGTGCTGCACAACATGGAACGCCGTTATAAAGAGACGGAATCCAATGCGGTGCGTGAAGAGCTGGCGAAATTCATCAGCAATCGCTCCTGCACCAGCTGCGAAGGCACACGCCTGCGCCGTGAAGCACGCCATGTATTTGTTGAGAATACCAACCTGCCGACCATCTCTGAGATGAGCATCGGCCATGCCACCGACTTTTTCCGCAATCTGAAACTGAGCGGACAGCGCGCGCAGATCGCCGAAAAAATCCTGAAAGAGATCGGCGATCGTCTGAGCTTCCTGGTTAACGTCGGGTTGAATTATCTGTCGATGTCGCGTTCCGCAGAAACGCTCTCTGGCGGCGAAGCGCAGCGTATTCGTCTGGCAAGCCAGATCGGTGCGGGTCTGGTGGGCGTGATGTATGTGCTTGATGAGCCCTCAATTGGTCTGCATCAGCGCGATAACGAACGTCTGCTGGGCACCTTGATTCACCTGCGCGACCTCGGCAACACCGTGATTGTGGTCGAGCACGATGAAGATGCGATTCGCGCCGCTGACCATGTAATTGATATTGGTCCTGGCGCAGGCGTGCACGGTGGCCAGGTCGTGGCTGAGGGTGATGTGAATGCCATTATGGCTAACGAAGCTTCGCTGACCGGGCAATACCTGAGCGGCAAACGCGAAATTGCCATTCCGCAACAGCGCGTGAAAGGCGACCCGGCGAAAGTGCTGAAACTCACCGGCGCACGCGGTAACAACCTGAAGGATGTCACGCTGACGATTCCGGTTGGCCTGTTCACCTGTATCACCGGCGTTTCGGGTTCCGGTAAGTCTACGTTAATCAACGACACGCTGTTCCCGATTGCACAGCGGCAGTTGAACGGGGCGACCACCACGGAGGTAGCTCCCTATCGCGAGATCGCGGGTCTGGAGCATTTCGATAAAGTCATCGATATCGACCAGAGTCCCATCGGCCGCACGCCGCGCTCAAACCCGGCCACTTACACTGGTATTTTCACCCCGGTACGTGAACTGTTTGCCGGTGTACCTGAAGCACGTTCCCGTGGCTACAATCCAGGGCGCTTCAGCTTTAACGTGCGCGGCGGACGTTGCGAAGCCTGCCAGGGCGATGGCGTAATTAAAGTCGAAATGCACTTCCTGCCGGATGTGTATGTGCCTTGCGATCAATGCAAAGGCAAACGCTATAACCGTGAAACGCTGGAGATTAAATACAAAGGCAAAGGGATTCACGAAGTGCTGGATATGACCATCGAAGAAGCGCGTGAGTTCTTTGATGCCGTACCCGCGCTGGCGCGTAAACTGCAAACGCTGATCGACGTGGGCCTGTCTTATATTCGCCTCGGTCAGTCTGCAACCACGCTGTCAGGCGGTGAAGCGCAACGTGTAAAACTGGCGCGCGAGCTGTCGAAACGTGGCACCGGGCAAACACTCTATATCCTTGATGAGCCAACCACGGGTCTGCACTTTGCTGATATTCAGCAGTTGCTGGAAGTGCTGCATCAGTTGCGCGATCAGGGCAATACCATCGTGGTGATTGAGCATAACCTCGACGTGATCAAAACGGCTGACTGGATTGTCGATTTGGGTCCGGAAGGCGGCAGCGGCGGCGGCGAAATTCTGATTTCAGGCACGCCAGAAACCGTGGCAGAGTGTGAAAAATCCCACACTGCACGCTTCCTCAAGCCGATGCTGAAGAAGAAGTAAAATTGAAGGCCCGCACTGCGGGCCTTCTCATTTCTTTCAGTGCGCAGGCGCGACTCACGCGAGTTTAACAGCTTAATATTGCAATTACTCGAGCCTGTTATCTGGCTGTCAGATTCCGCAGCAAAATGCAGAAACAGGCAAGAATCAGACAACTTCAGGCATATACGCATCTCATCTCGCTGACTATCCTTACACAGTTCCTTTTTGGCGTAGCTCGTTACGCCTTTGTCCCTTCAGATCGCTGAACGGGATCCCGCAATACACTCACGACACACCCGATTGGAGACACCATGAATATTACGCATGCCTATGCCGCACAGGACGCGAAATCCAAGCTCGCCCCGTTCGACTATAAGCCGCGCGAGCTTCGCGCTCATGATGTGCAGATTGAAGTGTTGTACTGTGGCGTTTGCCACTCTGACCTACACCAGGCGCGCAACGAATGGAAAAACACCATTTTCCCGGTGGTGCCAGGCCATGAAATCGTTGGTCGCGTCACTGCCGTAGGCGCACACACCCACAAATACAAAGTGGGCGACCTGGTCGGTGTCGGTTGTTTAGTTGATTCCTGCCGCAGCTGTCCAAGCTGCCAGAGAGGATTGGAGCAATATTGCGAAAACGGCTTTGTGGGCACCTATAACGGTGAAGACCGTGAAACCGGCGCCATCACTTACGGCGGGTACTCCACAGCGATGGTCGTGGATGAGAACTATGTGCTGCGCGTGCCGGAAAATCTCGATCTGGCCGGCGTGGCGCCGCTGCTGTGTGCGGGTATCACCACCTATTCCCCGCTGCGTCACTGGAACGTTGGCCCAGGTAAGAAAGTGGGCATCGTTGGTTTGGGTGGCCTCGGTCATATGGGCGTGAAAATCGCGCATGCGATGGGCGCGCATGTGGTGTTATTCACTACTTCACCTTCGAAAATTGAAGACGGTAAGCGCCTTGGTGCTGATGAAGTCGTCATTTCGAAAGATGCCGATCAAATGGCGCAGCATGCCAACAGCTTTGATTTCATCTTGAATACCGTTGCGGCTCAACACGATCTCAACCCGTTCATCACCCTGTTGAAGCTGGATGGCAATATGACGTTGGTGGGCGCGCCAGAGCACGATCACCCGGCCCCACAGGTGTTTAACCTGATCTTCAAACGTCGCAGCATCGCCGGTTCACTGATCGGTGGTATTGCTGAGACCCAGGAGATGCTGGATTTCTGTGGCAAGCACGGTATCACTTCCGATATCGAACTGATCGCCATGAACCAGATTAACGAAGCCTATGAACGTATGCTGAAAAGCGACGTGAAATACCGCTTCGTGATTGATATCAACACCCTGAGAGAAGAGTCAGCGGCTTAATTAGCGCGAGTCTTCATCATGGCTGACGCCCGCCGCGCGCGTGGCGTCAGCCTGTTGCCAGGAAGCCTCCACCAGATAATAAATCTGCGAATCCTTTAGAGATCCATCCAGCCACAGCGTGCTCCAGTGCGACTTATTGAGATGCTCGCTCGGGAATACATCACTGTGCTCTTCGCGCAATAAATCAGCCAGCGCAGGCGAGGTTTTCAACGATAGCGCCGGACGCCCTTTCACCTCATGCACCATGGCAAACAGTACGCCTTCGCTTTTTACCTGTGTGGCATCCCATTCATTTTTATAGCTCTGCTCCGCACCCGATTTGCTCATGCAGTAGGTGAGGAGATCCGAAATGTTCATGCGGTATTCTCCTTGGTAGAGGCCGATTTGAGGCCCGATAACGCCTGCCATCGGCTTCATTACAGACGTCATGACACCGTTTAAGTGTGCAGCAAGTCAGCCAAAGGTAAAGGCGGTGGCACCAGATAACGCACATAAAAAAACCGCCAGCCCGGAGGCATGGCGGTTTTCTCGTGCTGCGAAGTGCGTTACATCACGGCAGCAAAGGCCTCGGCCACCTGATTAACGTTGCGGCTGTTGAGGCCAGCCACACACATACGGCCGCTGGCGATCAGATATACGCCGAACTCATCACGCAGGCGATCAACCTGCTGCGCGCTTAAACCGGTGTAACTGAACATGCCGCGCTGCTTCAGCAGGTAATCGAAGTTTTTGCCCGGCAGCTTGGTGCTCAATACGTTGACCAGCGTCTGGCGCATTTCGATGATGCGCAGGCGCATGGCTTCCACCTCGGCCAGCCAATTGTTCAGCAGCGCCTCATCGTTCAGTACGCAAGAAACCACCTGCGCGCCAAAGTTTGGTGGGCTGGAGTAGTTGCGACGGACGGTCGCTTTCAGCTGACCCAGCACGCGTGCAGACTCTTCTGCGTTCTCGCATACGATGGAGAGGCCACCAACACGCTCGCCATACAACGAGAAGATTTTCGAGAATGAGTTGCTGACCAGAGCCGGCAAGCCCGCAGCAGCAATCGCGCGAATCGCATAAGCATCCTGCTCCATGCCCGCACCAAAGCCCTGATAAGCGATATCGAGGAACGGAATCAGTTCCTGCGCTTTCAATACTTCGGTGGTTTCATCCCACTGCGCGTTCGTCAGATCCGCGCCAGTAGGATTGTGGCAGCATGGGTGCAACAGCACGATAGATTGCTTCGGCAGCGTTTTCAGCTTGGCAATAAACGCATCAAACTTCACGCCGTTGGTCTCTTCGTCGTACCACGGATAAGTCTGTGCGTCGAAACCAGCACCGTTGAAAATCGCGATGTGGTTCTCCCAGGTCGGATCGCTCACCCAGACATTTGAGTGCGGGAAGTAACGCTTGAGGAAATCCGCCCCGACTTTCAGTGCACCGGAGCCACCCAGCGTCTGGATGGAAGCAATGCGACCGGCCTTCAGCATCGGGTGTTCTTTGCCAAACAGCAGCGGTGCAATCGCATTACGGTATGGGCCCAGGCCTTCCATCGGCAGGTAAAGCGACGCCTGATGCGGCTGCGCCTGCAGGCGTTCTTCTGCCGCAGCCACGGCTTGCAACTGAGGAATGATACCCGCCTCGTTGTAATAGAGGCCAATGCTCAGATTCACTTTATTGTCACGTGGGTCCTGTTTGAAGGTTTCCATCAGCGACAGAATTGGATCGCCAGCATAAGCATCAACGTTTTGAAACACGGTGCAGATCTCCATGATTGGTCATAAATAGTCGGTAAAAAGGCGTCATCAAACCATGTAGCGGCCGGGACGATGATTCATAGCGATGATGAGATTAAGGATCACCGCGCCCGCGATAGAGGCCAAAAGTATCGGCAGCGACACCACGAACAGGGATGCGAGTACCACGCAGGTATCCACCGCCATTTGCAGTTTGCCGGCACGCAGACCGATACGGTCCTGCAGCCAGAGCGCCAAAATGTTGATACCGCCGAGGCTGGCTTTGTGACGAAACAACACTATAAACCCAATCCCCATCACCACGTTACCGAACAATGTCGCATAAAACGGATTTAGCGCAGAAAAATGGATGAACATCGGATGCAAGTGCGTGAACAGTGAAACCAGCCCCACTGCGCAGAACGTTTTAACCGTGAATTCCCAGCCCATGCGGCGCACTGCCAGCCAGTAAAACGGCAGGTTAATCAGGAAAAATGCGGTACCAAAAGAGAGGTGCGTCAGATAGCTGATTAAAAACGCGATACCTGCAGTGCTGCCAGTCAGTGCGCCCGCCTGTTTCAGCATCATCACGCCAAAGGAAACCATTAAGGTGCCGAGCACTATCGCCAGCGCATCTTCAATACGTGAATGAGGAATTTTAGTGGGTTGAACAACGTTATCCATGGAGTCATCTCAGTGCAATTGATGCGGTTCAAATGCAAAAAACGCACCACATAGGCGGCGTTAAGTCGCCACCTATGGGGTGCCAGCGATTATCCAATTGATATCTAAGGCGCTTTTATTGCAGGTTTTTGTGCATCAACCCAAACTTTAACCGTTGATTCATGCACAAATCTGTTTTCTAGTGCGCGTTATTTGCATTTACTGTGCGTTAATTGCACCAGATTAGCACATCATGCACTTTTTTGGCGCGTTTTGTGCTCGGGGATAATCATCAAGCCGTTCTCTTTTAAACGGCTCAACACCACGGAGGTTTTCACATGGGCCACACTCTGATGGCCAGCCACCAGTTGACTGATCAACGCACTCAGCGAGGCTAAATCAGCCACGGCCACTTTCAGCAGATAATCAGCATCACCGGTGGTTTTGAAGGCATCAACAATCGCGTCCTCCTCTGCCACCATGCGATGGAAACTCTCTTCATAATCTGGCGTGTGATTCTTTAAACGCACTTCAATCAAGCCCACCATGCCAAGACCCACCGCGTCCGGCGAGAGCCGTGCGTGATAGCCGAGGATGAGGTTTGCCTGTTCAAGATTGATGCGGCGGCGTGAACATTGAGACGCCGAAAGACCGACTAAATCACTGAGTTCCTGATTGGTAAGGCGGCCGTTAGATTGTAATAGTGTCAATATCTTAAGGTCGTAATCATCTACCTGAGTCATTCTGCTTCCACAGCGTTATAGGGTGCGCTTTGGTACAGATAACCTGATTAAAGCCGGGGTTGTCCAACACTATTTTCTGATGACGTGAAATGCATGCACAAATCGTGCATGCATCCAGCGGGAAAGGATTATTCGTCGTCGTAGGACGGGCCTGCGTAGTTATCAAAACGCGACCACTGGCCATTGAAGGTCAATCGTACTGTACCGATTGGGCCGTTACGCTGCTTACCGAGGATGATCTCGGCGATGCCTTTAAGATCGCTGTTTTCGTGATACACCTCATCGCGATAGATGAACATGATCAAGTCAGCATCCTGCTCGATCGATCCCGATTCACGCAGATCCGAGTTCACCGGGCGTTTATCGGCGCGCTGCTCCAGTGAGCGGTTAAGCTGCGACAGCGCCACCACCGGCACATTGAGCTCTTTCGCCAGCGCTTTGAGCGAGCGCGAGATCTCCGCGATCTCCAGCGTACGGTTATCCGACAGCGCCGGCACGCGCATTAACTGGAGATAGTCGATCATGATCAGGCTTAAGCCGCCATTCTCACGAAACACGCGGCGCGCGCGCGAACGCACTTCCGTTGGCGTCAGGCCAGAAGAATCATCAATGAACATGTTCTTCTTCTCCAGCAAGATGCCCATGGTGGCAGAGATGCGCGCCCAATCTTCATCTTCCAGCTGGCCGGTACGAATGCGCGTTTGGTCAACGCGTGATAATGACGCCAGCATACGCATCATTAGCTGCTCGCTGGGCATCTCCAGACTGAATATCAGCACCGGTTTGTCTTGCAGCATCGCGGCGTTTTCACACAGGTTCATGGCGAAGGTGGTTTTACCCATCGACGGACGCGCCGCCACGATGATCAAATCTGAACCCTGCAAACCGGCGGTCTTTTTGTTCAGATCCTGATAGCCCGTATCCACTCCGGTGACACCATCGTGCGGGGTCGACACCAGCGCTTCAATACGCGAGACCGTGGCTTCCAGAATTTGCTCGATGTTCTGCGGGCCTTCCGCCTTATTGGCGCGCTGTTCAGCAATCTTGAAGACGTTGGATTCTGCGAAATCGAGCAAATCTTCACTGCTGCGCCCCTGCGGATCGTAACCGGCATCAGCAATTTGATTCGCTACCGAGATCATTTGGCGCACAACGGCACGTTCACGCACGATATCCGCATAAGCGCCGATGTTCGCCGCGCTTGGCGTGTTTTTCGCCAGCTCTGCCAGATAAGCAAAGCCACCGGCCATCTCCAGCTCGCCCAGTGTTTCCAGCGATTCAGACAGCGTAATGAGGTCAATCGGCTGGCCCATTTCCAGCAGACGCTGCATCTCAGAGAAGATCATGCGGTGCGAACGGTTGAAGAAATCATCCGCCACCACGCGCTCGGAGACGTTATCCCAGCGTTCGTTATCCAGCATCAACCCACCGAGCACCGACTGCTCCGCTTCAATAGAGTGCGGCGGCATTTTCACGCCTTCCAGCTGACGATCGCGGGGTTCGTTGGATTTGTTGGTGGGTTTATTTCCTGCCATAGTGAATGCATTACCGATCGTGAAAGGGACGCGCAAGTATACCGTCCCAGGATGAACAATCACAGGAGTCAGAATGGCAAAGCGTATTCAGTTCAACCAACACGGTGGCCCGGAGGTACTGCAATGGGTCGATTTTGAGCTGGCCGATCCCGCTGAACATGAGGTTCAGGTCGAAAACAAGGCGATTGGCATCAACTATATCGACACCTATGTGCGCAGCGGGCTCTATCCGGTGGCGGCTTTCCCATCCGGGCTGGGCACAGAAGCCGCTGGCGTGGTGAAACGCGTTGGCTCAGGCGTGACGCGCTTTAAGCCCGGCGATCGCGTGGTCTATTGTCAGGCCGCGCTGGGTGCCTATAGCGAAATGCATAACGTGGCGGAAGAGCGTTTGGTGATCCTCCCGGAGAGCATCAGCTTTGAACAAGGTGCAGCCTCGTTTTTGAAAGGCTTAACCGTGCAGTATTTGCTGCGTCAGACCTACAAAGTGAAAGCCGATGAAATCTTCTTGTTCCATGCCGCAGCGGGCGGCGTGGGACTGATTGCCTGTCAGTGGGCTAAAGCGCTGGGCGCACATCTGATTGGTACCGTGGGCTCCGCCGAAAAAGCGCAGATTGCAAAAAATGCCGGCGCCTGGGCGACCATTAACTATCGCGAAGAGAATATTGCACAGCGCGTCAGTGAATTGACTGACGGTGAAAAGGTCGCGGTGGTGTATGACTCGGTGGGGAAAGATACCTGGGAACCGTCTCTCGATAGCCTGCGTCGTCATGGCTTAATGGTGAGTTTTGGTAATGCCTCGGGCCCCGTCACCGGCGTCGATCTTGGAATTCTGAACAAGAAAGGTTCACTGTTTGTCACACGCCCTTCGCTGTTTGGTTACATTACCAATCGTCAGGAACTGGATAACGCCAGCAACGAGTTGTTCTCGTTAATCGCCAGTCGTGCGATTCAGTTGAAGGTGCCAGAAGAGCAGAAGTTTGCCTTGAGCGATGCGGTGCGCGCACATCAGGTTCTTGAGAGCCGCGCCACGCAAGGTTCCAGCTTGCTGATTCCCTAAAAAGTTAAGGGCTTCCCGAAGGAAGCCCTTTTTTCTCTCTTTTTATAGTTCGCGCTGGTGTAGGGTCAGCGGCGATGAATTCGTTTTGAATTACTTTACGCATCCTGACAGAAAACATAAGTAAAAAATATGTTTAATTGCAGATTCGTACTAAGCAATTACCGACTCTGTGATCGCTCCCGCATTTAGCGCCAACCACGCCGCTCTAACTTACTGATTTTTCTTTTCAGTCTGTTCAATTTCACTTCACCGCTCGATGTCGTAAAGGCGCGATAAAGCCACACTGCTACCACCGCCAACACCAGCCACGGTAACAATTTGATAACAAGCGCGAATAACCCGCCGAGGAACATCACAACGGTGGCAACAACCAATGCAGCGATAACGCCCAGCAGTGAAACGCCAGTCAGCAACAGCATCAGAAAAAAGCCGATAACAAATAAAATTTCCACGAAGGCTCTCCTGTGTAAGTAACACAGAGTGCTTTACAAGATACGTGCCAATATAGATAAAAAGTTAATGCACTGAAAAATAATAGGTTCTATTCAAAGGGGGTATTTCAGCAGTGATGAAATTCACTAATTATTGGCGCATTTTAAACCGCATTAACGGCACGATGCTCCTCTGAAGGGACAGAAAAGGTCCGCTAGAAAAGCAAAGCTTACGCGCCAGAGATTAATACGCTGAGCGCGTTTTTCAGCCATACGCAGCATCGGGCCGTTTCACAAAAATGGGGCGAATGTTCACGCGGCAGATCGGCATTTTCCTTTGCGATCGGACTGCCCTTTTATGGCCGGGCACACCGGCCCACCGCGACTCACCTACAATCAGGCCTCCTGTGGAATCTTATCCGCGACCAGCGACAGTGCCGCTTCCAGCACTCGTACATCGGCACCCGGCTTATGGGCATTCTCACTTAAATGACGACGCCACTGGCGCGCGCCAGGAATGCCCTGGAACAGGCCCAGCATATGGCGTGTAACGTGTCCCAGATAGGTGCCTTTGCTTAGCTCCGCTTCGATGTACGGGTACATCGCACGAACCACTGCGACCGGATCGACAGAAGGCGTATCACGACCAAACAGTTCACGATCGACCTGTGCCAGAATGCCGGGATTTTGATACGCTTCGCGCCCCATCATCACGCCATCCATATGCTGCAAATGCACTTTCGCCTCTTCCAGCGTCTTGATGCCGCCGTTAATCGCCATGGTCAGCGCCGGAAAATCACGCTTCAGCTGATAGACACGCGGATAATCCAGCGGCGGAATCTCACGGTTCTCTTTCGGGCTTAAACCAGAAAGCCATGCCTTACGCGCATGAATAATAAAGGTATCGCAGTTGCCCTTATTGGCCACCGTACCAATGAAATCACACAGAAATGCGTAGCTGTCCTGCTCATCAATTCCGATACGGGTTTTCACCGTCACCGGAATACTGACCACATCGCGCATCGCTTTAATGCAATCTGCGACCAGCGCGGCGTCAGCCATCAGACAGGCACCAAAGCGTCCATTCTGCACGCGATCGGATGGGCAACCGACGTTAAGGTTAATCTCGTCGTAACCGCGCGCTTCCGCCAGCTTCGCACATTGCGCCAGAGCTGCCGGATCGCTGCCGCCCAACTGCAGCGCCAGCGGATGCTCCTCTTCGCTGTAAGCCAGGTAATCGCCTTTGCCGTGAATGATGGCGCCCGTGGTCACCATTTCGGTATACAGCAGCGTATCGCCGCTCAGCTTACGGTGAAAATAACGGCAGTGACGATCGGTCCAGTCCAGCATCGGAGCGATAGAAAAACGTTGCGAAGAGAAAGTATCGGTCATGAAACGCAGTAAATCCGGAGTTAGGTGAGTGACGAGAAACTGCGCAATGATACCACAGCAATAACGGGCGACACAGCCGCCCGTTATTTCACTCACACCGTCGGGGCTGTTGAGGTTGATGAGGCCGGCAGAGAGGGCTCGCCCACTTTCACCGGCGCGGTTTCCCGCGTGTTGAAGGCGACCCAGGTTGAAATGACGCCCAGTAACGAGAACATCACCGCCGGTCCGATCCAGCCGACCATGCCATACACGCCTGTTGCGATGAACGGTAACAGCCCCGCCACCACGGAAGCGCCGTTGTAGCCCAATGAAATACCCGAGGAACGGACGTTAGCCGGAAACTGTTCGGAGAACCAACTCGACTCTACGGCAAATATCGGGTCATGGCTGAAGAGCAGGGACAAGGCGACAGCGACAATCACCATCATCACTGCACCGGTATTGATCAGCATAAACATGGGGATGCCAAACAGAATGGTGAAGATGGCGCCAATCAGGAATATTGGGCGACGTCCCACCTTATCACTTAGCGCGCCATACAGCAGATGGCTGCCGAGCCCCAGCGCTGAACCAATCAGCGTGCCCCATAACACATGGCGCGTATCTGTGATTTCCGCCAGCACCACATAGGACAACATAAAACTGGTGGTGATGTAGTAGCCACCCGTCTCCGCCAGGCGTAGCCCCATAATTTTGACGATGGTACGCCAGTCGCGACGAATGACCTCCAGCGCGGGTTGTTGCACAATCTGCTTATCTGCTTTGGCTTTCTCGAATTCCGGTGATTCTGCGACCTGCATTCGAATAAAGATGCCGATGGCCACCATCACAAAAGAGATCAGGAACGGCATGCGCCACACCCAATCACCTTCAAACAGTGCCGCAGAGAGCAGGAAAGAGCCATTCGCCAGCAGCAGGCCAAGCGGGATCCCGAGCTGCGGCACCGCGCCATAGAAACCGCGCTTTTTCACGGGCGCATGCTCAAATGCCATTAACACCGCGCCGCCCCACTCGGCGCCGAATCCGATCCCCTGGATCATGCGTAATAAGATCAACAAGATCGGTGCCAGCACCCCAGCCTGCTCATAGGTTGGCAACGCACCGATCAATACGGTGGCACCGCCCATTGCCAGTAATGACCAGAACAGCACGGTTTTTCGGCCATAGCGATCGCCGAAATGGCCGGCGAGGTAACCGCCAAACGGGCGCATCAGGAAGCCGACCGCTAAGGTGGCGAATGCCGCCAGAATGCCGACGATGGGCTCTTGCGTGTGGAAAAAAATCTTACCGAACCAGGCTGCAGCGGCGGTGCCATAGATAAAGAAATCATAGCTCTCCACCGCTGAGCCAATCATTGAGGCGAAAGAGACTTTCGCCGCATTGTCGCGGGTGTTTGCAGGTACAGAAGTCGTGTTCATGTGTTACCCCGGTATTATCGTATTTTTCGGGCAGCAGTGATGGAGCGGTTAATTTGCAGGTTTGCTCCAGGTCTCAATCACTCTGCTGTCATCACGTTGCCCCAATCCGGCTTCTGCTGCCGCCAGATAACGAGCATGAGCGACCTGTAACAGCGGAACCTCAGCGTGGCAGGCGGTCGCCGCCTCTGCCACTAACCCGCTATCTTTGACAAAGATGTTGATGGCGCTGGAGACCGAGACATCAGTCCCCTCCAGCATGCGCGGACCACGATCTGACAACATCCACGATCCCGCCGCGCCGCGCTCGACCAGTTTCAATACCTGAGCGGGTGCTAACCCCAGTGACTGTGCCAGGCTTAGCGCCTCCGCGGCTGCCACAATATGCACCGAGCAAAGGTGCTGATTGATCACCTTGATCCCCTGCCCCTCGCCAACCTCGTCACCCACGATCGACACCGATCCCATGGCTTTGAGTACTGGCTCAACAAAGGCAATGGCGGCAGGTGCGCCGGAAGCAAAAATCACTAACTCACCGGTGCTGGCGCGGGCGGTTCCGCCCGTGACCGGTGCATCCACGACCTGCGCACCGGCAGCAATCAGTGAAGAAGCCGCCTCACGCACCGCCTGCGGCCCGACAGTGGACATGATGACCCAGTGCTGACCAGCCACCTGCGGCAGCGCTTCCGCCACCAGCGCCTGCAGCTGCTGTGGCGTGGCAACCATCACCACGACCACATCCGCTTCAGGTGCTTCTGCAATGCGACTAACCGCTTCAATCCCCTGCGCCTGAGCACGCTGACGCGACGCTTCAAACACATCCACTCCGATTACCGCATGCCCTGCACGCTGAATCTGGCAAGCCATAGGAACGCCAATTGCCCCGGTGCCGACAAATATCACCTTCATGCTGTTCTCCTTTCGCGTCGTTATGCCAGCCAGACGCGAATCGCGCTGACCATCGCTTCTGTGGAAATGCCGTAGCGGTCGTGCAAAGTGGGCAGCGCGCCCGCATCCAGGAACTGATCTGGCAAGCCGATTTGACGAAACACGGGCATGACCTGCGCATGCATTAACGTGGTCGCCACCGCCTCACCTAAACCGCCGACCACGCTATGGTTCTCAACCACCACCACTAAACGCCCGGCACGCCGGCACTGGGTGATAATGGTTTCAGTGTCCAGAGGCTTAATGGTCGGCACGTGCAATACCGCAACATCGACGTTATCGGCTGCCAGCGCTTTTGCTGTTTCCAGTGCGCGCATTGTCATAATCCCACTGGAAATCAGCAGCACATCACGGCCATCACGCAGCAATTTGGCTTTGCCCAGTTCGAATTGATAATCGTATTCGTTCAGCACCAGCGGCACCTTACCGCGCAACAGACGCATATAAACCGGCCCCTGATGATCGGCTATTGCGGCAACGGCTTGTTCCGTATCCAGCGCATCACAAGGATCAACAATGGTCATGCCCGGAATACCCCGCATCAGCGCGATATCTTCAGTGGCCTGATGGCTTGGGCCGTAGCCGGTGGTTAACCCCGGCAGCGCCGCGCAGATTTTCACATTCAGCTGCTCTTCCGCGATCACCTGATGGATAAAGTCGTAGGCACGACGCGTGGCAAACACCGCATAGGTGGTAGCAAATGGCGTCATGCCCTCCTTCGCCATGCCACCGGCTGCGCCCATCAACAGCTGCTCCGCCATGCCCATCTGGAAATGACGTTCTGGATAGGCCTGGGCGAAGATATGCAAATCGGTGTATTTTGACAGGTCAGCAGTCAACCCAACGATTGACGGCCGGGTCGCAGCAGCTTTGACCAGCGCATGACCAAAGGGCGCAGCAACCGTGGCTTGTCCTTCTGCGGCAATGGAGGCAATCATCGCCGACGTTGTCAGGCGTGGCTTTTTCTCTGTGGTGATGCTGCTCATTGCGTGGCCTCCTGAGCTTGATCGAGGATGGCGATGGCCTGTTGCCACTCGTCAGCATCCACACGAATAAAATGATTCTTTTCACGCGCTTCCAGGAATGGCACGCCTTTACCCATTAGCGTGTCCAGCAGAATGACGCGCGGCTTGGGTTCGTTTAACGCGCGAGCCCGATCAAATGCCTGCTTCACAGCAGCAATGTCATTGCCATCCACACGCTGTACATGCCAGCCAAACGCCTGCCACTTATCTGCCAGCGGTTCAAACCCCATGACCTTGCCAGAGGGGCCATCTGCCTGCTGCTGGTTGATATCTACCATGACGATCAAATTACTCAGTTGATGATGGGCCGCTCCCATCGCCGCTTCCCAGGTTGCCCCTTCATCCAGTTCGCCATCAGACATCGAGTTGTAAACAAAAGCCGGATTTCCTTTATGACGCAATGCCAATGCCATACCGACACCAATCGTCAGCCCCTGTCCGAGCGATCCACCTGAAATTTCCATACCTGGCGTATAGGTAGCCATGCCCGACATCGGTAAGCGACTATCATCAGATCCATACGTTTCCAACTCCTCCACAGGAATCACGCCCGCTTCAATCAACGCCGCATAAAGTGCAATCGCATAGTGGCCGTGGGACAGCAGGAAACGATCGCGGCCTTCCCATTCGGGTTCATCCGCGCGGTAATTCATCGCATGGCACCATGCCACGGCCAGCATATCAGCCAGTCCCAGAGCCTGGCCGATATAGCCTTGCCCCTGTACTTCGCCCATTTGCAACGCGTAGCGACGAATACGATAAGCGTGCTGTGACAGCCGCTGTGTAAGGCTCAATTCCGGTTCTGCAAGAGTCGTCATATCTGTTCCTGAAAGAAGAGAAAATCAGCAGAGTTGGCAAGCAGAAGAGCGATCTGTCATGGTGAAAGCTGCAGCGGATTCACGTGCCATTTTCACCTGCTTGCCGTTTAGTAGCAGATTACTCAGCCTTGACCTCTGCCGACAAAAGCAAAAAATGCATCAACTGTTGAATGGGATTCACAAATGACATTATTAAAAAAAGCCCCACTTTCGCTGTTGCGCGCGTTTGAAGCCGCAGGCCGTACAGGAGCATTTACCACCGCAGCGCAAGAGTTAGATTTGTCGCCTAGCGCCATTAGTCATGCGATTCGTAAGCTGGAGGAGACGCTCGACACGCGCCTGTTTCAGCGCAGTACGCGCGAAATCATGCTAACCAAAGAAGGGGCAATCTTGCTGGAACACATCCAGCGGGGATTTGATGAGATGCAGCGTGGGCTTTCGCTCGTCACCGCTGATGAATCGCGACCACTGCGTCTGCACACCGCGCCAAGCTTTGCCCATCAGTGGCTATTACCCCGTCTCGGAAGCTTTATTGCCGCGCATCCACATATTGATCTACGTCTTTCAGCCAGCACCGAATATGCGCGCTTTGAGCAGGATGACTATGATTTAGATATTGTTTATGGCGAGCCGCGTCCTTCGCCTTACGAGAAAATCCCGCTGGCCGTGGAGGAGTTAACACCGCTTTGCTCACCAGAGATTGCCGCACGCATTCGCTGCCCGGAGGACCTCTATCACCAATCGTTGATTCAGTGCGATGTGCAACTCTACCAATGGAAGGGCTGGTTTGAAGCCAATCACCTGACGCCTCCGCGCCATTATGGTTTGCGCTTTGACCGCAGTTTTATGGCGATTGCCGCTGCCGTTGATGGTCTGGGGGTGGTGCTGGAATCCAAATTATTAGCAGAACGAGAGCTTGCCAGTGGGCGCTTAGTTTGTCCGCTGATTGAGACCACCCAGGAGATTCACTATATCGGCCATTACCTGGTGTTCCCACGGCATCAGCATCGCCACTTCGCGTTAGATAGCTTTAAAGATTGGCTACTTTCCCAGTTGAATCTGGCACAGCTTCGCTGATTGATAACGATCACAAATTCCGCGCCCAATAATGAAACAGGCCGCCAATGGCGACCTGTTTTTGTGAGCATGTTCACGCCATTTCAGGGTGAATGTTAGCGTGATGTGAAATGACGCAATTAGAAGTTAAATCCGAGCTGCAGCATGCCGCCCCAGGTATTATCGTCACCCACTGAACCAGCAAGATCCAGATGCACCGTGTTGTTAAACGGTGAAACGCCCAGACCTGCGGTAAACACATTGGCATCATTTGATTTCATATCCGCACGATAACCCGCGCGCAATGCTAACCAATCCAGCACGCGATACTCGGCACCCACTCCCGCATATTGGCTGCTTTCTTCCGATTTGAAACGCTTGGTTTGCGTCAAATCAACATCGCCTGCCAGGGTGAACGCGCCGTAGTTCCAGGCCAGACCTGACGTGACCAGCGGACGGATTTGATAGGTATCGCGGTAGCCTTCCACTGTTTTGGTGTCGATGTCGCGTGAGATCAGGTTCTGCCCTGTCACACCCAACGTCCAATGCTCACCAAAGTCGGTCGCGATGCCTGCATCAATGTTGAAGCCGGTATCGGAACTGCGGTATTGGCTGTTGTTGATATCACTTTTATCAAAGTTATAAATACTGGCGGTGTAGTTATACAGCCAGGTTTTTTGCAGCTTTGGTGTCACGCCCACAGAAACCGGATGGCCAGCGACATCAAATTCATGTGCAACGGAGACGCCATAATCGGTGACTAACGCCGCAAGGCCATTGCCGCTCGAACGCAGGTTATCCTGATCGCCCGGCCTTGGCGTAATGCTCCCATCCGCCACTCCACGCAGATAGGTGATGTCGCTATCAACCACATTGGCGCGCACATGTGCTGTACCGTAGGCTTTAGTAATAAAGGCAAAGGGCAGCGTATCGTTTGGAACAGTGACGGCAAAAGCGACTCCCGCAGTACCGTTAGCTTTATTACCTTTCAAATCTTGAAGCTGATTGGCCATATCGCCTGCCGCAGCCTTCAGCTCCGGGTAACCTCTGAGATAATCCGCAAAGTCGAAATCATCAATCAGTTGTTTATAGCGATCAACACTGTCCGTAATGTCATCAACTTTGTTAATTAATTTGTCTTTGTCGGTAACCTGTACACCGGCTGAAGGGAATATGACGCTGACGTTATCTTCAGGTTTGGCTTTGGTCATCAATGCCGGGTTAGCCAGCACCGCTGAGCTCCAGGTTGACGAAGCGACGCCGGTGCCACCCATGGCATCGTTACGCGCGTCATACCATGTACCTGCTGCCAGAGCTGAAGAAGAAAGAAATACTGCATTCAAACCAACAAGATAAGCTACTTTTTTGTGCCTGAATAATGTCTTCACCATGAGCCTGCCATCACCTTTGAAATGTCGCTGAATAACTCAGAAACGAAACAGTTTAGTTAGCCGCTATTCTGAACCCTGGCTAACGCATCATTGCTGTGAATTAAAAGGAAATAGCACTGCTGTTCGCAGAATTGGATACAACCACACCATTCTGCTGTTTAGTTATGCAGAAAAATGAACAAAGCCTAAATTGATGCCAGATATTACTTAAGACCTTTTGAACCTTAGACGCTAACCCGGTGAGTTGCAAAGCAAAAATAGCGTGATAATTAGGCTATATGACTGATCTAATGGAGGGTCTGAAATGAGCAGTTTTATCAGCACAACAGGAAGGTTAAGTTAATTTATTGATTAACGAGATTTTTCCTGGACTTTAACCGGGTAAAAAGCAATCACAGCAGGGTAAAAATTTGTGTGATAAAATAACATCGCCTGCAACCTGGAGAACACTTATGTCAAACCTCACGCCCGCACAACTGCTTACTCAGGCAGAATCCCTTTGCCTTGACCGCGGCGTGCGCCTGACCACTCAACGCGCTGAAGTGCTGCGTTTAATGGCTGAGCAGAATGGTTCGATCAGTGCTTACGATCTGCTGGATCAACTCCGCATCAGCGAGCCACAGGCTAAACCTCCGACCATATACCGCGCGTTGGATTTTCTGTTGGAGCAAGGTTTTATTCATCGTGTTGAATCGAATAACAGCTATGTGGTTTGCCATCATTTCGACGAGCCTGCGCATACTTCGGTGATGCTGGTGTGTGATGGTTGTGCGGCAGTCAGTGAAAAACACGCACACGGCGTAGAAAAGATTATTTCGGGATTGGCCGATCAGGCCGGATTCTCACTGCGCCACACGGTTATTGAAGCCCATGGTTTGTGCGAGAACTGCGCAGAAGTCGCAGCGTGCAATCATCACGATAGCTGCGATCACGATCATGAGATTGATACGAAAAAGAGAGTGAGAAAAGGGTGAGTGGCACTTCCTTGTGCCTTGCCGACGGGTGATCGGCGGGGTAGGAGCATCTTCCTTAATTCCGGTTACCAGCGGTAATCTTTATTGTGACTTTCCCAGTCTTTCACTTCAGTTTCGGCCTGGTCTTTCGCATAGCCGTAGCGTTCCTGAATTTTACCCACAAGCTGATCGCGTTTACCTTCGATGACCGTCATATCGTCATCCGTCAGCTTGCCCCACTTCTCTTTCATTTTCCCTTTAAACTGCTTCCAGTTACCGCTTGCTTCGTCTTTGTTCATCATAATCCTCCACATCATCCTGAGTGAGATGCGATGATCTCCTAATAAATCAGGAAATCACCCACACAACGCGCTACTCAATTGCGCCGTTTGAGATAATTATAGTAGCCAGATAGGATTGCGCAAAAAAATACAGAATAATCTGTAGGTTACGCTTCGCTTATTCAAACAGTGAACCAGCTGTCGTGTCGCCAGTGACGTCGCCATATCCACCAGAGCGTCAAGCCGCGCAAGGCAAGAAACACCGTCACCGCCAGCCATAAGCCGTGATTACCGAGCCACGGGAGTGTCATTAAGGCAAGCCCATAACCCACTGCCGCCATCACCATGCTGTTGCGCATTTCACGCCCACGCGTGGCGCCGATAAACATACCGTCCAGCAGATAACACCAGACACCGATCAGCGGCAGAATCACCTGCCAGCCAAGATAGCGATCGGCCATCTCTCGCAGTGGCTCAAGCGAGGTGAGCAACGCCACAATTTGAGGGCCGGTTACCGCATAGATGGCGGCGAACGCCAGGGCAACGATACCGGCCTGACGGCAGGCAGCATGCCAAATCAGTAATAAGCGACTGCGATCTCGCGCCCCCACCGCTTCACCGGAGCAGGCCTCCACGGCATAGGCAAAACCATCCAGCGCATAGGCCGTGAACGTCAGGAACATCAGCAGTACGGCATTCACCGCAACAACATCTGGCCCTAAACGCGCGCCCAGCAAGGTGAGTGACGCGAAACAGATTTGCACCATAAGCGAACGCAGCATGATGTCGCGGTTGAGCCGGAACAGGCGTGCCGCATCACCACGCCAACTCTGTTTTAGCAGATTGAATGAAATGCCACGCAACTTAAGCACACGTACCACCATCCATAACCCCACACCCAGCGTGACGTACTCTGCCACCGCCGTTGCCGCCGCCGCACCCGCAACGCCCCAGTGAAGCTTTAGCACAAACAGGAGATCGAGCAGGATATTCACCAGGTTGCCGACAATGAGCAGTACCATCGGCGCTCGCGCATATTGCACGCCGAGCAACCAGCCCAAAATCACCAGATTGGCTAAGGTCGCCGGTGCGCTAAGCCAGCGAATGTTGATAAAAATTTGTGCCTGGTGCTGCACTTCCGGGCTGCCGCCCATTAATGAGGCTGCGATCAAACTGAAGGGCGCGCGCAGTAATAAAAACAGCACGCCCGCCACCAGGGCGATCAACAGAGGTTGCGTCAACGCCCGCGCCAGGGCGGTTTTATCGTTCGCGCCAAACGCCTGCGCAGTCAAACCCGTGGTGCTCATGCGCAGGAACAGCAGCAACATAAAGATGAAACTGGTCGCCGTTGCACCTACCGCCACGCCACCGAGGTAAATGGGACTATCGAGATGGCCAATCACTGCCGTATCGACGACACCGAGCAGCGGAACGGTAATATTGGAGAGAATCATCGGCAGCGCCAGCCGCCACAATGCTTTATCTGAAGAGGAAAACAGCCGCATTCGCCCGTTCCATTGTTGCGCTGGCCAATCGGACCATTAACCGGCAATCAGCCTGAGGAGGAAAATCAGTGTATCAGACTGCGGTCAGTACAGTGACCAACCGCAGCGGGGGAATTCAACGAGAGATTAAAGCCATTCGCCGTTACGTACGATGCCCACAGCCAGACCTTCAACGGTCAGAGCCTGCTCACGGGTATCGACTACAATTGGCTGGAATTCGGTGTTTTCTGGCAGCAAATGCACAATGGCACCCTGCTTTTTCCAGCGTTTGACGGTCACTTCATCATCAATACGCGCCACCACAACCTGACCATTACGGACTTCCTGGGTTTTATGCACTGCAAGCAAGTCACCATCCATAATCCCGATGTCTTTCATCGACATACCACTCACGCGCAGCAGAAAATCGGCGGTAGGTTTAAACAGATTGGCATCAACCTGATAGTGCGCTTCGATGTGCTCTTGCGCCAGCAGTGGCTCACCGGCGGCCACGCGACCGATCAGCGGTAACCCTTCAGAGACTTCTTCTTCCATTAGCAGGCGGATGCCGCGAGATGCGCCGGATACAATCTCGATGACGCCTTTACGCGCCAGTGCTTTCAGGTGTTCTTCCGCAGCATTGGGCGAGCGAAAACCCAGTTGCGCAGCAATTTCCGCACGCGTTGGCGGCATGCCGGTCTGGTTAATGTGGTCGCGAATCAGATCATAGACCTGTTGCTGCCTGGTGGTTAACGCTTTCATCCCGCCCCCTGGTTGTTTATACAGTCGCTGTGAGTATATACAGGTATTGGCGAAATGAAAACCAAAACAGAGGGAAAAATCAGCGGTTTGAAGATTCTGGAATACCTATCGCAAATGCGACCAGAGCAGCGCGATCCAGACAAACAGAGCCAGTAAGATAGCCAGCAATACCGCCGCTGAGCCCATATCTTTTGCTCGTCCGGCTAAAGGATGGCGCTCTTGCCCAATGCGATCCACCACCGCTTCGATGGCGCTATTCAGGATTTCAACGATGATCACCAGCACCACGGAGCCAATCATCAGCACACGGGAAATCGCATCAACATCCAGCCAGCAGGCCACCACAATCGCCACCAGTGCGGCAATGGCTTCCTGACGAAATGCGGCTTCATGTTGCCAGGCGGCGCGCAAGCCTTGCCAGGAATAACCGGCTGCATTCACTATTCTTTGAATACCGGTGACGTTATTTGCCATGCTTTGGAACCCTTGATGTGATTTGGCGTCAATATGTGGGCTGTCTGAGGTCGTGTAAGCCACAGATCTTCGTTGCACTTTCTGGTATGCTTGCCGCGCTTTGCTAACAAGAGGCTTTAAGTTGTCTATGTCAGGTTGGCGTAAACTTTATTACAAACTATTGAATTTACCACTCTCTTTTTTGGTAAAGAGTAAGGTCATTCCGACCGATCCTGTCTCAGAACACGGGATCGATCCGACGCGTCCAGTGATGTATGTTTTGCCTTATGATTCAAAGGCTGACCTGCTCACTCTTCGGGCGCAGTGCCTGAAACATGATCTGCCCGATCCGCTGGCTCCGCTGGAGATCGACGGCACGCTATTGCCGCGTCACGTGTTTATTCACGATGGCCCACGCGTATTCCCCTATTTCGTTGCCAATCCTGAGTCGGTGAAGCTATTCCACGACTACCTCGATTTGCACCGCAGTAATCCGGATCTCGACGTCCAGATGTTACCGGTTGCGGTGATGTTTGGTCGCGCGCCAGGACGTGAAATTCAGGGTGAAGATACGCCGCATCTGCGCATCCTTAATGGTGTAGAGAAATTCTTCGCCATTTTATGGCACGGACGTGACAGCTTTGTGCGCTTCTCGCCGACCGTTTCCCTGCGCCAGATGGCGACAGAGCACGGCACCGATAAGTCGATTGCCCAGAAGCTGGCACGCGTGGCACGCATTCACTTCGCGCGTCAGCGTCTGGCTGCAGTCGGGCCACGTCTGCCCGCACGTCAGGATCTGTTCAACAAGCTGCTGCAATCCAAAGCGATTGAAAAAGCGGTTGAAGATGAAGCGCGCAGCAAAAAAATCTCGCACGAGAAAGCCCAGCAGAATGCTGTTGAGATGATGGAAGAGGTCGCAGCGAACTTCTCGTATGAGGCCATTCGCGTCACAGACCGCGTGATGGGCTGGCTGTGGAGCCGTCTTTATCAGGGCATCAACGTCAACGGTGGCGAGCGTGTGCGTCAGCTGGCGCAAGATGGCCACGAAATTGTGTATGTGCCCTGCCATCGCAGTCACATGGACTATTTACTGCTCTCTTACGTGCTCTACCATCAGGGCCTGGTGCCGCCACACATCGCGGCCGGCATCAACCTGAACTTCTGGCCAGCAGGTCCGATTTTCCGTCGTCTGGGTGCTTTCTTTATCCGCCGTACCTTTAAGGGCAACAAACTCTATTCCACGGTGTTCCGTGAATACCTGGGCGAGTTGTTCAGCCGCGGATATTCAGTCGAGTATTTCGTTGAAGGCGGGCGCTCACGCACGGGCCGACTGCTGGATCCTAAAACCGGCACGCTGTCGATGACGTTGCAAGCCATGTTGCGCGGCGGTAGCCGTCCGATTACGTTTGTTCCGATCTACATCGGCTATGAACACGTCATGGAAGTGGGTACTTACGCCAAAGAGTTACGTGGCGCGGCCAAAGAGAAAGAGAGTTTCCTGCAGATGGTGCGCGGGTTACGTAAACTGCGCAATCTTGGTCAGGGTTACGTTAACTTCGGCGAACCCCTGCCGTTGATGAACTATCTGAACAAAAACGTGCCGGAATGGCGTGATGCGATCGATCCGATTGAACCACAGCGCCCGGCATGGATGACGCCGACCGTGAATGATATTGCAGCACGTCTGATGGTGCGCATTAACGAAGCCGGTGCAGCCAACGCCATGAACCTGTGCGTCACCGCGTTGCTGGCTTCTCGTCAGCGTTCCCTGACGCGTGAGCAGTTGATTGAGCAACTGGAATGCTATACCCAGCTGCTGCGTAACGTGCCTTATTCGCCGGAAGCGACTGTGCCGGAGATGAGTGCTGAAGCGCTGCTTGATCACGCCATGGGCATGAACAAGTTCGAGACTGAACAAGACAACATTGGCGATATCATCATTCTGCCGCGCGAGCAGGCCGTCCTGATGACCTACTACCGCAACAACATCCACCACATGCTGGTCATGCCATCGCTGATTGCCGCTGTTGTGCAGCAGCATCGTGAGATCAGTGTGGCGGAGCTGCTGCGTCAGGTGAGTCTGGTTTACCCGATGCTGAAGAGTGAGCTGTTCCTGCGCTGGGATAACGCAGAGCTGCCAGGCGTGCTGAATGCCCTCTGTGCTGAGATGGCACGACAAGGCCTGATTACCGAGCATGATGGGCAATTACGCATGAATCCGGCCCGCCATCGTTCATTACAACTGCTGGCTGCCGGTATCCGTGAAACGCTGCAGCGTTTTGCCATCACCTTCGCCATTCTGAGTGCCAAGCCGACGATCAACCGCGGCACGCTGGAGAAAGAGAGCCGCACGCTGGCGCAGCGTTTGTCTGTGTTGCATGGCATTAACGCGCCAGAGTTCTTCGACAAAGCGGTGTTTACCGCGCTGGTGCTGTCACTGCGTGATGAAGGCTACATCAGTGATTCAGGCGATGCCGATGCGGAACGCACCCACATTATGTGGCAGATGCTGGCAGAGCTGGTGACCAGTGATGTCCGTCTGACCATTGAAAGTGCGGTAGCTCACGAATAACGTCGGGCATAAAAAACAGAAAGGCGACCCTCAACGGGTCGCCTTTTTTATCGCAGCAACCACTTAAAACAGGTCAATAAATGGCTGAGTATTGAGAAGTACGCCGATAAACAGCACCAGCCCAACATAGTTATTATTCAGAAAGGCCTGGAAGCAAGGATCGCGTTCACGTTGAGCAATCAGCTTTTGTTGATACACAAAGAAACCGCCCGCCACCAGCAGTGACCAGTAAAACGCACCGTTCAGATGCAACATCAATCCAACTAGCGCCATCAGCCCCAGCGTGGCCAACTGCAATAAGCCGATGATCAACTTATCGAAACGACCGAACAGAATCGCCGTGGATTTCACGCCAATCTTCAGGTCGTCATCACGATCAACCATCGCGTATTGCGTGTCGTAAGCCACCGTCCAGCAGATATTCGCGAAGAACACCAGCCAGCAAACAAGAGGTAAGGACTCACTAACTGCCGCCCAACCCATTGGAATCGCCCAGCCAAATGCCGCTCCCAATACCACCTGGGGTAAATGGGTGTAGCGCTTCATAAACGGATAGACCCATGCCAGTGCCAGGCCACCAAATGACAGCAAAATCGTCATACGGTTCATGGTCAGCACGAGCGCAAATGCCAGCAACCCGAGCACGACAAACAGGATTTTGGCTTCTTTCTCCGTCACCACGCCGCTCGCCAGCGGACGCGATGCGGTCCGTTTGACATGACCATCCACCTTACGGTCCGCATAATCATTGATCACGCAACCCGCGGCACGCATCACAATGACGCCGAGCACAAATACCACCAGCACAGACAAAGGCGGCACCGCCATGCCTGATAACCACAGTGCCCACATTGTGGGCCACAGCAGCAACAGCGTGCCAATCGGTTTATCAATGCGCATCAGGCGCCGATAAGCCTGCCATTTGGTCATGGTTAAGGTTTTTTCCACAATCCTTTATCCTTGATTCAGCGCGCGGTACAACGGCGACGCTGGTAAAAACAGTTCAGTTAGCAGCAGCGGTTTGCCTGATAAACGCAGGCGCGAGCGACGTCCCCACAGATCATCCACCTGGCCGGGATCGATAAAATCGCGGCTCAGCGTCGAGGAGGCGAAAAGATAGCGCCCCAGCGGACGAGTGCCAAGATTTTGCAGCATCTGCTCCGGGCCGTTCAACGTGCTTTCTGGCACCACGGTTCGCCCAATCAACCAGGGTTCGCCATCGCCGCACAGCACGATTTCACGTAACCAAAAGCGCTCATCGGCGGGCAGGAATTCCGCTTCTGGCGCCATCTCGTCAGCGGTTATAAAGCTTTCGCGGATCAGTTCCACCGTCACCTGCTGGCAATGCTGCTCGAAACGACGCGTCATGGAGTCTTCCTCCAGCAACCAGTCAAGCAGAGGGGGTGAAAGCAAGGGGGAAGTGGCTGGCAGCCAATGCAGTGCGAGTAACTGGCGCAGCGCGTGATGCGACATCAGGACATCTCCGGAGAAAAAGTTGCCCTAGTTTAACGCAGAGAATCGGGCGTGGCACTGCTGGTTGTGCCACACCCGACAGAAGGGGGATTATTCGCGCTTTAAGCGATTGCTATTGGCTAACCACAGCGTGACCACCAGAATTAAAATTGCCGCTGAATAATAAAGCGTGTCGAACGGGTTTTTGTGGTCAACGATTATCAGACGAATGATTGCGGTGATGCCGATATAGATGAAATAACGCAGCGGAAAGTGATAGCCGGACTGGAAGTACTTCACGATCAGCGCGATAAATTCAAAATAAAGAAAATAGATCACAATGCCTTCGATCAGCAGGTAGGACGACGCCTGCTCACCGGTGCTGAACAGCACATTGGCTAAATGGATTGTCTCTTTGCCAAGGAAGACCACCAGGATGACAGCCAGCGTCACCAAACCCATATTCAGAACCCATTGTAAAACAGAAGCAATAAGCTGCCCCATCGCTGATTTTGTTGTCATTTTTATGCGCCTCAAAGTACGAAAACTCTCTGAGGCTATCATGCTGTAGTGTGATCGAAATCACAATATGCTACACATCAACATCCACACAGAGCGCGTCATAACGCCAGTATTCACAGTCACAGTCGATCACCCGTTTATGTTGATCGCGGTTGATACGGGTAATCAGTAATCCGGGAGTGCCGCTGGCGACATTAAGTGCCGGTGCAGCGCGCGCCGGTAATGGGCCAGGAAGAATAGTAAAGCGTGCGCCGCCGTAACGAATGCCATAACGCTGATCGTAGAGGTCGGTGAGCGAGCGGGTCAGGTCTTCTTCCAGCAGGCCAGGAAAAAAAGCCGGATTGAGGTAATGCTCGACATACAACACCGCGCGGCCATCGATACGTCGCAGGCGGCGAATGCGAAATACGCTATCGCCTTCTAATAGCTGTAAGTGCCGCGCAATCACCAACTGTGCCGGGACTTCCCGCGCCTCAATCACTTCAGTGAGGGCGATACGCCCTTGTTCGGCCGCCATGGCATGAAAGTGGCTGTGATGGGCCGGGTTATACACCAGCCTTGGCGGTGCGAGAAACCAGCCTCGACGCAATTCACGGTAAATAATGCCTTGCGCTTCCAGCAAGCCCAGCGCCTCACGCAAGGTAATGCGCGTGGTGGAATAGAATTCACTCAAACTGCGTTCTGCCGGTAAACGCCCGCTGGCAAATTCACCGTTTTCAATGCGTTCACTCAGCGCCGTAGCAATCACATCCACCGTTTTTGACGACATTTTTTAGCCTCATTTTGGGGCAATTCTGCACTATGACAGTTCGATGACTACAATATGACAGGCATATCCCACGCTTTCGCGCGCTGTATCCGCATGTGGAGCTGCGCGTCACACCACATTTCACCACCATGGTCATAAAACCTTCATCTGATCGGGCTACATTGGCTCGGTTCTTGCTGGACTAGACCAAGACGTCCCACAACTTACACCCGGAGCAATCGAGATGAAAGCGTTTATCTCCTCTGTAGTAGCCAGTGCCGTACTGCTTGCGCTGCCCGCCGCGCACGCCGCCGATAACGACCTTGCCGCGCTGGAAAAAGCCGCGCGTGCTGAGGGCCTGGTCAACAGCGTCGGTATGCCAGACAGCTGGGCGAACTGGAAAGACACATGGAATGACATCAACAGCAAATATGGCCTGAAGCACAGCGATACCGATATGTCATCGGCGCAGGAGCTGGCTAAATTTGATGCAGAGAAAGAGAACGCCAGCGCCGATATCGGTGATGTGGGCGCCGCGTTTGGTCCGGTCGCTGTGACCAAAGGTCTGGCACAACCGTACAAACCGACGCATTGGGATCAGATTCCGAGCTGGGCAAAAGATAGCGAAGGCAACTGGATGCTGGCTTACACCGGCACCATCGCCTTCCTGATCGATAAACAGCAGGTGAAAGATGCGCCACACAGCTGGGCCGATCTGAAGAAAGGTAAGTATGTGGTCACTATCGGTGATGTCGGCGTGGCTGCTCAGGCTGCTAACGGCGTTCTGGCCGCGAACTACGCACTGGGTGGTGATGAGAAGAACCTGAAGCCAGCGTTGAACTTCTTTGGCGAACTGGCCAAAGAGGGCCGTCTGGGCGTGACCGATCCGGTGATTGCCAACATCGAGAAAGGCGAAATTCAGGTTGCCGTGGTATGGGACTTCAACGGTCTGAATTACCGCGATCAGATCGACAAAAACCGCTATGAAGTGGTGATCCCGTCTGATGGCTCCGTGATTTCAGGCTATACCACCATTATCAACAAATACGCTAAGCACCCGAACGCCGCCAAACTGACGCGCGAATACATCCTGTCTGATGAAGGTCAGATCAACCTGGCGAAAGGTTATGCGCGTCCGATTCGTGCTGAGCATTTGACCCTGCCAGCTGACGTACAGGCCAAACTGCTGCCGCAGTCTGAATACAAAAATGCTCGCCCGATCAAAGATCAGGCTGCATGGGATAAGACGTCAAAAATGCTGCCGCGCCTGTGGCAAGAGAACGTGATTATCAATATGAAGCAGTAATTTGCACACACCCTGGCGGCGCGATGTCGCGCATCGATCTGTAGCGACAACGCTGCGCATCGATACGCAATACGTTGCGCCGCTATGCACAGTGCTCGCAATTTGAATGATGTAAGGAACGGGAATGAAGACAATCCTGGTGGTACTGGATGGCCTGAGCAATCAGGTGGCACAGCATGCGATGGGCTATCTGTTTGCCGAATGCAAACAGGGTAATGGCCAATACTACACGCTCACCTGCGAGCTGCCTTCGCTATCGCGCCCGCTATACGAGTGCATTTTGACCGGTATTCCGCCGGTACAGAGCGGCATTATACATAACGGCGTCAATCGCCTGAGCAATCAGCGCAGCATCTTCCATTACGCCCGCGCCGCCGGTTTAACCACGGCCGCTGCCGCCTATCACTGGGTCAGTGAGCTGTATAACCAATCCCCGTTCAACAATGCGCGTGATCGCCACACCGTCGCCCCCGATTTGCCGATCCAATACGGCCACTTTTACTGGGACGACAGTTATCCGGATTCCCACTTGTTTGAAGATGCTGAGAGCCTGCGTCTGAACCACGATCCGGACTTTTTACTGATCCACCCGATGAATATTGACGATGCCGGGCATAAACATGGCCTGTCATCGCCGCAATACCGCAACCGCGCACGAATGGCTGATGGCTATTTGTCACAGTGGATGCCCGGCTGGCTCGCCGCGGGCTATCAGGTGATCGTCACCGCCGACCACGGCATGAACGATGACCGTTCGCACGGCGGTATTTTACCGGAAGAGACGCAAGTGCCGCTGTTTGTGTTTGGTGCTGGCTTCTCACGTCAGCCCGATCTCGAACCACAGCAGACCGAACTGTGCGGTATTGTCTGCACGCTGCTCGGCATTGAACACGACAAACCCGTGTGTCACGGTTTGCTGGCGGGGCCGCGTTAATGAAGGGCAAAACCCTCGCCACACTGTTACTGCTGCCGTTCGCCTTTTTCTGGGTCGCCTTCCAGCTCGCGCCGCTGTTGTGGATTGCCATTAACAGCTTCTGGAGCGACATGAACGAGCGCTGGGGTATCGATAACTACACCGATATCCTCACTTCGCCGTTTTATCTGCAGGCATTTCGCCTGTCGCTGGATATCTCCATCTGGTCGAGCATTTACGGCCTGCTGATTTCGCTGTTTGCCGGCTATTCCCTGCATCAGTTGGGCAGCGGTCGTTTTCAGCGCTTCCTGATGTCCTTCACCAACATGACCAGTAACTTCGCCGGCGTGCCGCTGGCGTTTGCCTTCGTGATTCTGCTGGGCATGAATGGCTGTCTGACGCTGCTGCTGCGCCACTTCGGCATGCTGGAAGGATTCAAACTGTTCTCGCGTGACGGCATGGTGCTGGTTTACACCTGGTTCCAGATCCCACTTGGCATTCTGCTGCTCTATCCGGCGTTTGACGGCTTACGCAAAGATTGGGAAGAGTCAGCCGCGCTGCTCGGTGCCAGCCGCTGGCGTTACTGGTGGCATATTGGTTTACCCATTTTGTTCCCGGCTCTGTTAGGGACTTTCGTCATCCTGCTGGCCAATGCACTGGGCGCTTACGCCACCATTTATGCGCTGACCACCGGTAACTTTAACGTGGTGCCAGTGCGAATTGCTGCGCTGGTGTCGGGCGATATCTCGCTCGATCCGAATACCGGCGGTGCGCTGGCAATGTTGCTGGTGTTCATTATGGCGCTGATTACCGTGGTGCAGCAGTATCTGGTGCGCCGCAGTTATCTCAACGCGAAATCACAGGAGTAGAACGTGTCTCGCGCGGAAAAAATTTATCATCGCCTGATTATCTGGCTGCTGCTGATCATCCTCGCCGCCCCGCTGCTGGCGACACTGCTGTACGGCATATCCACCGACTGGAGTGACACTATTCTGCCGCAGGGCTTCACACTGAAGTGGCTTATCGAACTGTGGAGCGATCCGCGTTTCCTGACGGCGCTCGGCCATTCGCTGCTGATTTGCTTTGGTGCGCTGTTGTTCTCGCTGGTGCTGGTGCTGCCTGCGATGTTTGTAATCGCTTACTACTATCCGAAGCTGGACGCGGTGATGAACGTGCTGATTTTGATGCCGTTTGCCGTACCGCCGGTGGTGTCATCCGTTGGCCTGCTGCAGCTTTACTCGTCATCGCCGCTGATGATCACCGGCACGCCGTGGATTCTGGTCGGCTGTTATTTCACCATCGCGCTGCCGTTTATCTACCGCGCCATTGCCAACAATATGCAGGCGATCAACCTGAAAGAGCTGATCGATGCGTCTCATCTGCTGGGTGCCAGCACCTGGCAGGCAGCACTGTTTGTGGTGTTGCCCAACCTGCGCAAAGGCGTGTTTATCGCGGTGTTGCTCTCTTTCTCTTTCCTGATAGGTGAGTTTGTGTTCGCTAACCTGTTAGTTGGTACCCGCTATGAAACCTTACAGGTGTATCTCTACAATATGCGTAACGGCAGCGGCCACTTTACCAGTGCGCTGGTGATCTCCTATTTTGCTGTCGTCCTGCTGGTCACCTGGCTGGCGAATGCCCTCAATCCTGAACGAGGCTGACCATGAGTTATCTGAATGTCACCCAGCTGAACAAAAGCTACGGCCCCACCAGCATCTTTGAAAATATCGATTTCAGCGCCGATGAAGGCGAGTTTGTCACCCTGCTCGGCCCGAGCGGTTGCGGCAAATCGACGCTGCTGCGCTGCATCGCCGGTTTGACCGATGTCGATAGCGGCAAAATTCTGCTGCAGGGTCAGGATATCGTGCCGCTGCCACCGCAGAAACGTACCATCGGCATGGTGTTTCAGAGCTACGCACTGTTCCCCAACATGACGGTGGAGAAGAACGTGGCGTTTGGCCTGAAAATGCAGAAACTGCCAGGCGGCGATATTCAGAAACGCGTTATGGAAGCGCTGGCACTGGTCGAACTGACCGATTTTGCCCGCCGTTATCCGCACCAACTTTCTGGCGGACAATGCCAGCGTGTTGCCTTAGCGCGCTCTCTGGTCACGCGCCCTCGTTTGCTGTTGCTGGATGAGCCGCTCTCCGCACTGGATGCGCGTATCCGCCGCCATCTGCGCGAACAGATCCGCAACATTCAGCAGGAGTTAAAGCTCACCACGATTTTCGTTACCCACGATCAGGAAGAGGCGCTGACGCTGTCGGATCGCATCGTGCTGATGAACCGTGGCAAGATCGTGCAAAACGGCAACGCTGAAGCACTCTACACGCAACCAGCCGACCTGTTTGCCGCCGGGTTTATCGGCAACTACAACCTGCTGAGTGCGGAACAGGCAACGCAGCTCACCGGCCAGACATTCACGGGTCAGGTAGCGATTCGACCTGAGTCAATCCGCTTGAGTGCACCGCAGGATGGCATTCCGGCCACTATTCTCAGTCACAGCCTGCTGGGTAATGTCATTCGCTATCGCGTAGTGGCGAATAGCGTGGAGTTATCCGTCGATGTGCTGAACCGCAGCGTGGCAGATTTGCACCCATCTGGCATGCAAATTGGTCTACAGTTAGAGATGTCGACGTTGCGCCAGGTCGCTTAAATTTAACGAAAAATGGGCAACGCAACGCGGCAGCATTCAGCGTTAATGCAGCCTGTAAATCGTTGTCGAGGCGGCCTTTAGGCTGCCTGTGGTCGCGCTATGGTGCGCCCGGCACTTCGGTACTGACCCACAGGCTTGCAGTTGGTGCAATGAAAGTCTGAGGATAAGGAACCGCCCGACGTGTTGACCCTGCTCAATCTATTATCTGCTGTGGCCCTGCTGGTGTGGGGCACGCACATAGTGCGCACCGGCATCATGCGCGTGTACGGCGCCGATTTGCGGCGGGTGCTCAGCCGCAGCGTGGAAAAGAAGCCAATGGCGTTTCTCGCCGGGATTGGCGTCACCGCGCTGGTGCAGAGCAGCAATGCCACCACCCTGCTCGTCACCTCGTTTGTCGCACAGAATCTGGTGAGTCTGACGCCTGCGCTGGTGGTGGTGCTCGGTGCCGATGTCGGTACCGCCATCATGGCGCGTATCCTGACCTTCGATCTCTCCTGGCTATCGCCGCTCTTCATCTTCTTTGGTGTGGTGTTCTTCCTCAGCCGTAAGCAGACGCGGGCCGGACAAATGGGGCGAGCTGCCATTGGCCTTGGCTTAATTCTGTTAGCACTACAGCTGATCGTGGCCGCTGCTAAACCCATTACCCAGGCGGCGGGCTTACAGGTGCTGTTCTCCACGCTAACCGGCGATGTCATGCTGGATGCTCTGATTGGCGCGGTATTCGCCATCATCAGCTATTCCAGCCTCGCGGCGGTGCTGATCACTGCCACGCTGACGGCCGCGGATGTGATTTCCTTCAAAGTGGCGCTCTGCCTGGTGATTGGTGCCAACCTCGGCAGTGGTTTGCTGGCGATGATTAACGCCAGCGGCTCCAATGCCGCCGGTAAACGCGTGGCGTTGGGCAGCCTGCTGTTCAAGCTCATTGGCAGCCTGGCGATTTTGCCACTGGTGAATTATGTCGCTGATATTCTGGACAAGATGCCGGTCGATGATGAAGAACTGGTGATCTTTTTCCATGTATTTTACAACCTGATTCGCTGCCTGATTATGGTGCCATTCGCCGAACCGATGGCACGTCTGTGCCGTCGCATGATTTCCGACGAGCCGGAAACCGATGCCCACTTACGCCCTAAACACCTCGACCGCAGCGCGCTGGATACCCCTGCGCTGGCATTGGCCAATGCGGCGCGCGAAACCTTGCGCATCGGCGATGTCGTCGAACATATGATGGAGTCGTTTAATAAAGTGGTGCATGGCGAACTGCGTGAAGAGCGCGCGGTACGGCGTCTGGATGATGATGTCGATGTGCTGTATACCGCCATCAAACTCTATCTGGCGCGCATGCCGAAAGAGGATTTGGCCGAGGAGGATTCGCGCCGCTGGGCCGAGGTCATCGAGATGGCACTCAACCTTGAGCAGGCGGGCGATATCATTGAACGCATGTGTGCGGACGTTGCGGTGAAATCGCTGAACGCCCGTCGGGCATTCTCCCCCGAAGGGCTGGAAGAGCTGAACACATTGCAGGAGCAGGTACTCAACAATCTGCGTCTCAGCTTATCGGTGTTTCTGTCGAAAGATATCCCCAGCGCGCGCCGACTACGCCGCTCCAAACACCGTTTTCGCATCCTGATTCGCCGTTTCTCACACGCTCACGTCGAGCGCCTGCATCAGAAGAATGTGCAGAGCATCGAAACCAGTTCCCTGCATTTAGGGTTGCTGGGGGATATGAAGCGTCTGAACTCGCTATTCTGTGCAGTGGCGTATACGGTGCTGGATCAGCCGGATGATGAGCGGGATGAGGATTAACCAACAGCCTGTCATGACTACGATGATCAACGGCTGCGGGATTCAGCCACATCATCATACATGCGCGACCAACCGGCTGTGCTATTCGGTCAGGTCGCCATCAATGGCAACCTGCCGTGCGGATAGGTGGATTTTATAGGGTGCGCATTGCGGCGCACCTGGAAAATCTTACGACAGCAGAGTGAACGCGATCATCCCGACAATGGCACCGGTGGTACCAAGAATGGTTTCCATCAACGTCCAGGTTTTCAGCGTTTCACCTTCGGTGGCGCCGGTGAAGCGGCCAAACAGCCAGAAGCCGGCATCGTTGACGTGACTAATAATGATGGAGCCGCCCCCGATGCAGATCGACAGCGCCGCCAACTGCGCGCCGCTGTAGTGCAGCGGTTCAATCACCGGCATGACCAGGCCCACAGTCGTCAGACAGGCCACGGTCGCCGAGCCCTGAATCACACGGATAGCACCAGAGAGGATAAAGCACGCCAGCGCAATCGGCATCCCGGCGCCAGTGAGCGCATGGCCCAATACCGGACCGACGCCAGAGTCCACCAGCACCTGCTTGAACACACCGCCCGCACCGATCACCAGCAGAATAATGCCGGCCGGTTGCAGTGCGCTGCCGCACACTTGCATCACCTTCTCTTTGTCCATTCCCTGGCGATAGGCCAGACCGTAAATCGCCACCAGACACGCCAGCAGAATCGCTGTAAACGGATGGCCGATAAACTCCAGCCACTCGTAGAGACGTGAATCCGGTGTGGTGAAGCGCGCACCGATGGTTTTCAGACCCACCAGCAGCAGCGGGAACAGGATCAACGCCAGGCTGAAGCCAAACGATGGCAGTTTACCCTCTTCAATTTCAGGCTGATGGTCTTCTGGCGGCGCACTGAAGCTGACGTGACGGGCAATAAAGTTACCAAACAGCGGACCCGCAATCAGCATACCGGGAATCGCTGCACACAGGCCCAGCAGGATCATCCAGCCAAAATCAGCGTGCATCTGGGAAGCCAGCAGCATCGGGGCCGGTCCCGGCAACAGAAACGCCGCTGAGGCCGCCACACCAGCAAACAGTGGAATGACCAACTTCACTAAGTTGCCATGGGTACGACGCGCCACGGCAAAAGCGATGCTAATCAGCAAGACTACCGCCACTTCAAAGAACAGCGGCAGCGCGCAGATCAATCCGGCAATCCCCATCGCGTAATGCGCCCGGTTTTCACCAAAGGCTTTCAGCATGCGGATAGCGATTTGATCGACTGCGCCGGTTTCATGCAGGATTTTGCCGAACATCGCGCCCAATGCCACCACGATGGCGAGAAATCCGAGCGTTCCGCCCATGCCTTTTTGCATGGTGTCAGCAATTTTATCCAGCGGCATGCCAGAGAACAGACCGGCACCAATTGAGACTAACATCAGGGCGACAAAGGCGTGCATACGCGCTTTCATCACCAAAAACAGCAGCAGCAGGACGGAGCCTGCTGCAGTTAACACCAGCGTTGCGGTACTCATCACTAACCCTTGTTGATTGCTTCCTCGATGGTCGCAACCGTGGCCGCAACGACTTCATCCAGTGAATGATTAATATCAACCACCAGTACATCGGGCTCGTCAGCCCCAGGCTCTTGCAAGGTCTCAAATTGCGTCACCAGCATCTGCGGCTTAAAGAAGTGACCTTTACGTGCTTTCAGACGCGATTCGATGGTTTCGAAATCGCCCTTCAGATAGATGAATTTCAGGTTTTGGTTGCCCTGACGCAGGATATCGCGGTAGGACTTTTTCAGCGCCGAGCAGACGATAATCGAAATAGCCTGGGTGCGCTGCATGGCGAACGCGGCATCATTCAGCGCCTGCAGCCACGGCTGGCGATCGTTATCATCCAGCGGATGACCGTCGGCCATTTTCATGATGTTGCTGCGCGGATGGAGGAAATCGCCATCCAGAAATGCCGTGCTCAACTGATGAGAAACCTGATTAGCGACGGCAGACTTTCCGCTGCCGGAAACGCCCATCAGGATAAAGACGTGGTGCGATGGAGATGGCGTGGTCATGGTTTTGCGCTCCGGCAGTTTGTCTGCCAATGTTACCGATAACAAATTTGATTATCATTGTCGGAGCCCACTGCGGGACTGGCAACCCTTGTTAGGTGGAAAAGCACGAAAGTGTGAACTGACTCAAATAATCGCCAAAATCAGATGCTGCCACCTTCAGCAATTTCAAACCCGACATCCAGCGGCTCGATCACGCTACGATCACCACCGATACGCGCCAGCAGCATCGCGGCTGATTCACGTCCCATGCGCTCACGCGGCGTAAGCACTGTGGCCAGACGCGGCGTGACCACTTGCGTAATGTCGTGGCCGTGAAATCCGGCAATCGCCATCTGTGCGGGGACATGTAAGCCCTGACGCTGACACTCAAACATCGCGCCGACCGCCAGATCATCGTTGGTACAAAACAGGCTGTCGGTTTCGGGATAGCGTTTCTGCGCCTCACGCAGCAGCTGTGCGCCGGCACTGAAGGAGGAAGCATCTTCCATCATCACACTGTGCGGGGTGAGCCCGGCTTCACGCATCGCCTTTTCGTAGCCCTGCTGTTTTTGCAGGGTGCGCTCATCAAGACGCGCGCCAAGGTAAACGGTGTGGCGGTGGCCTTTTTTCAGAATAGCATGCGTCATCTGGCGCGCCGCTTCGACGTTATCGAAGCCCACCGCCATATCGAGGCACGGCGTCACCGAATCCATCATCTCAATCACCGGAATGCCGGCCACTTCCAGCATGCGCAGCGTGCCGGGCGTGTGGGTGCGTTCGGTCAGGATCACGCCATCGATGTTCCAGCCCAGCAGCGAACGCAGCTGTAGCTCCTCTTTATCAGCGTTATAGCCAAAGTGCGCCACCAGCGTTTGATAACCGGCCTCATCCGTCACGGTTTCAATGCCGCGTAACACATCGGCGAACACCTGGTTGGTGAGCGAGGGCAACAGTACGCCGATGGCGCGACTGGTCGCATTAGAGAGCATATCGGGGGCACGATTGGGGATATAACCGAGTTCATCCAGTGCTACGGCGATCTTATCGCGCAGCGCCGCAGAGACCTGATCGGGGTTTCGCAGGTAGCGACTGACGGTCATTTTTGTGATGCCGACGCGATCGGCAACGTCCTGTAGTACCGGCCTTTTCTTCTTCATCGTATGCGCCTGAGGTCAGAGATACGATGAGTCTATCATTTTTTTGTCAATTTCAGGCTTTGCGGAAAACCATGGATTCTCGCTCTGACTTTGTACACATCAATACGCACCCGACGAAAAAGTGGGCAAAAAAATGCAAGGTCGCCATAGTGGGCAACCTTGCACGTTTTATTGACAAGCTATTACACCGGCGGCAGATCAAACAGCAGAATCTCTGCATCGCTGTCAGCGTTGATGGTCAGCGCGCTTTCATCCCAGATCGCCAGCGCATCACTGGTACCGACCTGTTCGCCATTCACGCTCACCAGGCCTTTTACCACCTGAATCCACACACGACGACCCGCTTCGACAGTCACCGCGTCGGCTTCGCCCTTAGCAAATACCCAGCGCGACAGGGTCATGTCCTGGAACACTTTCAGCGATCCTTCACGCTCATCCGGTGACAGGACAAACTGGCGACCTTTCACATCCTCGAAACGGCGCTGCGCATAGCGTGGCTCAATGCCTTTGCGCTCTGGAATGATCCAGATCTGATACAGATGCAGCGGATCTTTGTCACTGGCGTTGTATTCCGAATGGCGCACACCGGTACCGGCGCTCATGATCTGGAACTCACCTGCCGGGATCTGTTCTTTGTTGCCCATGCTGTCCTGATGCTCCACGGTGCCAGACAGCACATAGGTCAGGATCTCCATGTCTTTATGCGGATGGGTACCAAAACCCTGGCCACCATCAATCACGTCTTCGTTGATAACGCGCAACGCGGAGAAGCCCATAAAGTTGGCATCGTAATAATCCGCGAAGGAAAAGGTGTGCCAGCTATCGAGCCAACCGTGATTGGCGTGGCCGCGTTGTTCTGCTTTGCGTACGTAGATCATGTTCAATTCTCCTCAATGTTTTTTACAGTGTGTGCCTGAGGGAGATTGATTGATAGCTGAAAAACTTCACGCCTCTGTTCAAAAATGCTGAACGTTTTAAGGAGGATTGCACAGGAGAGATGAAGGAGGTGAATCGCGGGCAAAAAAAAAGCCAGCACCCGAGCTGGCTAAGAAACACTGGAAGCAATGTGAGCAATGTCGTGCTTACCCGGTAGTCAGGAGACGTTTCCGAGTACGCATGACAATAATAATCATTATCATTCGCGTCTGTAAACCCTTTTTGCGAATTATTTTCCATTGACGACCCGAGAGAATTCCTTGATGTTAAAGGGGATTTTATTCACTTTGCACAAGGAGTCGCTTTATGAGTCAGGTCACTGTTCGTCACGCCACGCCCGAAGATGCCGCTGCTTTAACTCACCTTTATAGCCAGCAAGAGACTCAGGCCGGCACGCTGCATCTGCCCTATCAATCACCAACGCTATGGCAGGATCGTCTTAAAGAGATGCGCCCCGGCCAGTACCGTTTGGTGGCGTGCATTGATGAACAGGTGGTCGGTCAGCTATCGCTTGATGGCAATACGGTGGCACGCCGGCGACATGCCGCATCGATTGGCATGGGCGTTGATCCCGCCTTTCACCGTCGCGGCGTAGGCTCGGCGCTCATGGCCGCGATGATTGATCTGTGCGACAACTGGCTACAGGTGACGCGTATTGAGCTGACGGTGTTTGCCGATAACCATAAAGCGATTGGGCTGTATCAGAAGTTTGGCTTTGAGATTGAAGGCACCGCGAAGCGTTTTGCGATGCGCGACGGCGAGATGATTGATACGCACTACATGGCGCGACTGAAATAACCGCTAATCAGTAGAAGCGCCCTCAAGCATACTAAAGCGCCACGACGGACAATAAGACTCGTCGCGGCGCTTTTTTATTCGAACTTAATACCCAGCACTCAAATCATCCACCGAACGCGGATCCGAAGCACCATAACGCATGCCATCCGGCCCAATCATAATGCTCTGCGTGCTGCCCATTGCTGGCATCACTTTCACATGCTGACCTTTGGCTTCCAGCAAACGCAGCGTATCCGGGCTAAAGCCTTTCTCCACACGCAGCTGATCCGGTAACCACTGATGGTGGAAACGCGGCGCATTGGTCGCTTCCGCTACGTTCATACCAAAATCGATGCTGTTCACCACCATTTGCAGCACAGTGGTGATAATACGGCTGCCACCTGGGCTGCCCGTCACCAGCCAGGTTTTGCCGTCTTTGGCGATGATAGTCGGTGACATCGATGACAATGGACGTTTAGCCGGTTGCACTGCATTCGCCTCGCCGCCCACTAAACCATACACGTTTGGTGTGCCCGGCTTAGCGGAGAAGTCATCCATTTCGTTGTTCATCAGGATACCGCTCTGCCCGGCGACAATGCCGCTACCGAAATAGGTGTTCAGCGTGTAGGTCACGGCGACCGCATTACCGTCTTTATCCACCACCGAGAAGTGCGTAGTCTGGTTGCTTTCGTACGGCTCAAGCTTACCCGGTTTGATTTCGCTGGAAGGACGCGCTTTGTTGACGTCAATCTGCTGCGCCAGGGTTTTCGCGTAGGCTTTGCTGGTCAATGCTTGCTGCGGCACTTTGACGAAATCCGGATCGCCAAGGTATTCCGAACGATCGGCATAGGCGTATTTTTCCGCTTCCGCCATCACCTGCATCGCATCGGCGCTACCAAAGCCCCACTTCGCCAGATCGAAGTTCTCCAGGATGTTGAGGATCTGCACGATGTGAATCCCACCTGAAGACGGTGGCGGCATTGAGAACACTTCATAGCCGCGATAGGTGCCGCTGACCGGTTTGCGCTCTACCGCACGATAGGCGGCCAAATCCGGTTTGCCAATCAATCCGCCATGCTGTGCCATTTCTCCGGCGATCTCATCGGCAATCTTGCCTTTGTAGAAGGCATCCGGCCCTTGTTGAGCAATCAGTTGCAGGCTGTGCGCGAGGTTTTTCTGCACCAGACGCTCACCTTTTTGATACGGCTTGCCGTCTGCCTTGTAGAAAATCGCCCGGCTGTTGTCGTGATTGATCAACGTCTCTTTGCCGTAGGTCGCCAAATCGTCCGCCAGCGCATCGTTAACGATGATGCCCTCACGCGCCAGTTTAATCGCTGGAGCCAGAAGTTTACTCAGCGGCAGCGTACCGTATTTTTGTGCCGCCAGCGCAAAACCAGCAACCGTACCCGGCGTGCCCGAGGCTAAATGGGACGTGAGCGACAGTTTAGGGTCAGCATTACCCTGCTTATCGAGGAACATATCGCGTGAGGCACGCGCCGGCGCCATTTCACGAAAATCGATTGCCGTGGTGCGTCCCGATGCGGTTCGCAGCATCATAAAGCCACCACCGCCGAGATTACCGGCTTGTGGATGCGTGACGGCTAATGCGAAGCCCACGGCAACGGCCGCATCCACGGCATTACCGCCCTGCTTCAGAATATCGACGCCCACCTGGGTGGCCATCGCATCCACCGACGCCACCATACCGTGCTGCGCCTTCACCGGATGGAAGGTGTCACTGTCCACGCCGTATGACACCGGTGGCGCGCTGGCGGGCGCGGCAAACGCCCCCTGTACCACCGTAAAACTCATCAATAATGCCCAGCCAACCTGACGCACGCTGCCCTTTAGTCTCATTTGCGATCTTCCTTTGCGGTTATTTACATTTGTTATTTTTTGATGCAAGTGTTTGCAAACACGATAAAAAGCGTAGCAGTAAGCCAAATTCGGCGCACTCCTGGTTCAGGACTTTGTGACATCGCATAAACTTATGACAGCAGCCTTGGTTGCCAGATCATCGGTAATCACACACAGCAGGCTGCATTAATGGAGGAAGACCATGAAAAAATGGCTAATTGTGATTGCCGCATTGCTGCCACTGAGCGGCATGGCGAACATGCTCAACAATACGAATGAGCCTTTTAAACCCGGCTATAACCCGAGCCAGCAGCGGATGCAAACGCAGATGCAGGTTCAGCAACAGCAGCAGCAGCAAAAACTGCGTCAGGATCAGCAGCAGCAGAATCAGGAATTACAGCGGAAAATGCAGGAGCGAAGGGATAGCGCCCAGCAGCGCGTGATTCAGCAACAGCCGGGCCAGCAGCAAAACCAGAATTAACGGAAGTCGGGACCGATAATGTCGATGCGGTCAGTACAGATGGCATCGACGCCCCAATTCAGCAGCTCGCGCGCCCGTGCGGGCTGATTCACCGTGTACACCAGAATGTGCAGTCCGGCGGCTTTCAGCTGCGTGGTGCGTTCGGCATCCAGCAATTTATGATTGAGATGGATAGAAACGCAGCCCAGTGCACTCGTCAGCGCCTGCCAGTCATCGTGCCACTCATCCAGCAGTAATCCGCGTGGCAATTCAGGCGCCGCCTGCATCGCTGCTTCCAGGGCTTCATAAGAGAAGGAAGAGAGCAGCGGCGCCGTTTGCCCCTGCCACAGTTCGCGCGCGGCCAACGCCACATCGCGTCCGGTCTCCACCTCTTTACCGGTGGTCGGTTTGATCTCAACGTTCGCCATCATCTGATGCTGGCGGCAGCGATCGGCCACGTCACGCAGCAGCGCCAGCGGCTCGCCTTCATATTCACGGCTGTACCAACTGCCCGCATCCAGCTGCGATAGCTTACTCCATGAGAGATCGCCCGCCACACCCCAGCCGTTGCTGGTGCGATCCAGCGTATCGTCATGCAACAGGAACACCTGTTTATCATCCGACAGCTTGGCATCAAACTCGATCATGGTATGACCGTACTGCGCGCCGACATCTATCGCCGCCAGGGTATTTTCCGGTGCCAGTTTACCGCCGCCGCGATGGGCGACGATCGGTGGGTATGGCCAATTTTCTACACTCATTCCAGACGCTTTCCATGGGTTGAATCGAAGAAGTGTAACGCATCTGGCGGCAGATGCAGCCACAAGGTGCTGCCGGATGCAGGGCGCTCGCTGTGCGGCAAACGCACCACCAGACGGGTATTGCCGATGCGACCGTGCGCAAGGTTATCTGCACCCAGCATCTCCAGCGTATCCACCACTAAAGGAATGCCACCCGCGGCTTGCGAGCTGAGCACCAGATGCTCAGGGCGAATACCCAACGTAAGGGGGCGATTCGCCCACTTCGCTTTGCTCTCACCCAATGGCAGGCTATTGAGGGCATCGAGCGTAAAGCGCGTGCCGTCGCTATTGATTTGGCCTGGCAGCAGGTTCATTGCCGGTGCACCGATAAACGACGCCACAAACTGGCTCGCCGGACGCTCATACACTTCCACCGGTGTGCCCACTTGCTCGACCACCCCTTTGTTCATCACCATCACACGCTGGGCCAGCGTCATCGCTTCCACCTGATCGTGCGTCACATACAGGCTGGTGGTTTTCAGGCGACGATGCAGTTGTTGCAGTTCAAGGCGCATCTGCACACGCAGGCGCGCATCAAGGTTCGACAATGGCTCATCGAACAGGAACACCGCCGGTTCACGCACGATGGCACGGCCCATCGCCACACGCTGACGCTGTCCACCGGACAGCTCACGTGGACGACGTGCCAGCAGGTGATCCAGTTCCAGGCTGCGCGCGGCTTCCATTACGCGTTGATCGATCTGCTCTTTGCCCATCCCGCGAATTTTCAGGCCATAAGCCATGTTTTCGCCCACGGTCATGTGCGGGTAAAGCGCATAGTTCTGGAACACCATGGCGATGCCACGATCTTTCGGTTCCATGTTAGTGACACGCTTATCGTCGATATAGATATCGCCCGAGGTCACGCGCTCAAGGCCCGCAACCATACGCAGCAGCGTCGATTTGCCGCAGCCGGAAGGGCCCACCATCACCATAAATTCGCCATCGTTGATGGTGATATTCAGTGGCTGAATGATCTGATTTTTGCCGTCATACGATTTGGTGACGGTCTGAAGGGTTACGCCTGCCATTTATTTATCACTCTCCACCAGGCCACGCACAAAGGCACGTTGCATCACGAGTACCACCACCACCGGTGGGATCAGGGTTAATAACATTGCCGCCATCACTTCGTTCCACTGCGTCGGGCCGCCGCTGGTGTTAATCATACTTTTCACCCCGGCAACCGCCGTGCTCAGGCTCGGATCGTTGATGATCAACAGCGGCCACAAATACTGGTTCCAGCCGTAGATAAAGGTGATCACGAACAGTGCGGCAAGGTTGGTCTTTGACAGCGGTAAGACGATATCCCAGAAGAAGCGCATCGGGCTGGCACCATCAATACGCGCCGCTTCAATCAGCTCATCCGGCAGCGACATAAAGAACTGGCGGAACAGGAAAGTTGCGGTTGCCGAAGCCATTAGCGGCAGGGTTAAGCCACTGTAGCTGTCGAGCATGTGCAGGTTTGAAATCACTTCCACCGTCGGGAAGATACGCACTTCCACCGGCAGCATCAGGGTGATGAAGATCAGCCAGAAGAACAGTGAGCGCAACGGGAAGCGAAACCACACCAGTGCAAACGCAGAGAGCATCGATACGGCGATTTTGCCCACCGTAATGCCCAGCGCCATGATCAGGCTGTTCATCATCATCATGCCGAATGCCGGGCCACTGCCGTTAACGCCTTGGGTCCAGATGCGTGAAATGTTGTCCCACAGATGCGTGCCGGGCACTAAGGTCATCGGCACTTGATACACCGCTTCGTTATCCAGCGTGGCGGCGACTATCGCCACGTACAGCGGGAACAGAATGGTCAGGACACCGAGCACCAGCAGGGTATGGCTGAAGATGTCCAGCCCGCGTCGATTCTCAATCATTGATATTGCACCTTACGCTCGACAAAGCGGAATTGCAGGATCGTCAGTCCAATCACCAGCAGCATCAGCACCACCGACTGCGCGGCAGAGGATGAGAGATCCAGACCGGTAAAGCCTTCGCGATAAATTTTGTAGATCAGCGTGGTAGTGGCTTGCACCGGACCGCCGCCGGTCGCGGCATCGATCACCGGGAAAGTATCGAAGAAGGCATACACCAGGTTAACCACCAGCAGGAAGAAGCTCACCGGGGTGATCAGCGGCAGTGACAGATTGAAGAAGCGACGCACCGGACCGGCACCGTCAATCGCCGCCGCTTCCATCAGCGATTTGGGGATCGACTGCAGTGCGGCAAAGAAGAACAGGAAGTTGTAGCTCATCTGCTGCCAGATGGACGCCAGCACGATCAGAAACATCGCCTGACCGCTGTTTTGCGCGTAGTTCCAGTTATAGCCAATCTGGTTCAGCAGATGGCTGAACAGGCCGAGGCCAGGGTTGAACAGGAACATCCACAGCACGGCGGCGACCACCGGTGCCACGGCATAGGGCAGTAATAACAGGGTTTGATAGAGCTTTTTCAGCCTCACCACGTAATCAACCAACGCCGCCAGCAGCAGCGAAAAGGTCATGCCGCACACGGTGACCAGTGCGCTGAATTCAATGGTGGTCCAGAAAGAGTCGAGGTAATAGCTGTCGCTAAACAGGCGTTTAAAGTTATCCAGCCCAACAAAGGTGCTGGAAATACCAAAGGGATCGATGCTTTGCAGCGAATACCACAGCGCTTCACCGGCCGGCCACAGGAAGAAAATAGCGGTAATGACCAGTTGTGGTGCCACCAGCAAATAGGGCAAAAAACGGGAGCGAAAAACGGGGCGTGATGAGGACATAGCAGACTCGCCAAAAGAGAAATCGGGGCTGACGCCATGCGCCAGCCCCGAGACAACGGAATTACTTCACTTGCTGTTCAAAACGACGCAGCAGTTCGTTTCCGCGCTTCACAGCGTTATCCAGTGCAGCCTGTGGAGCCTGTTTGCCCGTCCACACGCCTTCCAGCTCTTCATCCACGATGGTACGAATCTGTGGCATGTTGCCCAGACGCATGCCTTTGGTGAATGGCAGAGGATCTTTGTTCAGCATCTGACGCGTGGCAATGTCTGCGCCAGGGTTCTTGTCATAGAAGCCCTGCTGCTTGGTCAGCTCATACGCCGCGGTGGTGATTGGCAGGTAACCGGTTTTCTGATGCCATTCCGCTGCGATTTCTGGCTGTGCCAGGAACTTCATGAACTCCGCTACGCCTTTGTAGGTGTCAGCATCTTTGCCTTTCATCACCCACAGACTTGCGCCGCCAATGATGGCGTTCTGCGGTGCGTTAGGCACCGTTGAGTCGTATGGCATCATGCCGACGCCGAAGTTGAATTTAGCGTAATGCTTGATATCCGCCAGAGAACCGGAAGAAGCCGTGGTGATGCCGCAATCGCCGTTGTAGAACTTAGCGGTTGATTCATCTTTACGACCGAAGTAGGTGAAATCACCCTTCTTGTTCATGTCTTCCAGCATCTGGATGTGGCGCACCTGAACCGGCTTATTGAATTCCAATACCGCGTCGGTACCGTCAAAGCCGTTGTTTTTGGTGGCAACCGGCAGTGCATGCCAGGCGCTGAAGTTTTCAATTTGAATCCAACCCTGCCAGCCGCTGGCGTAACCACAGGTCATGCCCGCTTTACGCAGTGCGTCGGCATCTTTTGCCAGTTCCTGCCAGGTTTTAGGTGGCTGATCTGGGTTCAGACCGGCTTTCTTGAATGCATCTTTGTTGTAGTACAGCACAGGTGTAGAGCTGTTGAACGGCTGAGAAATCAGCTGGCCATTGCTGTCGCTGTAGTAACCTGCAACCGCTGGCACGAACTGTTTCGGGTCCATCTGCACGCCAGCGTCTTTGAACACGTCATGCACAGGCACGATAGCTTTTGAAGCCATCATGGTCGCCGTACCTACTTCGTAAACCTGCAGAATCGCCGGTGCTTTACCGGTACGCACAGCAGCGATACCCGCTGCCAGGCTCTGCTCGTAGTTACCTTTGTAAGTCGGTACGATTTTGTATTCTGGGTGAGCCTGGTTAAAACGTTGTGCCAGAGAATCGACTTCTTTGCCTAACTCGCCTTCCATTGAGTGCCAGAAAGGAATGTCAGTGGCAGCCAGCGCATTACCGCTGAGCGCCAGACCAAGCAAAACACTCATCAGGCGGGGACGAAGCGTAAAAGCGGACATAAGTTTTTTCCTGTGCTGTTAGGTACGCGCGATATCACGCATTTTTTTGTTCGCGAAGTAACATGACATGCAAATATGATAGAAAAATATCTGAAATATGACAGAGATGTGACACGCAAAAAACGCGTCAAACCATTAAGAAACAATTAAGTTTCGAGGGAGTTTTGTACGACGAAGGCAGCGAGGAAAAGACGGTCTGGTAGAGTACCAGACCGTTGAAAGGATTAAGCGCCCAGGTAAGCGCTGCGGACTGCTTCGTTGGATAACAGCGCTTCACCACTGTCTTCCAGCACCACATGTCCATTCTCCAGCACGTAGCCGCGATCGGCCAGCTTCAGCGCCTGGTTGGCGTTTTGCTCCACCAGGAAGATGGTCATGCCCTCTTTACGCAGCTGTTCAATCGTATCGAAAATCTGCTGAATAATAATCGGCGCTAAACCTAAAGAAGGCTCGTCGAGCAACAGCAAACGCGGCTGACTCATTAACGCACGACCGATCGCCAGCATCTGCTGTTCACCACCGGACATGGTGCCCGCGCGCTGCACTTTACGTTCAGCCAGACGCGGAAACAGCTGATAAACCCGCTCAATGCGCTCCTGATACTGCTGGCGCGTGGCAAAGAAACCGCCCATCGCCAGGTTCTCTTCCACCGTCATGCGGGAGAACACGCGGCGGCCTTCCGGCACAATCGCAATCGCTTCACGCATGATTTTGGCGGTTTGCCAGTCGGTGATCTCTTTGCCATCGAACACGATTGTGCCACTGGTAGCACGCGGTTCTCCGCACAAAGTACCGAGCAGCGTGGTTTTACCCGCGCCGTTAGCACCAATCAACGTGACGATTTCACCCTGGCTGATGTGCAGATTAATGTTGTGCAGTGCCTGAATCGGGCCGTAATGGGCACTCACCCCTTGCAACGTTAAAATTGGGTTTGCCATCTTACGCCTCACCTAAATAAGCACGGATCACATCCGGATTGTTACGCACTTCTTCCGGCGTACCGTTAGCCAGCGGTGTACCCTGGTTCACCACATAAATGCGGTCAGAAATGCCCATCACCAACTTCATATCGTGTTCGATCAACAGTACCGAGACCTTATGCTCACCGCGCAGTTCGGCAATCAGCTCGTCCAGTTCGTGGGTTTCGCGCGGGTTAAGTCCTGCGGCAGGCTCATCCAGCATCAGGATTTCCGGACGCGTCACCATGCAACGTGCAATCTCCAGACGGCGCTGCTGACCATAAGCCAGGTTACCCGCCTGGCGGTTGGCCAGCTCCAGCAAGCCGATGCGCTCCAGCCAGGTAGCCGCACGATCCAATGCTTCACTCTCACCGCGACGGAATGCCGGGGTCTTAAACAGGCCGGAGAACACGCCGCTTTTCAGGTGCTGATGCTGCGCCACCAGCAGGTTCTCAATCACTGTCATCTCACGGAACAGACGCACGTGCTGGAAAGTACGCACGATGCCCATGCGCGCAATTTTCTGGCCCGGCTGCCCCTGCAACTCTTGATCGCGCAGTTTGATGGTACCGCCGGTCGGCTTGTAAAAACCGGTCAGGCAGTTGAACACCGTGGTTTTACCGGCACCGTTTGGCCCGATCAGTGACACGATTTCCTGGGGATGCAGTTCCAGCGCCACATTGTTGACGGCCAACAGCCCGCCAAAGCGCATCATCAAGCCTTCAACGGCTAACAAAGGCTGACTCATGCCTGCTCTCCTTGTTTACTGCTTTTCAACTTCAGGTGTGGACGCTTCATCGGCAGCAGCCCTTGCGGACGCCAGATCATCATCAGCACCATCAAACCACCGAGCACCAGCATGCTGTACTCGTTCAAATCACGCATCAATTCGCGCGACACCACCAACAGTATCGCCGCGAGGATCACTGCGAACTGCGATCCCATGCCGCCCAGCACCACAATCGCCAGCACAAAGGCAGACTCGACAAAGGTGAAGGATTCCGGGCTGACAAAGCCCTGACGTGCAGCGAACAACGTGCCGGCAAAACCCGCGAACACGGCACTGATAGTGAAGGCGGTCAGCTTAATACGCGTTGGGCTCAGACCCAGCGAGCGGCAGGCGATCTCGTCTTCACGCAGTGCTTCCCACGCACGGCCCAATGGCATGCGCAGCAAGCGGTTGATAACGAACAGCGTCAGCACCACCAGCAGCAGCGCCACCAGATAGAGGAAAATCACACGATGATTCGGATCGTATTGCAGCCCCGTTAGCTCATGGAAAGTGGTCCAGCCGCCTTCACTGACACGACGCCCAAACTCAATGCCAAACAGGCTCGGTTTAGGAATCTGCGCGATACCGTTTGGACCGCCGGTAATAGAGGTGCTGTTCAGCAGCAGAATACGTACGATCTCACCGAAGCCGAGCGTCACAATCGCCAGATAGTCACCGCGCAGGCGCAGTACCGGGAAGCCGAGCATCAGGCCAAACGCACCCGCGACAATCCCCGCCAGCGGCAGGCTTTCCCAGAAACCAAAACCGTAATAGTGATTGAGCAGCGCAAATGTGTAAGCGCCGATGGCATAGAAACCACCGTAACCCAGCACCAGCAAACCAGACAGGCCGACCACTACGTTGAGGCCGAGACCGAGCATCACGTAGATCAGCGTTAATGTGGCGATATCGACACTGCCGCGCGACACCAGAAACGGCCACAGCACCGCAGCAAGAATCAACAGCGCCATCACCAGTTTTTGCTTTGGCGTCGATCCATCGAAGCCTGGCAGCACAAAGCCTTTACCGCTGCGTTTGAACTTGCCATGGAACAGCGGACGCAGCAGCTGGAAGACAAAAACCACCGCACAGCCGATGAAAATCCAGTTCCAGCGCGCCGCGCCAGCGTTAGCCACCACCAGTTTGGTGCCATCAAGATCGAGACGGACGCCCATAAAGAAAGTGGCGAGAATCAGTAACATCACCGTTGAAATCACGGCGTTGACCAGACCGAGGCGTTTCATACTTTCTCTACCTCCGGACGGCCCAGAATGCCGGTAGGCATCACCAGCAGCACCACAATCAGCAGCGCGAAAGACACCACATCTTTGTATTCGGTCGACAGATACGCCGAGGTCAGCGCTTCAGCGATACCGAGCACCAGACCACCAATCATCGCGCCAGGAATACTGCCGATGCCGCCTAATACCGCAGCGGTAAACGCCTTCATCCCAGCCATAAAGCCGATGAACGGGTTGATCGAGCCGTAGAACTGGCCCAGCAGCACGCCCGCCACCGCTGCCATCGCGGCACCAATGATAAAGGTCAGTGAAATCACGCGGTCAGTGTTAATCCCCAGCAGACTGGCCATTTTCAGGTCTTCCGCACAGGCACGGCAGGCGCGGCCCATACGTGAATAACGAATAAACAGCGTCAGGGCCAGCATCGAGAGGAAGGTCACCACCCAAATCACCAGCTGCATAGTGGAGAGCGTGGCAGCAAAGCCGTTGCTCTCGCCCAGCGTCCACTGGCCGGTGATCAGGCTTGGCAACGCCAGATCGCGCGAACCTTGCGTCAGACTGACGTAGTTCTGCAGGAAGATCGACATCCCAATAGCCGAAATCAGCGCGATTAAGCGCTTAGAGGAGCGCACGGGTTTATACGCCACGCGCTCAATGCTCCAGCCGTAGGCGCTGGAGATGATCACCGCCATCACGAACCCGGCGGCAATCATCAGCCACGTGGTATCGATACCCATCATCATCAGGGCGGCAATCACAATAAAGGAGACATAGCTGCCGATCATATACACCTCGCCATGGGCGAAGTTGATCATGCCGATGATGCCGTAAACCATGGTGTAACCAATGGCGATCAGCGCGTAAGTGCTCCCGAGGGTGACCCCGTTGAACATCTGCTGAATGAAATAGAGAAACTGCTCGGACATAGTGAGGACCTGCATGTGGACTAAAAATCCCCTCTCCCTTTTGGCAGAGGGTTAGGGTGAGGGAACAGGCGCGCGGGATCTCTTCAAGACGGTACGCGCTGTCCCTCCCCCAGCCCTCTCCGGCAAAAGAGAGGGCCAATCTATTTAAGGTTGGGAATTACTTAACAGCGGTAGAGGAACCGTCTTTGTGCCATTTGAAGACACCAAATTCGAAGCCCTTCAGGTCGCCTTTCTGATCCCAGTTCAGGTTGCCCATCACCGTTGGAACCGCTGCGCCCTCTTTCAGGTTTTTAGCAATGGCATCTGGCTCAGCGCTCTTGCTACGTTCGATACCGGCCACCAGCGACTGAATGGCCGCATAGGTGGTCCAGACGAACGGACCGGTTGGATCTTTACGGTTAGACGCGGTATTGGCTTTGATGGCTTCAACAATCGCCTTGTTCTCTGGCAGCTGGTCATAACGTTTCGGCAAGGTGACATACAGGCCTTCAGATGCATCACCGGCGATGTTAGACAGTGAGGCGTTGCCCACACCTTCTGGTCCCATGAAGCCAGCAGTCAGACCGGCTGCTTTTGCCTGACGCAGAATCTGGCCCAGCTCTGGGTAGTAGCCACCGTAGTAAACGAAATCGACGTTTTCTTTCTTCAGACGCGCAATCAGCGTAGAGAAATCTTTATCGCCCGCGGTGATACCTTCGAACAGCACCACGTTGCCGCCTTTGGCTTTCAGGGTTTTCTGCACCGATTCGGCCAGTCCCTGACCGTACTGCTGCTTGTCATGCACCACAGCGATACGTTTTGGTTTGATCTCATTGAGAATGTAAGTTGCAGCGGTTGGGCCCTGATCGGAATCCAGACCGGTAGTACGCAGCACATCCGCATAGCCACGCGCTGTCAGCTCTGGTGCGGTTGCCGCTGGGGTGATCATCAGAATGCCTTCATCGTTATAGATGTCGGAAGCAGGCTGAGTAGAAGAGGAGCACAGGTGGCCGATCACATACTTGATGCCGTCGTTAACTACTTTGTTGGCCACTGCAACCGCTTGTTTCGGGTCACAGGCGTCGTCATATTCCACGCCAACCAGTTTGTCACCGTTCACGCCACCTTTGGCGTTGATGTCCTTAATGGCTTGCGCTGCACCGGTAAACTGCATATCACCGTATTGTGCAACCGGACCGGTTGCTGCGCCAACGATGGCAATCTTGATATCTTTCGCCAGTGCCGCGTGGCTCAGCGCCAGCGCAACGCAACCCGCCAGTAATGCGCGTCCTTTACTCATTTTCATGCGAACTTCCCCATCTGTTGTGTCGTGTGTCGTTGTGTTTGGTTTATTTTCTGCCAGTCAAAGAGGAAAACTGATTCAAGAATAATGAGTTAGCGCTCTTTTCTGGCATTTATTGGTAATAAGGCTTTATTTTTCAGGTTATTAAACAGGAACTTTCTTCTGTAAATCAACTGACATATTCAGTATTAGTCGCGTTGCACAGCAGAATCATCTGGTTTTTATGGCCGGTTTTTAGCCAAAATGCCAGCGCGTTATGCTGGCTTTTTCATCTAACATTGATGACTTCCTCCACAATCCTGGCAAACTGGCTGGCATTTGACCTATTTTCATCGCAAAAAAGTGACAGCACGCTGACTGTCTAAATTCGCTACACTATGGCCTTTCTGGCAGTACAGGTAAGGGTAATGAAGCTCACTATTCAGCGAATCACCGCACTCACGCCGCAGGATCGGTTGGATTTAGCTAAAGTCTGGCCGCAGATCGATATTTCGCAACTTGAAGCTGTATTAAGCGAGACGCAGCGCTTGTATGCGGCAAGGTTTAACGATCGCTTGCTGGGAGGGTTACATTTGGAAATTCGTGGAACGCAGGGGAAGATTTCACACCTCACTGTGCGCGAAGTGACGCGCCGCCGTGGTGTTGGGCAATATTTGCTGGAAGAGACTATCGTGCAGAATCGCGCGCTGGCGGATTGGTGGGTAGCCGATGACGGCGACGACGATCAGAGTGTGCGCGCCGCCTTTATGCAGGCCTGTGGTTTTCGCGCGCAGGCCGATGGCTGGGTGCGCTAATGATTTCGAACACATCGCGGCGCGATTTATCGCGCTGGCCTGAAGCGCCTCGGTTGGTGACCGATGCGCAATAAATTGCGCGGCTACGGATTTCGAGCAAATAAAAAGGGCGACTATAAAAGTCGCCCCGTTTTGACCTGATGCTTTATCAGGCTTCAATCGCCATACGCAGTTTCTTCATGGCGTTCTTTTCGAGCTGACGCACACGCTCCGCAGAGACGCCATATTTGTCGGCCAGTTCCTGCAACGTGGTTTTGTTCTCATCATCCAGCCAACGGGCGCGGATGATGTGCTGGCTGCGCTCATCGAGGCTCAGCATGGCATCGCTCAGCTTATCAGCAGCGTGCGCATCCCAGTTATCCTCTTCAATGCCGTCGGCAAAGTCTGAGGTTTTATCCTGCAGATAGAGTACCGGTGCCATCGGCTTACCTTCGCCAGCTTCGTCATCCGAAGACATGTCGAAAGTCATATCCTGCGCGGCCATACGAGATTCCATCTCGAGGACATCTTTGCTGCTCACGCCTAACTCGCGCGCAACCATCTCCACTTCATCCTGATTAAACCAACCAAGACGCTGTTTGCTTTTACGCAGATTAAAGAACAGCTTGCGCTGAGCTTTCGTGGTCGCGACTTTCACGATGCGCCAGTTACGCAGCACGTATTCGTGAATTTCTGCTTTAATCCAGTGCACGGCAAATGACACCAGACGCACGCCAACTTCAGGGTTGAAGCGACGCACTGCCTTCATCAGGCCGATGTTACCTTCCTGAATCAGGTCCGCCTGTGGCAGGCCGTAACCGGAGTAGTTACGAGCAATATGAACAACAAAGCGCAGGTGAGACAGGATCAGCGTCTTAGCTGCATCCAGATCGCCCTGGTAATGCAGTTTCTCCGCTAATGCCTTCTCCTCTTCTGCCGTCAATACCGGCCAGTTATTGGCAGCCCGGACGTAAGATTCCAGGTTACCCAGAGGCGCAATCGCTAAAGTTTGCATTTCTTTGGTCATTCAAACCCTCACAAATTCAATGGACTTGCTGCACAGTTTCCTGGCGCAGACGTTACATTATGTCAACGTCGCCAAAAAACCAAAAGCAATCTGTGCTACTTGGACGACAAAGTTATCCACAAGTTCAATATTAGCAGTGAATATTTTACACACAGATGACGGCGGGGAAAATAGGAAGATTCCTCTGCTCCCAGGTCGTCGGCAGCAGAGGAAGAGTATATCAAAAAACGTTGCTGTTGGTTACTGCGGCGTAAATCGGCGTAAATGTTGTACAGTCGCTAACCATGCGGCAATCCAGCCAATAATCGCGGCAATCAGCAGCAGCAGTAGCCCTTCATCCCAGGAAAAACCTTCCAGAACAAAGGTGGTACCAAACACCGTCGCGACCTGCGCCACCACCGATTGCAGACGCAATACCAGCACTTCGGACAGCAGCAGTGAAAGTACTGCACCACTGAAACCTAACAGCGCGCCGCCATACAGGAACGGACGCAGGATGAAGCCATCGGTGGCACCAATCAGCTTTTGCACGTTGATGGTATCACGACGGGCAAAGATGCTCAGGCGCACGCTGTTACCGATGACCAGGAACACCGCCACCACCATCAGCAGACCAATCATCGAAGCGATTTGCCCCACCAGACCGGTCAATGCGGCTAAACGGGCAAACCAGCTGTCATCCATGCGCACTTCATCCACGCCCTGCACTTTCGACACGCGATCGCGCAGGTTAGCCATGGTGTCTGAATTCTGGAAATTGAGTTTCGGCGTGATGATAGCCACGGCGGGCAACGGGTTTTGCTCCAGCATATCCATTGAACCGCCGAAACCAGACCAGTTGCGGAACTCATTCAGCGCTTCTTCACGGGTCAGATAGTTAACGTTATCCACGCCATCTAACTTTTTCAGCTCAGCAGCGACATTCTCAGCAGCCGTATCATCCAGCGCTTTATCCAGATACACCGTCAACTGCGGTGCCGGATACCACTGCGTCGCCGCCTGGCTGACGTTTTTCCACACCATATAGCAGACGCTGGGCAGCGTCAGCGAGATGGCAATCACCATCACGGTCAGCAGCGTGGCCAGCGGCTGACGCCACATATCCGACAGCGTACCGCGCAGCGCATAGCGCCACTGCTCCTGCCAGCCGCCTTTCAGCGCCTTACTTTTTGAAGGCGCCTTCGCCGCCTTCGGCGCCGCTGGGCGCTTATTGCGTTTATTGACCATCATGGCCTCCGTGCAGGCGTCCCTGATTCAGCGTCATCAAGCGGTAATTGCGGCGGGCAATCAAACCGGTGTCGTGCGTCGCCATCAAGACGGTCACACCGACGCGGTTGAACTCTTCAAACAGACGCAGAATATCTTCAGACAGGGCATCATCCAGGTTACCGGTGGGTTCGTCCGCCAGCAGCACCGCAGGTTTGTTCACCACCGCGCGGGCAATGCCCACACGTTGCTGTTCACCACCAGAAAGCTGGATCGGATAACTCTTCGCTTTGTCGAGCAAGCCGACTTTGTCCAACGCTGCCGATACACGGCGACGAATATCTTCACCGCTGGCGCCGGAAATGATCAGCGGAATCGCCACGTTGTCATAGACCGAACGATCCATCAGCAAGTGGTGATCCTGGAAAATCATCCCGATCTGACGTCGCAGGAAAGGCACTTCGCTGCGACGCAGGCGTGAAATATCGTGGCCGCTAAACCAGATTTGCCCGGCGCTCGGGCGCTCAATGCCACAAATCAGCTTCAGCAAGGTACTTTTCCCTGCGCCGGAGTGGCCGGTCAGGAATGCCATTTCGCCGGGGCGCAGATGGAAATCCACTCCCTGCAGCGCCTGACGTCCTCCCAGGTATGCTTTACTGACCTCTTCAAAGCGAATCATCCCAATCATTCCTCTCGGGCAAACAGTGCCTCAATAAAGTCTGCGGCCTTAAACGGCCGTAAATCCTCGATGCCTTCCCCGACACCGATATAGCGAATCGGAATGCCAAACTGATCGGCAACCGAGAAGATCACACCACCTTTGGCGGTGCCGTCGAGCTTGGTCAGCGTGATGCCTGTCAGTCCCACCGCTTCATGGAACAGTTTGGCCTGGCTAACGGCGTTTTGCCCGGTGCTGGCATCGAGGGTCAACATCACCTCATGCGGTGCGTCCTCATCCAGCTTTTTCATCACGCGGGTGATTTTTTTCAGCTCTTCCATCAGATGGGCTTTGTTCTGCAGGCGACCAGCGGTATCTGCAATTAATACATCGACGTTGCGCGACTTCGCGGCCTGGATGGCGTCGAAGATAACGGAAGCCGAGTCAGCACCCGTATGCTGAGCCACCACCGGAATGTTGTTACGCTGACCCCAGACCTGAAGCTGTTCCACGGCTGCTGCACGGAAGGTATCACCCGCCGCCAACATCACTGATTTGCCCTGGGCCTGATATTGACGCGCCAGCTTACCGATAGTGGTGGTTTTACCCACGCCGTTGACGCCCACCATCAGGATAACAAACGGCGCCTTGCCACCCACATCCAGTGGCTGATCAACCTTTTCCAGAATGCCGGCCATTTCACTTTTCAGCAGGCCGTAAAGTGCTTCAGCATCACGCAACTGCTTGCGGTTAGCCTGCTGCGTCAGATTGGTGATGATGCGGCGCGTGGTCTCCACACCCACATCAGCAATCAGCAGCTGCTCTTCCAGTTCTTCAAACAGGTCATCATCGATTTTTTTGCCGCGGAACAGGCTAACAAAACCAGAACCGAGGTTTTCTCGGGTTTTGACCAGACTGCGCTTGAGGCGAGCAAAGAAGCCCTCTTTGGTCGGACGATCCTGCTCCTGCGTGACCAGCGGCGCAGCAGCCAGCGGTAAATCGCTGACGGTATCCTGCGCTTCGGCTTCAGCGTCTTCTGCATAGGTTTCGGCCAACGCCAATGCTTCAAGTTCTTCGTCGCTCAACGCGTCGTCTTCAGATTCAACGGCTGCGTCTTCGACCTCTGGCTCATGCTGAACCATCACGGGTTCAACAGGCGCTGCTTCAATCTCTGGCTCGTGCTGCGCAATGACGGGTTCAACAGGCGCTTCTTCGATCTCTGGCTCGTGCTGCGCAATCACGGGCTCAACGACCGCTGCTTCGATCTCTGGATCATGCTGCGCAATGACGGGCTCAACGACCGCTTCCTCGATCTCTGGTTCGTGCTGCGCAATGACGGGCTCAACGACCGCTGCTTCGATCTCTGGATCATGCTGCGCAGCAGGCGCGGCAATATTCAGTTCTTCTGCCTGAGGCTCTTCTTCGCCAGGTGTTACTTCCGGATGGATTTCCTCCTCCGGCAGCACTTCCTCTTCAATTGCCGTGATCGGCTCGGACACCACCGCTTCCGGCTGTGCCCGTTGTTCTTCGGCTACGTGCTCAGTGACGGCAACCGTCTCTTCCGCCTGCGCTTCGGCGCTTACTAATGCGCTCTCTTCAGCGATCGGCTGTTGCGCCGCTTCGGCCGGTTGCTGCTCTTCCGCAGGCTGCTGCTTCTCTTCTTCTTTGCCAAAGCCTAGCCAGGAAAAAAAGCCACGTTTTTTCTCTTTTGCCATTGTGTAACCACACTCCTCGATGGCTTATTCCCGGTAGCACGCTGTTCCCAGGGGATAAAAAATTCAATTTTTTGTTCGCGAGCGGCGTAAAAATCAGGCAATTACGCGCGCCATATCAACTCAGTAGTCTAACACTTTCCAGCCAGCGCACCACAGCACCCTTTTTTACGTTTCTTCTGCCTGCCACGCCCGTTAAACTACGCAACAAATTATGACGAGTTGTGAGCAAAATGAGTAAATCCCCCCGCAGCAGCGGCGCTGCTGGCCAGATTCGTATCATTGGCGGACAGTGGCGCGGTCGCAAATTACCGGTGCCGGATAGCGCGGGTCTGCGCCCGACCACCGATCGCGTGCGTGAAACCCTGTTTAACTGGTTAGCGCCGGATATTCAGGAAGCGCGTTGTCTCGATTGCTTCGCCGGTAGCGGTGCGCTCGGCCTGGAAGCACTGTCACGCTATGCGGCGTCTGCTACGCTGCTTGAGATGGAACGTTCCGTCGCCCAACAGCTGTCGCAGAATCTGCAAACCCTGCGTGCGACGCAAGGCAAAGTCGTGCAGACCAATACTCTTCAGTGGTTGAGCCAACCCGGAGAGCCGTTCGATGTGGTGTTTGTTGATCCACCATTCCGCAAAGGGTTACTGCTGGAGACGCTGACGCTGCTGGAAAACAACGGCTGGCTGGCGGAGAACGCGCTGATTTACGTCGAAAGCGAAGTGGAGCACGGCACGCCAGTGGCTCCCGCTAACTGGGACTTGTACCGCGAAAAAATTGCCGGTCAGGTGGCTTATCGCCTTTATCAACGCCAACAGGAGACGCACGATGTGGCTTAATCTGGGACGATTACTGATGATTTGCGTCTGGGCATTTCTGCTGCTCAATCTGGTGCATCCTTTCCCGACACCGCTGCGCTACTTTGTGCATGTGGCACTGTTCTTCATGGTGATCATGCACGGCTTGCAGCTGGTTCTGCTACGCGCTACCCAGCCGAAAGAGGCGCCAAAACTCAGTGGCGTCACGCAGGCGAAGATTTTCTTTTTTGGTGTGTTTGAACTGCTGGCGTGGCAGAAGAAGCATTACCCGAAGATGTAACGATACGGGCCGCTGCAGCGGCCCGTTTTATTGCGCAGGCGTGAAACTGACAAAGCGGCTGCCCTGCATTTTCAACTCTCCCTTCGCGCCTTTATCAATATGATGATAGTCATTAGCGCTCACCACCACCTTGATATCACTCGCCCCATTGAGTGGATGAAACCAGGCTTCGTACTTCATATCTTCAGCCACAATCTCTTCACGCTGGCGCGTACGGCGATTGGGCGAAGGGAACTCACGTTTGGTTTTCACTTCAACGCTCAGTGAGCGAATCGGTGAAGCATCATTTACCGCGGTTTCACGGCGTTGCTTAATAAACTGACGGGTCGCCAATACGGCAATAATCGCCAGAACGATGAAAAAGATTAGCGGTGGTTTGCTCATGTTTTCTCTCGCACTTTGCGTTAGTGTCGGAACAGTAAAAGACGACAAAGCATACAACCAGAGTTGACCGATTGTCACATTCGTCGCCGGTAACTTACACTGAGATCGCGATTTTGGGAAAATTCATGACTCTGAACAGCACGTTCAGAAAAGGGAGAAAACATGCTTTGGTCTTTCCTTGCCGTACTTTTTTCCGGTTGGCTGTATGTTGATGCTTCATACCGCGGCCCGCAGTGGCAACGCTGGCTGTTCAAACCCGTTACCTTGCTGTTGCTGGTCGCCTGGGCATGGCAAGCACCCACACTGAATACCACCGACTATCTGATTCTGGCGGGCCTGGTTGCCACTCTGGTCGGTGATGCATTGACGTTACTGCCTCGCCAGCAAATGCTCTATGCACTGGGCGCATTCTTCTTGTCACATCTGCTCTACACCATCAGCTTTGCTGCCCACATGACCATGAGTTTCTTCTGGCCGATTCCGGTCACGCTGCTGGTGATTGGGGTGGTGGTGATTGGCATTATCTGGTCGAAGCTGGAGGATTTGCGCTGGCCGATCTGTACCCTCATTGGGATGACGCTGGTGATGAACTGGATGGCGGCAGAGAATTACTTCTTCCGCCCGACGGATTACAGCTTCTCACTATTGGTTGGCGCCGGGTTGCTGCTGTTAGGCAACATTGTCTGGTTTATCACCCATTATCGCCGCCGCTTCAGTGCCGATAGCGCCATTGTTGCCGCTTGCTACTTCGCCGGCCACTTTATGATTGTGCGTTCACTGTGGCTGTATTGAAGAAAAGATGACCTTTTGCTTGACTCTGGAGTTGACTCCAGAGTGTAGCATTCGGGATGCGGGCAGTGGCCCGCATTGATCCCGGAGGCTCTATGCACGCCCATTCTCATTCATGCCGTTGTGGAAGATCCCACAGCAAAACCCAGCCGCTGTGCGCCATTCGCAGCGTTTCACCCACGACGCTGAAAATCTCAGCCACCCTTCCCGCCACACCAGAAAGTGGTTGCGGTTGCTGCGACAACGAGAGCGGCAGTCCCGGTGGCGAAAGCGACGCCGAAAGCGACAGGCCCACGCTCAGCGCCCATCAATTCCGCTGGCAGATTGCTGGAATGGACTGCCCCAGCTGCGCACGAAAAATTGAAAGTGCCGTGCAACAGCTGGCACAAGTACGCACTGCTCGCGTAATTTTTGCCAGTGAAAAACTGGTAGTGGATGCCGACCAGGATATCCGCCCAGCCATCGAACAAGCGGTAAAAAATGTCGGCTTCACCCTGACCTCAAACGATCCGCAATCTCAGCCCGCACCGCAACGCCGCTGTCAGGAAAATGCCGGTTTGCTGTTACTGGCGCTGCTGATGCTTGCCAGTTGGCTGCTGAGCCAGGTTTCTCCGGTATGGGGCGATCGCCTGTTTGTGATGACCACACTGATCGGCCTGGCTCCGATTGCATTCAGCGCGTGGAAACTGCTGCGAGGAGGTTCACCCTTCAGTATCGAAACCCTGATGACCCTTGCCGCCACCGGTGCGTTGGTGATTGGCGCACATGCCGAAGCCGCCATGGTGCTGCTGCTGTTCCAGCTGGGCGAACGGCTGGAGTCATTTGCAGCTTCTCGCGCACGTCGCGGTGTGACGGCGTTAATGGCGCTGCGCCCCGATACCGCTACGCGTTTGACTGGCACGCAGCGCGAGCAGGTGGCGCTGGCTGACTTGCATCCTGGCGATACGATTGAAGTCGCGGCTGGCGGTCGTTTGCCGGCCGATGGCGAGCTGCTGAACCAGAGCGCCAGTTTTGATGAAAGTGCGCTGACGGGCGAATCCGTGCCGGTTGCGCGTCAGCCGGGCGAAACGGTGATGGCTGGCGCCACCAGCGTCGATCGTCTGGTCACGCTGAAAGTGATCTCCCAACCTGGCCAGAGCGCGATTGACCGCATCCTGCAGCTTATCGAAGAAGCTGAAAGCCACCGTGCGCCGGTTGAGCGCTTTATTGATCGCTTCAGCCGCATTTATACGCCTGCCATTATGCTGCTGGCGCTGTTAGTGATGGTGCTGCCGCCACTGTTAGCGGGGGCCGCGTGGTTGCCGTGGATTTATAAGGGCCTGACGCTGCTGTTGATTGGCTGCCCTTGTGCGCTGGTGATTTCAACACCCGCAGCGATCACCTCTGGCTTAGCGGCGGCCGCGCGTCAGGGCGCCCTGATCAAAGGCGGAGCCGCGCTGGAACGTCTTAGCCGTATCCAGACCATGGCATTCGATAAAACCGGCACCCTCACCCTCGGTAAACCGCAGGTGACCGAGGTCGATTCCTTCAGTGCGATGGATGAACACGAGATGTTGCGGATGGCAGCGGCCGTGGAGCAAGGTTCCAGCCATCCATTGGCGATCGCCATCGTGCGCGAGGCAGAAAAACGCCAGCTCAAGCTACCGCGCGCCCGGCAGCAGCAAACGCTGGCTGGCAGCGGCATCCGTGCGCAGATTGATGACGTGACGTTTCAGCTGCTGGCACCGCGCGATATCTCCACGCTCACCGTCGACCAGCAGCAGGCGATCGCGCAACGAGAAGCTCAGGGCAAAACCGTTGTGGTGCTGCTGCAGGATGAGACGGTGCTCGGCACCCTGGCGTTGCAGGATCAGCTGCGCGAGGAAGCCGTCACGGCGCTGGCACAGTTGCAAGCGCTGGGCATTAATAGCCTGATGCTGACTGGCGATAACCCCCGTGCGGCAGCGGAGATGGCGGCGCAACTCAACATCGATTATCGCGCCGGCTTGTTGCCTGCCGATAAAGTGGAGATGGTGCGCAAACTGGAGCAGCAGCAGCCGCTGGCCATGGTGGGCGATGGTATTAACGACGCTCCGGCGATGAAAGCCGCCACCCTCGGCATTGCCATGGGCAGCGGCACCGATGTCGCGCTGGAAGCCGCCGACGCCGCACTGACGCAAAACCGTCTGGCGATTCTGCCGCGTACCGTGGCGCTGGCCCGTCGCACGCGTGCCATTGTCCGTCAAAACATCGCGATAGCGCTGGGGCTGAAAGGCATTTTCCTGATCACCACACTGCTCGGTTTCACCGGTTTGTGGCTGGCGGTGCTGGCCGATTCAGGTGCGACAGCGCTGGTCACAGCCAACGCCTTGCGATTACTGCGACAGCGTTAAGCCGTGCCTTTCTGAATCAGATACTGGTACGGCAGCGTTTCCGTCTGCTGTGCCAGCAACTGATGCTCCATAAAGCGGCAAAAGCCGGGAATATCACGCGTGGTGGCCGGATCGTCGGCAATGATCAGTAAGGTTTCGCCCGCCTGCATGGTGCGCACGGTTTTACGCACCATCATCACCGGCTCCGGGCAGCGCAGGCCAAGTGCATCAAGCTTGTGGTCCGGCGCAGAAAAGGGATCGCTCATGATTCTCTGTCTTCATTCAAGATGGGCGCTCATTCTAGCGCGCTAAATGCACAGCGCAAGGCGATAACGATTGCGTTAAAATTAACCATTGCATTAATTGCGCAACGCGCTAAGATCGCCGCCGTTTTTTTACCACATTGCTCAATCCTCGAAATAATTCGAATTTTAGGAAGGCGGCAAGCTTGGTCATCCCCAGGAGCTTACTCAAGTAAGTGACTGGGGTGAACGAGCGTAGCCAACGAACATAAAATTTGAAGTATGAAGAGGATTGTTGGGTTCCCTCACCCCATTACTAAAAAGGTCTTACATGATTAATTTCTCTGCACGTCAGCGCATGCATGCGCTGTTTTGGCTATCGCTATTCCATTTGCTGGTGATCACTTCCAGTAACTATCTGGTACAGCTGCCGGTTTCCATCTTCGGCTTCCACACCACCTGGGGTGCCTTTAGCTTTCCGTTTATCTTCCTTGCTACCGATCTCACCGTGCGCATCTTTGGCGCGCCGTTAGCCCGTCGTATTATTTTGGCGGTGATGATCCCGGCGCTGTTTATCTCTTACGTGGTCTCTTGCGTGTTCTATCAGGGCGAATGGCAAGGCTGGGCATCGCTGGAACAGGTAAATCTGTTTGTCGCGCGTATCGCCAGTGCCAGCTTTATGGCCTATGCGCTGGGCCAAATTCTGGATGTCCACGTTTTTAACCGTTTGCGTCGTTTACCGCAGTGGTGGATCGCCCCTGCAGCGGCCATGTTCCTCGGTAATATCAGCGATACGCTGGCCTTCTTTTTCATCGCCTTCTACAAGAGTCCAGACCCGTTCATGGCCGCGCATTGGGTGGAGATCGCACTGGTGGATTACAGCTTCAAAGTGCTGATCTGCATGATTTTCTTCCTGCCCGCTTACGGTGTGCTGCTGAACAGCCTGCTGAAGCGTCTGGCTGAACGCTCTTCTCAACACCAGGTGAATTTCGGCTAATTGCACATAGACGAAACGCGACAGCACGCTAAGATTTCCTGACAGACCGGCGGTTGCTTTTGACCGCCGATTCCGTTTTGATAGCCGTCATACTTCAAACGGCTGATCTGTTGGCCGCGCGCGGTTTTCCCACTTCCTTACTCACGTAAGCGCCGGGGAGACGCGCTGGCGACCTTTTTGACGCTTGAATTATTTAGGCTAAAAGCCTGAACGACTGGAATCATGTAAAAGGGAAAAGAATGCGTAACTTAGTGAAATATGCAGGTATTGGTTTGTTGGTATTGGGTCTCGCGGCCTGTGACCAGAAGAAAGAGGATGCCGCTGCGGGCAGCAACGGTGCCAGCGCCAGCCAGTCGGCCCAGACTGTCAACCTGATGGACGGCAAGCTGAGCTTCACTCTGCCTGCGGGCATGTCGGATAAGAGCGGCAAGCTCGGTTCTGAATCCACCAATATGCATGTGTACGCCGATGAAACCGGTCAGCGCGCCATTATCGTGATTGCTGGTGACCCAACCAACGAAGCGCTGGATGCCCTGTCACAGCGTCTGGAACAACAACAGCGCGGTCGCGATCCGCAGTTGCAGGTGGTTTCCAATAAAGCGGTGACGCTGAAAGATCAACCTGCTCAGCAACTGGATACCGTGATTTCGGCCAACAACCAGACGTCATGGTCTTCCGTGATCCTGGCAAAAGTAGATGGCAAACTGCTGACCCTGCAAATTACCCTGCCAGCGGATAACCAGCAGCAGGCGCAGAGCGATGCTGATGCCATTGTGAAAAGCATCACCCTGAAGTAATCCCCTTCATCCTGCGAACGGCAGATGCGTTGGCTGCGTTTAAATGATTTTGGGATCATAGTTATTGTTAACTACGCGCAGGGAAGTGAAGGAGCAGGCTGGGATAGCTCAGGGGCTGGCAAGCCACAGCGCTGAACAGAATGAGTCTGCCAGGAGAGGACGCGGGCGAAAGGCGGGGCGGCACACGATGTGCCATCCCCGCCGGTCCGTCAGGCAGACGAATGAAGTGAAGGAACCGCGTCAGCGGCGCGAGGACGCCAGCCCCAAAGCGTCCCCAGACTGCGTTGGCCCTGGCCTTTCAAACGCTCTACCTTACAATCTCACCGGCGAAATATGCCAGATCTCATCCGCGTATTCCTGAATCGTTCTGTCCGCGGAGAAGTAGCCCATATTGGCGATATTCAATGCCGCGCAGCGCTGCCACTTATCCGGCTGGCGGTAGAGTTTATCCACCTTATCCTGCGCATCGACATAGCTGCGATAATCGGCCAGCAGCTGGTAGTGATCGCCGAAATTCACCAACGCATCAAACAGATTGCGATAGCGACCTGGCTCACCTGGACTGAATGCGCCGCTGGCAATTTGCGTCAGTGCCTGGTGCAGCTCGGCATCTTCCTCATAGTATTTACGCGGGTTATAGCCATCCTTGCGCAGCTGCTCGACCTGCGGCGTGGTGTTGCCAAAGATAAAGATATTCTCTGGCCCAACATGCTCGCGCATCTCGACGTTCGCACCATCCAGCGTACCGATGGTCAACGCGCCATTGAGGGCAAACTTCATGTTACTGGTACCCGATGCCTCGGTTCCCGCTGTGGAAATTTGCTCAGAGAGATCCGCCGCCGGAATAATGATCTGCGCCAGGCTTACGCTGTAGTTGGGAATAAACACCACCTTCAGCTTGTTCCTCACTTGGGGATCGTTGTTGATCACATTGGCCACATCGTTGATCAAATGAATGATGTGCTTCGCCACGTAATAGGCGGATGCCGCTTTACCGGCAAAGATATTCACGCGTGGCACCCAATCCGCAGTAGGATCAGCTTTGATGCGGTTGTAGCGCGTGATGACATGTAACACATTGAGCAACTGACGTTTGTATTCGTGAATGCGTTTGATCTGCACATCGAACAGCGCATGCGGATCCAGCACGATATCCATATTCTTCGCCACCCAATCCGCCAGACGCTTTTTGTTGGCGAACTTGGCATCGGCAATCTGCTCTATGAAGGCCGGATAATCGATGTGCGGCGTCAGTTCACTCAATTGACTGAGATCGGTACGCCAGGTGCGACCAATAGTCTCGTCCAATACATCGGACAGCGCCGGGTTGGCCAGCGCCAGCCAGCGACGCGGCGTCACGCCGTTGGTTTTATTACAGAAACGCCCCGGGAACAGGCGCGCGAAATCAGCAAACAGCGACTGCACCATCAGATTGGAATGCAGCTCTGAAACGCCATTCACCTTGTGGCTGACCACCACCGCCAGCCACGCCATGCGCACCTTACGGCCGTTGTTTTCGTCGATGATCGAGATGCGCGACATCAAATCCCAATCGTCCGGATAATATTCCTGGATGGTTTTCAGGAAGTAATCATTGATTTCAAACACGATGCTGAGATGGCGCGGCAGAATCTTGCCGAACATGTCCACCGGCCAGGTTTCCAGCGCTTCACTCATCAACGTGTGGTTGGTGTACGAGAACACCTGGCAAGTGACCTCAAAAGCGTCATCCCAGCTGAACTTATGCTCGTCGATCAACAAGCGCATCAATTCAGGGATGGCTAAAACCGGGTGGGTGTCATTGAGATGGATAGCAATTTTATCCGCCAGGTTGTCCCAGGTTTCATGCATTTGCCAGTGGCGACTCAAAATATCCTGCACCGTGGCGGAGACGAGGAAATACTCCTGACGTAAACGCAGCTCACGACCAGAATCGGTTGAATCATCCGGATAGAGCACGCGCGATACGTTCTCTGAATGGTTTTTATCTTCCACCGCCGCAAAGTAATCACCCTGGTTAAACTTGCCGAGGTTGATCTCATTGCTGGCCTGCGCGCTCCACAAACGCAGCGTGTTGGTGGCATCGGTGTCGAAACCGGGAATGATTTGATCGTAAGCCGCCGCGATAATCTCTTCGGTTTCCAGCCAACGTACGCGCGCACCTTCATGCTGCAGACGGCCACCAAAGCGGACTTTATAGCGGGTATTGAAGCGCTGGAACTCCCACGGATTGCCGTATTCCAGCCAGTAATCCGGAGACTCACGCTGCTGACCGTCGACAATGTTCTGCTTGAACATGCCGTAGTCATAACGAATGCCATAACCGCGTCCCGGCAAGCCGAGAGTGGCGAGCGAGTCGAGGAAACAGGCCGCTAAACGACCCAGGCCGCCATTGCCAAGCCCCGGATCGTTCTCTTCGTCCATCAGTTCACTGAGGTCGAGCCCCATCTCGTCCAGCGCCTGATTGAGGTCGTCATAGATGCCCATCGCCAGCAGTGAATTGCCCAGCGTGCGTCCCATCAGGAACTCCATCGACAGGTAGTAAACCTGACGCACATCCTGCGACAGCTGCGCACGGCTGGAGCGCAACCAACGTTCCACCATACGATCGCGCACTGCCAGCAAGGCGGCGTTAAGCCACTCATGCTGATTGGCGATCGACGGGTCTTTACCAATAGTAAACATCAGTTTATAGGCGATTGAGTGCTTCAGTGCGTCAACCGTTAACGTGGGTGAGGCATAGGTGAAAGGTGCATTCATATCCAGTATCCCAATCTCTGATTACAGCAAACGTTGATAAAGATCGCGGTAGGCTTGTGCGGCCACCTGCCAACTAAAATCCATCCCCATCGCCTGCCGCTGAACGTAGCGCCAGAGAGAAGGACGGGACCAGAGGACAAAAGCACGTCGAATCGCGCGGAGCAGCGACCAGGCGTTACTGTCTTCAAAACTGAAACCGCTTGCGACCCCGTCAGCGAGGTTCTCCAGCGAACTGTCCTGCACGGTATCCGCCAGCCCGCCGGTGCGGCGCACTAACGGCAATGTGCCGTATTTCAAACCGTACAACTGCGTTAAGCCGCACGGCTCAAAGCGGCTCGGCACCATAATCACATCGGCGCCACCGACAATGCGGTGCGAGAAGGCTTCGTGATAACCGATCTGCACGCCGACGCTGCCTGGATGTTCCGCCGCCGCAGCGAGGAAACCTTGTTGTAACTCTGCATCGCCCTGGCCCAACAGCACCAGCTGGCCGCCTTGCGCCAGTAGCCCCGGTAACGCTTCCAGCACCAGATCCAGCCCTTTCTGTTTGGTCAAACGACTGATGACACAAAATACGGGCACTTTGTCATCCACCTTCAGGCCCATGGCGATCTGCAATTGGCGCTTGTTCTCCGCCTTGCTCTCCAGCGTTTCCCGATCGTAACGCGCCGTTAGCAGCAGGTCGTGCGCCGGGTCCCAAATACCCGGGTCAACGCCATTCAGGATGCCACTTAACCGTCCCTCTTTCAGACGCTGCTCCAGCAGCGCTTCCATGCCATAACCAAATTCTGGCCGGGTGATTTCCAGAGCATACGTAGGGCTGACTGCCGTAATATGATCGGCATAAAATAATCCCGCCTTGAGGTACGAAATTTGTCCGTAAAACTCCAGGCCATGCATGGTGAAGAAACTGCGCGGGATCTGGATCTCATCCAGATGACGCGCATTGAACAGCCCCTGATACGCGAGGTTGTGGACGGTAAACACCGTTTTTGCCGGGTGTCCACGGGCCGCGATGTAGGCACAGGTTAACCCTGCGTGCCAGTCATGCGCGTGCACCACATCGGGTTGCCAGTAGGTATCCAACCCGCTGGCCAGCTCGGCGCCCATCCAGCCCAGCAGCGCAAAACGCAGATAGTTATCCACGTAGGCAAACTGCGATGTGTCGTGATAAGGGCTGCCGGGACGCTCATACAATCCCGGCGCATCAATTAAATAAATGCCAACTCCATTGAATTGTCCAAATAATAAACGGACCGGGCCAGCAAAAGTATGTAATTCCGCAACGATCTCGGTGTCAGGAATCCCTTTACGCAGATCCGGATACGCGGGAAGCAATACCCGTGCATCCGTACCACCCGCAATCTGAGCCTGAGGCAATGCGCCGACGACATCAGCTAACCCGCCGGTTTTCAGCAGCGGGAAAAGTTCTGAACAGACATGTAAAACCTGCATCCTGGACCCCTATTGTGTTATCGCGCGCGTTCCCCGCGGCGATTGCCTGTGTGCTTGCTCGTTGCGTTCGTGGTCAGCCAGCCAATTTGGCCAGCATGGCGCGCGTCACCAAAACGATGCCTTCTTCTGAACGGTAAAAACGGCGGCTGTCTTCATCTGGGTTCTCACCAATCACCATGCCTTCCGGAATCACGCAGGCGCGATCGATCACGCAACGGCGCAGACGACAGGAACGATTGATCACCACATCTGGTAACAGCACCGATGAGTCGATATTGCAAAACGAGTTGATGCGCACGCGTGGGAACAGCACCGAATTCACCACCACGGAACCGGAGATAATGCAGCCGCCGGAAACCAGTGAGTTCATCGTCATGCCGTGGCTACCCGAGCGATCCTGCACAAATTTGGCGGGCGGCAAGGGTTCCATATGCGTACGGATTGGCCAGTCGTGGTCGTACATATCCAGTTCCGGCGTGACGGAGGCCAGATCGAGATTCGCGCGCCAGTAGGCTTCCAGCGTTCCGACGTCACGCCAGTAAGGCTCGGCGTTTTCATCGTTCTGCACGCACGATAAGGTGAAGGAGTGCGCGTAGGCCTCACCGCTGGCGACAATTTTCGGCAACAGGTCTTTGCCGAAATCATGGGTCGATTCGGGGATCAGCAAATCCTCTTCCAACAGTTGGTAGAGATAATCTGCATCGAACACGTAGATGCCCATACTGGCTAGCGCTTTGGTGTCATCACCCGGCATTGAAGGGGGTTTCGGCGGTTTTTCCACAAAATCGACCACGTTGTTGTCCGCATCCACCGCCATCACACCAAACGCCGTGGCTTCGGCGAGCGGCACGGGTAAGCAGGCGATAGTGCACTTCGCGCCGCGTTCAGCGTGATCGAGCAACATCCGCGAGTAGTCCATTTTGTAGATATGATCCCCGGCGAGAATCACGATGTATTGCGCGCGATAGCGGCGAATGATGTCGAGGTTCTGCGAAACCGCATCGGCGGTACCGCGATACCAATGCTCGGTGGATGCACGCTGCTGCGCCGGCAGCAAATCGACAAATTCATTCATCTCTTCGTTGAATAACGACCAGCCGCGCTGGATGTGCTGCGTTAATGTATGCGACTGATATTGGGTGATCACGCCAATGCGCCGAATACCCGAATTGATACAATTCGACAGCGCAAAGTCGATGATGCGGAACTTGCCGCCGAAATGAACGGCAGGTTTGGCGCGTTTCGCGGTGAGATCTTTCAGACGCGTACCGCGCCCGCCAGCAAGGATCAAGGCCACCGTTTGTGTAGGGAGCTGGCGCGCCAGCATCAGTGGATCTGTTCTATCTAACTTAACCATGTCTGACTCCTTATGATTGCTTTAGGAACACACACACGCCGTGTGCGGGCCCGTGCCAGACAGTTGTCAGGATGGGGTTATCTTCCCCGGCGAAAGGAGGAATGGCACGCCACTCTCCGTCTGGTAAGGCAAGGTCACTCACCGATTCCGTGGCGTTGATTGTTATTAACCAGCGGCTGGAGAGCAGGATCTGCATTCTGTGCGCCCCCTGTTCCCACTCCTCATTTCCCAGTGGTTTGCCGCTGGCATTGAACCACTGCACATTACCATCGCCCTCCTGCCACCAGCGGTCTGCCGTCAACGCGGGAATGCGCTGACGCAGCCGGATTAACGCGGCAGTGAAGTCGACCAGTCCAAAATCATCCTGATGCCAGTGCAACCAGGTGAGCGGGTTATCCTGACAGTAGGCGTTATTATTGCCGTGCTGGCTGTGACCGCGCTCGTCCCCGGCCAGCAGCATCGGTGTACCTTGCGCCAGCAGCAGCGTGGTCAGCAGAGCATGCACGCTACGCCGACGACGTTCGACAATATCGAAATTGACCTGCAGCCCCTCTTTGCCATGGTTATGGCTGAAGTTGCTGCTACTGCCGTCGCGATTGTCCTCGCCGTTGGCCTGATTGTGTTTGTTGTTGAAGCTCACTACGTCACGCAGCGTAAAGCCGTCATGCGCGGTGATCAGATTGATACTGGCGTGCGGTAAGCGCCCCTCTCGCTGGAACACATCGCTGGAGGCGGCAAAGCGCCGGGCAAATTCGCCATTATTGAGCTGGCCGTGCAGCCAGTAACGGCGCGCGGCATCGCGGAAATGGTCGTTCCATTCCGCTAATCCTGCGGGAAAATTGCCCACCTGATAGCCGCCGGGGCCGATATCCCACGGTTCAGCAATCAATTTGACCTGTGACAGTACCGGACAGGCTTTAATGGCAGTGAACAACGGCGCATCCTGGCGATAGTCAGGCGTACGGCCTAGCACGCTGGCGAGGTCAAAACGGAAGCCATCGATATGGCAGTCCCGCACCCAATAGCGCAGCGCTTCTAATGCCCATTCCATCACCTGCGGATCGCTGAGATTGAGCGTGTTGCCGCAGCCGGTCCAGTTTTGATAATCACCCTGCGCGTCGAGCCAGTAATAGCTGGCGTTATCCACGCCGCGCAGTGAAATGTTGGGGCCAATCTCTTCCAGTTCGGCGGTGTGGTTGAACACCACATCGAGGATCACTTCGATACCCGCCGCATGCAGCGCTTTGACCGCCTGCTGAAACTCCTGCAAAGGCGTTAAACCCTGCTCGCCAGACGCGTAGCGGGGATCCACCGCCCACAGCGCGAACGGGTTGTAACCCCAGTAATTGCTCAGCCCGAGTCGTAGCAAACGCGGCTCGCTGGCGAAGTGCGCAATCGGCAGCAGCTCCAGCGCGGTAATACCGAGATGGCGCAAGTACTTCACCATAGCAGGATGGCCCAGTGCCGCATAAGTCCCGCGCAGCCTTTCCGGAATTTCCGGATGTTGCTGAGTTAAGCCGCGCACGTGAGCTTCATAAATCACGGTCTTGCCCCACGGCGTACGCAGCGGCTTATCCGTCTCCCAATCGAAGTCTTCACTGATGACCAAGGATTTTGGCGCGATCGCGGCGTTATCCTGACTGTCTGGCTGCTGATCGCCACTGTTGAAACGCGGATCGTCCGGCACATCCCCCACCACTGCTTTGGCACAGGGATCCACCAGCAGTTTGGCGGGGTTAAAGCGGTGCCCTTGTTGAGGCGACCACGGACCATACACACGATAGCCATAACGCTGGCCGGGCTTTAATGCCGGAAAATAGCCGTGCCAGATATCCCCACTGCGAGCGGGTAGCGAGAAGCGCCGCTCGACACCGTGTGCGTCAAACAGGCACAGCTCCACCTGCTCAGCGTGACGAGAAAACAGCGTAAAGTTAACGCCGCGCCCATCGTAATGAGCGCCCAACGGCGTCGGCTGCCCGGTCTCCAGCATCAGTCGCCCTCCCGCACCAGCCAAATCGTGGCCAGCGGCGGCAAAGTCAGGCTGATCGATTGCGCACGACCGTGGCTCTCAATCGCATCGGTATGCACCACACCGTGATTGCGCACATCACTGCCGTGATAATCCTGTTGATCGGTGTTCAACACTTCACGCCAGCCGCCTTGTTGATTGACGCCAAAGCGATAATCGTGACGCGTCACCGGCGTGAAGTTACTGGCAACGATGATTTCATTGCCCTCACGGTCGCGGCGTGCAAACACAAACACCGAGTTTTCGTGGTCATCAACCACCAGCCATTCAAAGCCCTGCGCATCGAAATCCAGTTGATGTAATGGCGTGAAGTGTTTGTAACTGTGGTTGAGATCGCGCACCAGACGCTGTACACCGTTGTGCCAGTTATCCTCACCCTCCAGCAGATGCCAGTCGAGGCTCGAATCGTGATTCCACTCGCGGCCTTGAGCAAACTCGTTGCCCATAAACTGCAGCTTTTTACCGGGGAAGCCCCACATCCAGCCGTAATAGGCACGCAGGTTGGCAAATTTTTGCCAGGCATCACCCGGCATGCGATCGAGGATTGAGCGCTTGCCATGCACCACTTCGTCATGCGACAGCGGCAGCACAAAGTTTTCGGTGTAGTTGTACAGCATGCCGAAGGTCATCAGGTTGTGATGATAACGACGGTGCACTGGATCGAGCTTCATGTAGTCGAGCGTGTCGTGCATCCAGCCGAGATTCCATTTGAACCAGAAGCCGAGACCGCCATCTTCAGAAGGACGTGTCACACCCGGATAATCGGTGGACTCTTCCGCCACGCTGATGGTGCCCGGTGCCGCACGACCTAGCGTGCGATTGGTGTGGCGCAGGAAGGAAATCGCTTCAAGATTTTCACGCCCGCCAAAGTGGTTAGGGATCCACTCGCCCTCTTTGCGGCTGTAATCGCGATAGATCATGGAAGCCACCGCATCCACACGTAAACCATCAATGCCGAAACGCTCCATCCAGTACAGTGCGTTACCGGAGAGATAGTTGCTGACTTCACGGCGACCAAAGTTATAAATCAGCGTGTTCCAGTCCTGATGGTAACCCTCGCGGGGATCGCTGTGTTCATACAGCTCTGTGCCATCAAATTTCGCTAACCCGAAGTCATCACTGGGGAAGTGGCCTGGCACCCAGTCGAGTAACACGTTGATGCCTGCATCGTGCGCTGCGGCGATAAAGTGCCGGAACTCGTCGCGCGTGCCGAAGCGGCGCGTCGGCGCATACATGCCAAGAGGCTGATAGCCCCAGCTGCCATCAAACGGGTGTTCGTTGATCGGCAACAGCTCAATGTGGGTGAAGCCCATCTCTTTCACATAAGGAATGAGCTGTTCCGCCAACTCTTTGTAGCTCAACCAAAAGTTGTTATCGGTGTGGCGACGCCAGGAACCCAGGTGCACTTCGTAAATTGAAATCGGCTGATCAAAGGCGTTGGCGGCTTTGCGCTGCGGCTGCATCTCTATTTTTGGCGGCAGGCCACAGATCATTGAGGCGGTCTGCGGGCGCATCTGTGCCTCAAAGGCGAACGGGTCGGCTTTGATCCGCATCTGCCCAGACGCATCAATGATTTCATATTTGTACAGCTGACCATTGACCGCGCCAGGCACGAACAACTCCCAGATACCCAGCTCGCGACGGAAGCGCATCGGGTGACGACGACCGTCCCAGAAGTTGAACTCGCCGACCACGGAAACCCGGCGTGCGTTTGGCGCCCACACCGAGAAACGGGTGCCGCTGACACCATCAATGGTCGCGTTGTGCGCCCCTAATGTTTCATATGGGCGTAGATGCGTGCCTTCGCCAAGCAGCCAGGCATCCATTTCTGCCAATAACGGACCGAAGCGATAGGCATCGTCGATCAGGTTTTGCTGGCCGTGCCAGGTGACCGCCAACTGATAGCGAAACAGGTTTTTACGACGGGGGATCACGCCGCTGAAGAAGCCGCGCGAATCGAGACATTTAAGCTGTGCGCATTTGCGTCCGGTGTTGGTTTCAATCACCCAGACTTCGGAGGCATCAGGCAGCAGCGCGCGCACTTCGAGGCCTTCGACAGTTTGGTGCATCCCCAGGAAAGAGAAGGGATCGGCATAATTCCCGGCAAAAAGGGCATTGATCGCCTGGCGATCGGGAAGCTCTGACATGACTTTCTTCCTATGATTTTGCGCAGGCGACCGGAGTGGACAACAATGCCGCCTCTGGTGCGCTGCTTTTCATTGAGCCATACATACACCAGCAAGAGAGGACACCGTCCATGGGAGAAGATCTTTGCCGTGTACAACAACCATTCAGTTCGGAAAGCAAAAACAGTTAACAACCGGCACATCACTGTTAAATCATAGCTTGGGGCTGGCAGAAGCCAGGGGGGAAAGCAAAAAAATCTTGTTAGACGAGCAAAAAGGGGAAGCGGATCACTTGTCAGGCGCAATTTGCGTTAAGTTTTGCAACCTGGATTACAAAAAAGGCCGGGAAACCCCGGCCTGTCTAGCTTATCGCTGCGCTTAGTCGATCAGCAAACGCAACATGCGGCGCAGCGGTTCAGCCGCGCCCCACAGCAATTGGTCACCCACGGTGAAGGCGGAAAGGTATTCCGGCCCCATGTTCAGCTTGCGCAGACGGCCAACTGGCGTGGTCAGCGTGCCGGTGACGGCCGCAGGCGTCAGCTCACGCATAGTGATTTCGCGGTCGTTTGGCACCACTTTCACCCACTCGTTATGGGAAGCCAACAGCTGTTCGATTTCGTTCAGCGGGATATCTTTCTTCAGTTTCAGGGTGAATGCCTGGCTGTGGCAACGCAGTGCACCGACGCGCACGCACAGACCATCAACCGGGATCGGGCTGCTGGTACGCAGGATTTTGTTGGTTTCTGCCTGGCCTTTCCACTCTTCGCGCGTCTGGCCATTATCCAGTTGCTTGTCGATCCACGGGATCAGGCTGCCCGCCAGCGGTACGCCGAAATTGTCGGTCGGTAAAGTGCCAGAACGGGTGAAATCGGTGACGCTGCGTTCAATTTCCAAAATCGCCGAGGCCGGATCTTGCAATGATTTGGCCACGTGGTTGTGCAGCATGCCCATTTGCGTCAGCAATTCACGCATGTGACGTGCGCCGCCGCCGGAGGCCGCCTGATAGGTGGCAACAGAAGCCCACTCCACCAGATCGTTAGCGAACAGGCCGCCGAGTGACATCAGCATCAGGCTGACGGTGCAGTTACCGCCGACGAAGGTTTTGATACCGTTGTCGAGGCCCTGGCGAATCACATTATGGTTAACCGGATCGAGAATGATGATGGCGTCATCTTTCATGCGCAGCGTGGAGGCTGCATCAATCCAGTAACCCTGCCAGCCGCTTTCACGCAGCTTCGGATAGACTTCACTGGTGTAGTCACCGCCCTGACAGGTGATAATAATATCCAGCGCCTTCAGCGCCTCGATATCAAAAGCATCCTGCAGCGCACCGGTCGACTTGCCGCCAAATGTCGGTGCCGCCTGACCAAGCTGAGACGTGGAGAAGAAGACCGGATTGATCACATCAAAATCACGTTCTTCACTCATGCGTGACATCAGCACAGAGCCGACCATGCCACGCCAACCAATAAAGCCTACATTCTTCATTTTCTGTCCGTCCGGGGCGTTTTCACTGTGCCCTTCGTGGTGCGAGGAAAAGACCAAGCGGAATATCCAGTTGATCTGCGTAATAATCAGGTTTACCTGCGACCTCCAACTCTACAAAATGCAGGCTTTCTGGCAAGTGAATTAATTCGATTGCGCCAACTTTTTCAGCAGTACAACTAATACTCCCCTCAGTGAATCGAGGTACGGGCAGGCGGAAATTCGGCGTATCTCGACGGCTACGCGAGTCAGCGTTTCGGAAGCCTGTCGTCGCCAACGCACCTCAGTTTAAAAAATGACGGGAAAAAGGGATGGCTTTTACCTATGACTGAAATGATATCTGCGACCATATTGCTGCTGTTAATTATGGACCCGCTGGGCAACCTGCCGATTTTTATGTCGGTGCTCAAGCATCTCGAACCCAAGCGCCGACGTGCGGTGCTGATACGTGAAATGCTGATCGCACTGATCATCATGCTGCTGTTCCTGTTTACCGGCGAACGTATTCTGGCGTTCCTCAATCTGCGCACCGAAACCGTCTCGATCTCCGGTGGTATCATCCTGTTCCTCATCGCCATTCGCATGATTTTCCCCTCTGGCGAAACCAGCACCAGCGGATTACCGGCGGGTGAAGAGCCGTTTCTGGTGCCGCTGGCGATTCCGCTGGTCGCAGGTCCTTCGCTGTTAGCCACGCTGATGCTGCTGTCACATCAATATCCTAATCAGATGTCACATTTGGTTGGCGCATTGCTGATTGCCTGGGGCGTTACCGTGGTCATTCTGCTGATGTCAGGACTGTTTTTACGCCTGTTGGGTGACAAAGGCGTTAACGCGCTGGAGCGGTTAATGGGATTGATTTTGATTATGCTGGCAACACAGATGTTTCTGGATGGGATTCGCGCTTATCTGAAACTGTAGCGAATAGACAGCGGGCGGCTCATTGGTCGCCCGCTCGCATTATTATTTCTGCTTCTTCTCTATCGGTTTGCCCGACCAGTAACCCGCCAGCAGTGAACCTGACAGATTGTGCCACACCGAGAACAGTGCGCCCGGCAACGCGGCCAGCGGTGAGAAGTAGAGTTTGCCCAGTGTGGCTGCCAGACCGGAGTTCTGCATACCCACTTCCAGCGCCAGCGTGCGGCAGGTGGATTCGTCAAAGCCAAACAGCTTGCCGCCCCAGTAACCGCCCAGCAGGCCGATGGCGTTATGCAGGATCACCGCCGCAATCACTACCAGGCCGACAGAACCGATAAAGCCCTGAGAACCCGCTACCACTGCGCTGATAATCAGCAGAATACAGACCATGGAAAATGCCGGCAGATAGGGCTCAACACGGCGCACCACGCTGTTCATCGAGTGGTGGATGATCAGACCCAGACCAATCGGGATGACCACGATTTTAACGATGCTGAGCAGCATGCCGATCACATCAACTTGAATGTGAGTATCGACATAGAAGCGCGTCAGTAGCGGCGTCGCGAAAACACCCACCAGCGCAGACACTGAAGAGATGGTCACGGACAGGGCCACATCGCCCTTCGCCAGATAGATCATCACGTTGGACGCGGTGCCGCTGGCCACGCTGCCTACCAAAATCATCCCAGCCGAGAGATCCGGCGGCATATGGAACAGTTTTGCCAGGCCCCAGGCGGCGAGTGGCATCACCAGATAGTGCAAAAAGGTGCCGGCGATAACCGGTGCCGGACGCGTCAGTACACGTTTGAAATCATCAATATTCAGAGTGACGCCCATGCCGAACATAATCAGCATCAGCAGATAAGTCACCCACGGTCCAATGCCGAGGAACGTCGAGGGTGAGTAATACGCCGCGACTGAGAGCAGCACGGCCCAGAGCGGGAACAGGCGGGTTAATTTGGCAAGCATGGAGAGACTTCCTTAGATATTTTTTAATTTATTTCATATGCCACAGATGAAGTGCCGCGCGGGGAACGACCACAGCGACGGACGCGGGATCATAACATTTCATTATCGTGACGTAAGGCGGGAAGTCGCTGGCAGGATAAAATGCGGATCGTCTGCGGTCGATCCGCGGTTTGTAGAGAAATTACTCTGCTTTTTCCAGTAAAACGCGGTAGATCACACCACCGATTGCCGCACCAATAATCGGCATCAGCCAGAACATCCAGAGTTGTTGCAATGCCCAGCCGCCCTGGAAGATCGCCACGCCGGTACTGCGTGCTGGATTGACTGAGGTATTGGTCACCGGGATGCTCACCAGATGGATCAACGTCAGCGCCAGACCAATGGCAATCGGTGCGAAACCGGCTGGTGCGCGTTTATCGGTGGCGCCCATGATCACCACCAGGAAGATCGCCGTCATCACCGTTTCACAGATCATCCCGGCATGCAGGCTAAATCCGCCCGGAGAATGCTCGCCATAGCCATTCGAGGCGAACCCGCTGGCGGCGGCATCAAATCCGGGTTTACCGCTGGCAATCAGGTACAACACGCCACCTGCTGCTACGGCGCCGACTAACTGCACGATGATGTAAGGGATGACCTGAGCGGCCGGGAAACGCCCTCCCACCGTCAATCCTATGGTAACAGCCGGATTAAAGTGCCCACCAGAAATGTGCCCTACGGCGAACGCCATCACCAGTACGGTTAAGCCAAACGCCAGTGCCACGCCCGCAAAACCGATCCCCACTTGTGGGAACGTGGCGGCTAATACCGCACTGCCACAACCGCCTAAAACCAGAACAAACGTACCTACCCCTTCAGCAACCAATCTTTGCATAGCCATTCCCTCAAAAATTTAATGTTTTCTGGTTGGGACTATCGTTTAGAGCGATTAAAACGCAACCGCTGATTAGCAGCGTAGTGGGATATGGAGACAATTCCAGTAGGAAAAATGAAGCAAATTGCTATGAATCATGGGGTTATCAAGCAATCACTGGCGCGAAAAGCGGGATGCCGTTTGGCTTAATCTATTGTTTAACGAAATTTATAAAATAAAAAAGCCGGACCAGGTCCGGCTTGATGGATTGCGCTAAAAATTTGCTTTAAGAACCAAAAAGATTCTTATGCAGCGCGCGCACCACTTCTTCTGCGTCTGGCGTTGGTACCAGGAAGCACAGGTTATAGCTGCTGGCTCCATAACAGATCATGCGCAGGTTAAACGGCTCAAGGGCACCAAACACCTCTTTGCCGACGCCGCAGGCTTTCGACAGGTTATTGCCGATAATGGCCACCAGCGCCAGGTTCTCTTCCACTTCCACGCGGCACAGTGAAGAGAGCTCAGTCAGCAGGGCTTGCGTCAACAAGCTTTCACCGGTGGTCGAAGAACCGGTGGTATCCAGCGTCAGCGCTACGCTCACTTCTGAAGTGGTGACCAGATCGACGGAGATGTTATGGCGGGCCAGAATCGCAAACACTTCGGCCAGGAAGCCGTGCGCGTGCAGCATGTTCAGGCTATGCAGCGTCATTAGCGTCTGTTTACGACGCAACGCCAGCGCACGGAACAGCGGTGGATTCTGGGTTTCATTGCACACGCGCGTGCCACCCGCCGCCGGATCTTTACTTGAACCCACGAACACCGGAATGTCACTGCGCACCGCAGGCAGTAAGGTCGCCGGATGCAACACTTTCGCGCCGAAAATCGCCATTTCAGCCGCTTCCTCGAAGGTGATCTCTTCGATGCGTTTCGCGGTGGGCACTACGCGTGGATCGGTGGTGTAGATACCGGCCACGTCGGTCCAGATATCCACACGCGACGCCTGCAGAGCTTCCCCCAACAGTGCTGCGGTATAGTCGCTGCCGCCACGTCCCAGCGTGGTGGTGCGCCCTTTGCCTTCGCTACCAATAAAGCCCTGAGTAATGACCAGCGCTTCTGCAACACGTGGAGCCAGTTGCGCGGTAGACAGCTCCTTGAGCGTGGCAACATCAGGCTCAGCACGACCGAAACGGTCGCTGGTGCGCATCACTTTACGCACGTCAAACCATTCGGCATTGACCTGACGCTCTCGCAGGACCTCCACAAACAGCAGGGTCGACATCAGCTCACCGTGGCTCACCAGCTCATCGGTCAGCGCATGTGATGTCGCCAGCGCAGTGGCTTCCGCCAGCATCAGGATATTTTCCAGCATGCGATCAATCTCCTGGCGAATCACTTCAGGGGATTGCAGGCGATCAATGATGGCGTATTGAATATTGCGAATTTCGTCCAGCAGGTGCGCGCGCTGCTCCAGTTCCCGGCCTTCAGCCAGAGAAACCAGCAGATTAGTCACGCCAGCAGACGCAGAGAGCACCACTAAACGGGTGTTGGCATCGGAGAGTACAACATCCGCGCTGCGGTTCATGGCATCAAAATCGGCAACGCTGGTGCCGCCAAATTTCGCCACGATCAGATTTTGAGACATGTAACGAACCTCGTGTCAGATTAGCTTTCTCCCGTTGTTAAACGGAAGCGGTGATTTCAGCCTTGGCACAAGAGAAGAGCAGAATTGGACAGACAAGATCAGGAGATGAGTCACCAAAAGCACTTCACCTTGCGAAACGTCCGACTGCGGACGCTTCTGGTGACAACCCAGAGGATTCAGCCCCTGCAGCCGACAGGACAACACTCCGCGTGTTGTTCCATCTCGGCGTCGCACCCCATGATGTGTTGTCGTTGGATACGGATCCTCAAACACACTGCCTGGGCGACGCGCCTCTTCTGGCTTGCACCCAAAGGTGCAAGTCGCGGGCACAAAATACTGATTAATTCTTCCGCTGTCCAGCCTTGCAACACGTTGAAAATTCTTTTTTAGAATTACGCCAGCGCATCGCAGAACAAACGCTGGCGCTCGCACCCGCCTAAAGTAGTCAACGGCGCGCAAAAACGCGGCTTTTTGCTGATGCGGCACAGGGAATTTTTTTGCCAGAACATCGACAATCGCCGCCGGATTAACCTGAAACCTTGCGGCCACGGTCACAAATTTTTTCCCTTCGTTTGCAACTGTGGTCATACTGAAACCCGTTCGCGGTAGCGTATCAGCCACAAGAAATGCTTAGCACGCTGGGCCAGCAGGACGCGCCCGGCTGGAATGACGGTTCTTATTTCAACAAGAGTGTTGCCATGAAAAATATCAATCCGAAACAAACCGCAGCCTGGAAAGCGCTGCAGCAGCATTTTGACCAGATGAAATCGGTGCAGATCGCCGACCTGTTTAAAGATGATGCCGATCGTTTTGCGAAATTCTCTGCCACTTTCGACGATCAGATGCTGGTGGATTTCTCAAAAAACCGCATCACCCAGGAAACCCTCGATAAGTTACAGGCGCTGGCAAAAGAGACCGATCTGGCGGGCGCCATCAAATCCATGTTCTCTGGTGAGAAGATCAACCGCACCGAAGAGCGTGCCGTGCTGCACGTTGCTTTGCGTAATCGCAGCAACACGCCAATCATTGTTGATGGCAAAGATGTGATGCCAGAAGTGAACGCGGTGCTGGCGAAGATGAAAGGCTTCTCTGAGCGCATCATCAGCGGCGAGTGGAAAGGTTATACCGGCAAAGCGATCACCGACGTGGTGAACATCGGTATCGGCGGTTCGGATCTCGGTCCATTCATGGTGACTGAGGCGCTGCGCCCGTATAAAAATCACCTGAACATGCACTTTGTTTCAAACGTGGATGGCACGCATATTGCCGAAACGCTGAAAGATCTCAGCCCGGAAACCACCCTGTTCCTCGTGGCGTCTAAAACCTTCACCACGCAGGAGACCATGACCAACGCCCACAGCGCGCGCGACTGGTTCCTGAAAACCGCGGGCGATCAGCAGCATGTCGCCAAACACTTTGCTGCGCTGTCGACCAACGGTAAAGCGGTGGGCGAGTTCGGTATCGATACCGACAACATGTTTGAGTTCTGGGACTGGGTCGGCGGTCGTTATTCACTGTGGTCAGCGATTGGCTTGTCGATCATCCTGTCAGTGGGCTTCGAGAACTTCGAACAGCTGCTGAGCGGCGCGCATGCGATGGACAACCACTTTGCCAACACACCAGCCGAGCAGAACCTGCCAGTGCTGCTGGCACTGATTGGTATCTGGTACAACAACTTCTTTGGTGCCGAAACCGAAGCCATCCTGCCTTACGACCAGTACATGCACCGCTTCGCGGCGTACTTCCAGCAGGGCAACATGGAGTCCAACGGTAAGTACGTGGATCGCGAAGGCAACCCGGTGGACTACCAGACCGGCCCAATTATTTGGGGCGAGCCAGGCACCAACGGCCAGCATGCGTTTTATCAGCTGATTCATCAGGGCACCAAACTGATCCCTTGCGACTTTATCGCCCCGGCGCAGACCCACAACGCACTGACCGATCACCATCCGAAACTGCTGTCGAACTTCTTCGCGCAGACCGAAGCACTGGCGTTTGGTAAATCTCGTGATGTGGTCGAGAAAGAGTTTACCGATGCCGGTAAATCCGTTGAGTCTGTTGCTCACATCGTGCCGTTCAAGGTGTTCGAAGGTAACCGCCCAACCAACTCCATCCTGCTGCGTGAAATCACCCCGTTCAGCCTGGGTGCACTGATTGCGCTGTACGAACACAAGATCTTCACTCAGGGCGCGATTCTTAACATCTTCACCTTTGACCAATGGGGTGTTGAATTGGGCAAACAGCTGGCAAACCGTATTCTGCCAGAGCTGGAAAATGCAGCGCAGATTAACAGCCATGACAGTTCCACTAATGGCTTAATTAACCGCTACAAATCCTGGCGTTAATTTTCCTGTCGATACGAATAAGGCGGCTTAATTGCCGCCTTATTTTTGTCAAACATGCGGTTATCCCCCTAAATTTGATACTGAGTGGCCCCATCGCGGTTAGATAATTCTTAAAATGGTCTAAGGAAAATCGGAAGTTGCCGTTCAACAACGACAGTTCATTGATCAAAAAATGGATCTAAATAAGCCTCTGATAATATGTATCTGATTGATTAAACAGTTATTAAAATTAAACCCCGATCAGGAAATTCTGATTATTCCTATTCCGTACCATTTTTTAATGCAAAAGTGAAAAATCCTGCCGCATCAATCTCAGCCACGCAAATATTCCACCCTCGTAAAAATCTTCATTAAAAAAAAGCAGCTATCGCCATTTCGCCGTATTTATCACCAGAATAACCCCTGATTTCCCCCCTCTTTTACTGGCAATGAACTCTGGTAATTTGTTGCCCTATACTGAACGCGCCCGAAATTAGGGTACATCCTTCATTCATTTGTTTCTAAAAATGCAGGAAACGTTGTTATGAAAAAACTGATGGTTGCCGGTGCAGCCTTACTTTACGTCGCCGTTTCTTCCGCTGCGATTGCCGCACCGGAAGAAGCTGGGGCTGCAGCAGGTGCGCAGGCGGGAGCAATCTCGACCGGTGCCACTACTGCTGTAGGTATCGGCGCACTGGGCGCGTTAGTCGGTCTCGGCATCGCTGCTGCTGGCGGTGGCGACGGCGCAAATACCGGCACAACAACGACCACCACAACGAGCACCACGCGTTGATGTAGCACCTTTAAACATAACCACACAACTGTGTGGTTATTTTTTGCCTGGTTTTATTTTTTGACAGGGATATACACAGTGCACCGACTCTCCTTGCTGCTTTTCTGCCTGCTGCTGCAGGCCTGCACACAAACGCAAAAAGGCCTGGAACAAACCGTGATGCTGGCCGTGAACGGTCCGGATGATGTCACCGTCACCGATGAGCAGGTCGCCAGCCTCCCTTACGCCAGCCTGTATGCGCGAATCAATGAAGGGCCTCGCATTTTTGTGGTGCTCGGTTACGACGAAAACGGCCAACAGAAATGGATCACTCAGGATAAGGCGATGCTGGTGATGCAGCATGGCAGGCTCGTCAAAACGCTGGGTCTGGCCAGCAACCTTGATGAGGTCAGCAATCTGGCGCAGGATCCGCTCGCCGATGCGCAGCATCTGCAAAACAATGCCAGCTGGACCCGCGTGGTGCAGTGGCGCGAGAAAGAGAAAGTGCGCGCTGCCACCGCCATTTCCACCTTTCAGCACGGCAATGACACCGTGCTGAACATCGCTGGTGAGCGCGTGCCCTGCCGCGTCTGGATCGAGACCGTGCGAATGGATGATGTCGGCGCAGAATGGCAAAACACCTTCTGGATCGATAACCGTGATGGCAGCGTTTTGCAGGCAAATCAAATGCTCGCCGCAGATGCCTTCCCTGTTGAAACCACTATTCTGAAGCCGGCGAAATCATGAAAATAATCTCCCCTCTGTTAACGGCCATCGCGCTGCTGACGGCCGGTTATGCGCTGGCAGATAGTCAGGTCACGGTGCACGACCTGCACAGCCAAAACAGCCTGCAGATCGATCATGCACAGAATCTGGCGCAGCTGGTCACCAACCCGTCACTGCACACCTGGTGGCCCGGTACGGTGATTGCTGAACGTGGCGCAACGGCGGTAGCACAGCAACAACAGAAACAGCTGCTGGCTGATTTACGCACCTGGCAGGCCGACAGCGGCGATACGCTGGCAGCGACCATTGGCGCGGTGGTCCACCAGCTCAGCGCGATACAGGTCACCGGACGCCAGTTCACTGCGCTCGATCCGGATTGGGTGCGCCTGCGTCCAGAAGCCAATCGCACACTACAGGGCAGCTACGACCTCTACACGCTGTCGCAACCTAATCAGGTGCTGATTCTCGGCGCGCTGGAACATCCCGGCAAAGCAAGCTGGCAACCCGGTCGTACCGTGCGTGATTACCTTGATACGCACGATCGCCTGTCAGGAGCCGAGCGCAGTTTCGCCACGGTGATCTCGCCTTCCGGTCAGATGCAGCAGGTGCCAGTCGCCTACTGGAATCAACGTCACGTGGAAGTGGCACCCGGCAGCATCATCTGGCTGGGCTTTTCCTCGTGGAGCCTGCCCTGGGGCAAAGCTGATTTGAATGCGCGCATGCTTTCTGTTCTGACACACCGGATTCCAGACTGATGAAAAAACAATTACTTCTCAGCCTGTTGGCTGCTTCTGTCTCTGCGGCATGCCAGGTGCACGCGGAAACCTGGCCGGAACCCATCGGGCCATCACAATCGGATTTCGGCGGCGTGGGTTTGATGCAGACCCCCACGGCACGTATGGCGAAAGAGGGCGAATTCAGCCTGAACTTCCGCGATAACGATCAATATCGCTACTACTCTGCTTCGCTGCAGCTGTTCCCATGGCTGGAAACCACCGTGCGTTACACTGACGTGCGCACGCGTCGTTATAGCGCAGTTGAAGGCTTCAGTGGCGATCAAAGTTATAAAGACAAAGCCTTCGATGTGAAACTGCGTCTGTGGCAGGAGAGCTACTGGCTGCCTGAAGTGGCCGTCGGATCGCGTGATTTGGGCGGTACCGGCCTGTTTGACAGTGAATATCTGGTGGCAACCAAAGCCTGGGGACCGTTTGATTTCACCATGGGCATCGGCTGGGGCTATCTCGGTAACAGCGGCAGCATCAAAAACCCGTTCTGCTCCTACAGCGACAGCTTCTGTAGCCGCACCGGCGGTGGCTCAGCGGGTTCTATCAATGGTTCCCAGATGTTCCACGGCCCGGCAGCCTTGTTTGGCGGCGTGGAGTATCAAACCCCCTGGCAGCCGCTACGCCTGAAGCTGGAATATGAAGGCAATGACTATCAGGATGACTTTGCCGGACGTCTGGAACAGCGCAGCAAGGTCAACGTTGGAGCGATTTATCGCCTGACCGACTGGGCCGATATCAACGCCAGCTATGAGCGTGGCAACACCTTTATGTTTGGCGTGACCGTGCGCACTAACTTCAACGATCTGCGCCAGTCGCACATTGATAGTGCCAAACCGGCTTACCATCCGCAGCCGCAGGGCGATCTGTTGCAACCGACGGTGGTAGCCAACCAGCTGACCGATCTGAAGTACAACGCCGGATTAAGCGGTCCGCGCATCCAGACCAAAGGCAGTACGCTGTATGTCTCTGGCGAACAGACGAAATATCGCGATACGCGCGAAGGCGTCGATCGTGCCAATCGCATCATCATGAACAACCTACCGGCTGGCATTGATACCATAGATGTCACCGAGTCGCGTCTCAATATGCCGCAGGTGACCACCCGCACCGACGTTGCCAGCCTGCATAACGAACTCAGCGGTTACCCGCTGGGTCATGAGCAGCCGCTGCAGCAGACGCGTGAGAATCCAGTCGATCCAGGCGAGACTGAACAAGGCTTCTTTATCCGCAAAGATCGCCTTCACTACAATCTGGCACCGGTGCTCAATCAGTCGGTTGGTGGGCCTGAAAGCTTCTACATGTACCAACTGGGCGTGATGGGCAGCGTTGATTACGCACTGACCGATCACCTGCTGGTTAGCGGCAGCCTGTTTGGTAACCTCGCCAATAACTACGACAAATTTAACTACAATGGCGCGCCGGCTGACTCCACCCTGCCGCGCGTGCGAACCCATATTCGCGACTACGTCGAGAACAATGTTTACGTTAATGACCTGCAAGCCAACTACATGGGGTATTTCGGCAATGGCTTCTATGGCCAGGTGTACGGCGGTTATCTCGAAACCATGTACGGCGGCGTGGGTGGTGAAGTGTTGTATCGTCCGATAGACAGCAACTGGGCTTTTGGTGTTGATGCCAACTACGTCAAACAACGTGACTGGGACAACATGATGCAGTTCACCGACTACAAAGCCCCAACCGGACACTTCACCGCGTACTGGCGCCCATGGTTCATGCAGGACGTGCTGGTGAAAGCCAGCGTCGGTGAATATCTGGCGAAAGATAAAGGTGTGACGGTTGATGTGTCGAAGCGCTTCGACAGCGGTGTGATGGTCGGCTTCTACGCCACCAAAACCAACGTGTCCGCCGAGGCCTATGGCGAAGGCGACTTCACCAAAGGCTTCTATATCTCGATTCCAATGGATCTGTTTACCGTGACGCCAACTCGTGGCCGTGCGCAGGTGAATTGGGTGCCGCTAACGCGTGATGGCGGACAGATGCTGGGGCGTAAATATCAGCTGTATGACATGACCTCAGATCGTGATGCGCGGTTTAATTAACGACAAGTGTGGAAGGTTGAAACGGCGTTGACCTCCAGGTACTTTTCTGGAGGTCTCGGGGCCTTGCCTGGTTGGGCCCCGACTGCATGCTCTGCGTGTCCTTTTACGCCATCAGCGCATCAATCCGCGTCATAACCCAGATTCGGTGCCAGCCAGCGCTCAACCTCGCTGACACTCATCCCTTTACGCGCCGCATAATCTTCCACCTGATCGCGTTGTATCTGCGCCACAGCGAAATATTTGCTGTCCGGATGGCTGAAATACCAGCCGGATACTGCCGCGCCCGGCCACATAGCAAAGGACTCCGTGAGCTTCATGCCAGTGTGCGTCTCCACATCCAGCAACTGCCAGATTTGCGCTTTCTCCGTGTGTTCCGGACAGGCCGGATAGCCCGGAGCAGGACGAATGCCCTGATAATTTTCGCGAATCAACTCTTCGTTGCTCAGGTTCTCATGGGCGGCAAAGCCCCAAATCACCTTACGTACCCGCTCATGCAGATATTCGGCAAAAGCTTCTGCCAGCCGGTCTGCCAGCGCCTTAACCATGATCTTGTTGTAATCATCATGCTGCTGCTCATACGCTTCGGCCAGCCCATCCTCTTCCAGCCCACCGGTCACCGCAAAAGCGCCGAGATAATCGGCTTTACCGCTGGATTTCGGTGCGACAAAGTCAGCTAAGCAGTAGTTGGCGAAGTCAGTCTTCTCGGTCTGCTGACGTAAGTGATGGCTCACACCTATCACCTGATCGCGGTTTTCATCACGGTAGACTTCGATATCGTCTCCGACGCGGTTTGCCGGGAAAATCCCTACTACGCCACGCGGATTGAGGGTGCCGGTTTCACTGAGCCTGTCCAACATAGCGTTGGCATCGGCAAACAAGCGTTTAGCCTCTTCACCCACCACTTCATCTTCGAGAATGCGCGGGTATTTCCCCGCCAGCGACCAGGTCATAAAGAACGGCGTCCAGTCGATGTAGTTACGCAGCGTGTCGATACTGGCTTCAACCGCGCTGACCCCAAGGCGATGCGCGACCGGCGGCGTGTAGCTTTCCCAGTCGATGGCATAATCGTTGTCGCGTGCGGTTTGCAGGCTGACCGGCGGCGTACGTGGCTTTTTACGTGCGTGCTGAATGCGCACCGTGTCGTACTCTTTGCGCGTGCGTGCCACAAACTCCTCTTTGAGGCTTTCGGAGAGCAGTGAAGAGACAACACCCACGGTACGTGAGGCGTTTTGCACATACACCGTTGGACCACTGTAATTCTGCTCGATCTTCACCGCCGTATGCGCTTTCGACGTGGTCGCACCGCCAATCAGTAACGGAATGGTGAAGCCCTGTCGTTCCATCTCTTTCGCCACGTTGACCATTTCATCCAGTGATGGCGTAATCAGCCCAGAAAGCCCAATGATATCGGCATTTTCAGCCATGGCGGTTTTCAGGATTTTGTCACTTGGCACCATCACGCCAAGATCGATAATTTCGTAGTTATTACACTGCAAAACCACGCCGACGATGTTTTTGCCGATGTCATGCACATCGCCCTTCACCGTCGCCAGCACGATTTTACCGTTGCTGCGCCCGGCTTCTTTGCTGGCTTCAATATAAGGTTCGAGATAGGCCACCGCTTGCTTCATCACGCGCGCCGATTTCACCACCTGCGGCAGGAACATTTTGCCCTCGCCGAACAAATCGCCGACCACGTTCATGCCGGACATCAGCGGCCCTTCAATCACCTCAATGGGCCGTGCGGCAGCCTGACGCGCCTCCTCGGTGTCCAGCTCGATAAATTCAGTGATGCCTTTTACCAGCGAGTATTCCAGACGCTTGACCACGTCCCAGCTACGCCATTCGGCCTGCTGCTTCTCCTGCTCACCGTCGCTCTTGCTACCGCGATATTTCTCCGCCAGCTCCAGTAAACGCTCAGTGCCATCGTCGCGGCGGTTCAGCACTACATCTTCTACCGCTTCGCGCAGTTCTGCGGGCAAATCATCATAAATCGCCAGCTGCCCGGCGTTGACGATGCCCATATCCATCCCGTTGCGGATCGCGTAATAGAGGAACACCGCATGAATCGCCTCACGCACCGGATCGTTACCGCGGAACGAGAACGACACGTTAGAGACGCCGCCGGAGATCATCGCATGCGGCAGCTCGCGTTTGATGTCTTCACAGGCACCAATAAAGTCCATCGCATAGTTATTATGCTCTTCAATACCGGTGGCGACTGCGAAGATATTTGGGTCGAAAATGATGTCTTCTGGCGGGAAACCTACCTCTTCCGTCAGGATCTTGTAGGCGCGACGACAGATTTCGATTTTGCGTGCGCGGGTATCCGCCTGGCCGACTTCGTCAAACGCCATCACCACCATGGCGGCACCGTAGCGTCGCACTTTACGCGCGTGTTCGATAAACGGCTCAACGCCCTCTTTCATCGAAATGGAGTTAACGATGCCTTTGCCCTGAATGCACTGCAGCCCTTTCTCGATCACCTCCCACTTGGAGGAGTCGATCATAATCGGTACGCGTGCGATATCGGGTTCACCGGCAATCAGGTTGAGGAAGCGCACCATCGCAGCTTCCGCATCCAGCATGCCTTCGTCCATGTTGATATCGATAATTTGCGCGCCGCTTTCCACCTGCTGACGGGCCACATCCAGCGCTTCGTTATATTTCTCTTCTTTAATCAGTCGCTTGAATTTAGCCGAGCCGGTGACGTTGGTGCGTTCGCCGACGTTCACAAACAGCGAATCGGCGTGAATATTCAGGGGTTCCAGACCGGACAGACGGCAGGCAACAGGGATCTCAGGCAGCTGACGGGGTGCAACGCCCTCAACCGCCGCCGCCATCGCCGCGATATGCTCCGGCGTGGTACCGCAGCAGCCGCCGATGATATTTAGAAAGCCAGCTCGCGCCCATTCGCCGATCTGTTCAGCCATGGTTGCCGCATCTAAATCATATTCACCAAACGCATTCGGCAATCCGGCGTTAGGGTGGGCAGTGACATAGCCTTCCGCAATACGGGATAGCTCCTGCACATACTGACGCAACTCGTCCGGGCCCAGCGCACAGTTGAGGCCGAACGACAGCGGCTCGGCGTGGCGCAGTGAGTTGTAGAAACCTTCAGTGGTCTGCCCGGAGAGCGTGCGACCCGACGCATCAGTGATGGTGCCGGAGATCATCACCGGCAGCTTCACACCCATCGCTTCCATCTCGACCTGCACAGCGTAAATCGCCGCCTTGGCATTCAGGGTATCGAACACTGTCTCAATCATGATCAGGTCGGAGCCACCTGCAATCAGGGCATGCGTTGATTCGCGGTAGGCTTCCACCAGCTGATTGAAGGTGACGTTTCGGAAGGCAGGATCGTTCACATCGGGCGAAATGGAGCAGGTGCGGTTGGTGGGGCCGAGCACGCCCGCAACATAACGCGGTCGGTCCGGTGTATTTACCGTCCATGCATCTGCACTGGCACGCGCCAGTTTTGCCGCTTCAAAGTTAATCTCTGCTGACAAAGCTTCCATCGCGTAATCTGCCATCGCAATGGTGGTGGAGTTGAAGGTGTTGGTTTCCAGAATATCTGCGCCTGCGGCGAGATAAGCATCATGAATTTCGCGAATAACGTCCGGTTTGGTGAGCACTAACAGATCGTTATTGCCTTTTAAATCAGAGGGCCAGTCGGCAAAACGGCTGCCCCGGAAATCTGCTTCACTCAGTTTATAACTCTGGATCATGGTGCCCATGCCACCATCCAAAATCATAATGCGCTGTGCCAGCTGCTGATGCAGCATTTCGGTTTTGTTGCTCACTCTCGCCCCGTCCACGTCATTGCATTGGCTAATATGCCAGCCAGACATACTGGCATAACTTTCCGGTGAGCAAAAGTCACGACAGATGAGACATTTTCAGCCTGAAAGCATCACAGATCCGACCAGTAAAGCAGCGTTTGCATTCATACGCCCAAAAACGAAAATGGTTTCCAGCATTGATGCGATTGTGGAGACGTTATGGCAACCCCAGTACCGGCGAAACGTGGAAAAAAACCGCGTGCCGCAACAGCCACCAGCGCCCCGGCAGGCGGGCAAGTTCAATCCCTGACGCGCGGTTTGCGTTTACTCGAACTGATCGCCGAATCTCACGGCAGCGTCGCGCTGACCGAGCTGGCTCAACAGGCCGGCTTACCGAACTCCACCACGCATCGCTTGCTGACCACCATGCAGCAGCAGGGATTTGTGCATCAGGTCGGTGATCTGGGCTTCTGGACGATTGGATCGCACGCGTTTGTGGTCGGCAGTAGCTTCCTGCAGAGCCGCAATCTGCTGGCGATTGTGCATCCCATCCTGCGTAAACTGATGGAAGATGCCGGAGAGACAGTAAATCTGGCGGTGCTGGATCTCAGCGACTATCAGGCCGTCATTATCGACCAGGTGCAGTGTACGCAGCTGATGCGGATGTCGGCACCGATTGGCGGTAAGCTGCCGATGCACGCGTCTGGCGCTGGCAAAGCATTTCTCGCCCATCTCAGCGATGAGCAGGTGACCGCGCTGTTGCATCAGAAAGGATTGCACCACTACACGCCGAAAACGTTGATGTCTCCGCACAGCCTCAAAGAGAATCTGGCGCTGATCCGTAAGATGGGCTTTTCACACGATGATGAAGAGCACGCGCTGGGCCTGCGCTGCGTAGCGGCCCCGATTTATGACGAGCACGGCGAGCCTTTTGCCGCCATCTCGATTTCCGGCCCAATAGCGCGCATGACCGACGACCGCGTGACCGAACTGGGCGCGCTGGTGATCCGCGCTGCCAGGCAGGTCACGCAAACCTATTCTGGCCGCTAAGCGGCCACTGATGCATAGCGCGCGCTGAAACGTTGTCCGGCGCGCCAGGCGATCACTTCTTCGATGTGCCCTTGACGAATGCGCGCTTGCAGCGCGCGCCACCAGCCCGGATCAAACAATTGCGGATGCAACGCCTGCAATAACTTTCCGGTGCCTGGCTCGCTGCACAGCGCATAGCGGAAGGTTTCCGGGAACACATCATCCGGCCCCACGCTGTACCACGGCTCGGCCTGCAGTTCATCCTCTTCGTAACGCGCTGGCGGCACATCGCGGAACTGCAATTCGGTCATGGGGCGAATTTCATCGTAGTCGTAAAACACCACGCGGCCGTGGCGCGTCATGCCGAAGTTTTTGAACAGCATGTCGCCGGGAAAAATGTTGGCTGCCGCCAGCTGGCGAATCGCGTCGCCATATTCACTCACCGCGTGCTGACGCTGTTCCGGCGTGGCCTGCGCCAGCCACAAATTGAGTGGCTCCATGCGGCGCTCCAGCCACAGATGTCGAATGATCAGCACGTCGTCACGCAGTTCCATCTTCTCCGGAATGTCGCGTTGAAATTCCTCCATCAGCTCTGCCGGGATACGTGCGCGCGGTATCGCGAAGTACTCAAATTCCTGGGTATCAGCCATGCGTCCCACGCGGTCGTGTTCTTTGACCATGCGATAGCATTCCCGCACCTGCGCATCGGTGACCTCTTTCTGCGGCGCGAAGCGATCTTTAATCACCTTAAATACGCGATCAAATCCTGGCAGCGTAAACACCAGCATCACCATGCCGCGGATGCCGGGCGCGATGGTGAAATCTTCGTCGCTATGTGCCAGATAATTCAGGTATTCGCGGTAGCATTCGGTTTTGCCGTGTTTCTGGCAACCGATGGCCATGTAGCGTTCGGCAAGGGTTTTTCCCGGCAGAATCGGTTGCAGCCAGGAAACCAACGCCGCAGGAACGGGTGCATATACCATAAAGTAGGCGCGGGCGAAGCCAAACACGATGCTGGCGTCGTCGCTGTCGGTTAAGCAGGTGTCGATCCACAAGCGTCCCGCCTCATCACGCTGAATAGGCAGTAAGCAAGGCACCATGCCATCACTCAGCTGTAATCGCGCCACAATCCATGCGGTTTTATTTCGGTAGAACAATTCACCGGCAACATCCAGCGTGGCAGCTGCCAGTTGAGTGGAGCTGAACTGCTCATGCAGATGGCGGACAATCCAGCCAATATCACGGGTGAGATCCTGCCAGGGTAAGCGCAAAGGAATATCATTGAGCACCTGACGCAGTACCTCATGCCAGTTGTGCTGCGGGCGATACAAGCGTGACAGCGGACGCTGGGCCAGCGGCGTCGGGGCATAAGGCTGCGACGGAAAGATAAACAGGCGTTCGGGATCCAGATGACTATGGCCTTGCAGACGGCAATAGACGGAATTAAAAAAGCTTTCGGCGATTTCATGGCGCGGATAGCCGGGGAGCAACGTCTCATAATGGCTTTTCACCCGCAGCCAGAACGCCTCATCCCAGTTCGACACGTCATTGAGGATGCGCAGTTGGTTGGCCACGAGTCCGACATGGTGATCATAAAGATGGATACGCGCTTTCATCGCCTGCTGCACGGCATGCCAGTCGGCCTGCTCGAAGCGCTGCTGGGCGCCTGCAGTGATATCCAAAAAGCGGCCATACTGCGCATCGAAACCTTGCAGAATGGTGTGGGCGATCAGAGATTCTCTTGGTGTCATCGGCAACGCTCCGGCAAAGGGCGCCCGTCCGTGGGCCAGGCGTGATGAAAGTCCGGGATGCGGTTTTTGGTCGTCATCAATGGCGACCCTACGAATGTATCGTGCGATTTTCGTAGGGTACGCATGCAGACTGATCAGAACTGCGCGGCCTCAGTTGAACCGGTCAGTGCAGTGACGGAAGACTGGCCGCCCTGAATCACGTTGGTGATACGGTCAAAATAGCCGGTGCCCACTTCCTGCTGATGTGAGGAGAAGGTGTAACCTTTTTCGCGCGCGGCAAATTCCGGCTGCTGCACTTTCTCAACGTAATGGCGCATACCTTCACCCTGCGCATACGCGTGCGCCAGATCGAACATGTTGAACCACATACTGTGGATACCCGCCAGCGTGATGAACTGGAAGCGGTAGCCCATGTCGCTCAATGCCTGCTGGAAACGGGCGATGGTGCGATCGTCGAGGTTCTTCTTCCAGTTAAACGATGGCGAACAGTTGTAGGCCAGCAATTTGCCCGGATATTGTGCGTGGATCGCATCGGCGAAACGCTGCGCCAGTTCGAGATCCGGCGTCGAGGTTTCGCACCAGAGTACATCTGCGTACGGCGCATACGACAAACCTCGGCTGATCGCCTGCTCAATACCGGCACGAGTGCGGAAGAACCCTTCCGCAGTGCGTTGCCCGGTGATAAACGGCGCATCGCGCTCGTCACAGTCGGAGGTAATCAAATCAGCAGCATCCGCATCGGTGCGCGCCAGCAATATGGTGGGCACCCCCATGACATCGGCTGCCAGTCGCGCGGCCACCAGTTTTTGAATCGCTTCCTGGGTTGGCACCAATACTTTGCCGCCCATATGGCCACACTTCTTCACCGAGGCCAGCTGATCTTCAAAGTGCACCGCGCCAGCGCCTGCTTGTATCATCGATTTCATCAGCTCGAAGGCGTTGAGCACGCCACCAAAGCCTGCTTCCGCATCCGCCACAATCGGCAGGAAGTAGTCGATAAAGCCCTCATCCTCTGGTGACACACCATTCGCCCACTGAATCTGGTCGGCGCGTTGGAAGCTCTGATTAATACGCTCGACCACATTGGGCACCGAGTTCGCCGGATAGAGCGATTGATCGGGATACATCTGCCCGGCCATATTCGCATCCGCTGCTACCTGCCAGCCGGAGAGATAAATCGCCTCGATTCCCGCTTTGGCCTGCTGTATCGCCTGCCCGCCGGTTAAGGCACCAAGGCTGTTGATATAGCCCTTGGTGGATTCACCGTTGAGCAGCGACCACAGTTTATTGGCCCCCCGCTCCGCCAGCGTACAGGCCGGATTCACCGAACCGCGCAGGTTGATAACATCTTCCGCGCTGTAGGGGCGGGTAATGCCCTGCCAGCGCGCGTCGTTCCAGCTCGATTCCAGTTGTTTGATCTGTTGGTTACGATTCATAGCGTTATCTCCAGGTTCATGGCAGCAGGCGGTAGCCCGGCAGAGTGAGAAAAGAAACCAGTTCGTTATCCGTGGTGATTTGCGCCATCAGTGCGGCGGCATCGGCGAAGCGCCCGCTACGGCTGCGCTCTTCACCCAGCGTTTGTTGCAGCGCTTGCATCTCCTCATCCAGCAAACGTTCAAACAGCTCGGTGGTCACCAGTTGGCCATCGCTGAGGATCTGTTTGTGGTGAATCCACTGCCAGATGGAGGTACGAGCAATTTCTGCCGTGGCGGCATCCTCCATCAATCCATCGATAGGCACGCAGCCGTTACCCCCGATCCACGCCTCAAGGTATTGCAGCGCCACACGAATGTTGGCGCGCATACCCGCTTCAGTGCGCAGCCCCCGGCATGGGCGCAACAAGCGTTCGGCGGTGATGGGCGCATCCTGATCGCGACTGACATGCAGCTGATTCGGTTGCTCACCCAGCTGGCGATCAAATTCTGCCATCGCGATATCAGCCAGGCCCGGGTGTGCGACCCAGGTGCCGTCATGACCGTTACCGGCTTCACGCGCTTTGTCTTCCTGTACTTTCTGCATCACCCACGCATTACGTTCAGCGTCTTTACTGGGGATTAGCGCGGACATGCCCCCCATTGCTAAGGCGCCGCGGCGGTGGCAGGTTTTGATCAGCAGCCGTGAATAGGCATCAAGGAAAGGCTGATCCATGCTGATTTGCTGACGATCCGGCAGAATGCGATCGCCGTGCTGTGCCAGGGTTTTGATGTAACTGAAGATGTAATCCCAGCGGCCGCAGTTCAGGCCGACCACGTGATCGCGCAGTTCCCACAGGATCTCGTCCATCTGGAATACTGCCGGCAGCGTTTCGATCAACACCGTGGCTTTGATGGTGCCGCGCGGCAGATCAAAACGATCTTCGCTAAAGCGGAAGATCTCACGCCACCACGCCACTTCAGACGCATGCTCGGTTTTTGGCAGATAGAACCAGGGCGCGTGCCCCTTCTCCAGCAGCGCATCAACGTTGTGGAACAGATAGAGCGCAAAATCAAACAGTCCGCCAGGAATGGCACGATCGCGCCACTCAACATGCTTTTCATTCAGATGCAGTCCACGTACACGGCACATCAGCAGAGCAGGATCGGATTTCAACTGGTAGATCTTGCCCGCTTCACTGGTGAAGCTCAGCGTGCCTTTAACCGCATCGCGCAGTGTCAGCTGGCCATCCATCAATTTCTGCCAGGTCGGTGCAAGTGAATCCTCAAAATCGGCCATAAAGACATTGACGTTAGCATTCAGCGCGTTGATCACCATTTTGCGATCCGGCGGACCGGTGATCTCAACGCGACGATCGCGCAGCAGATGGGGAATTGGACGTACCTGCCAGTCACGATTACGAATGGAAGCTGTTTCCGAATCAAAGTCCGGTAAGGCCCCCTGATCGTAACGTTGCTGGCGCTGCTGACGTGCCTTTAACAGGCGCTCACGTTCCGGTGCAAAACGTGCAACCAGTGTATGCAGGAAGTCGATGGCTTCCGGTGTGAGCAGCTGCTTTTCCGCTTGGGTAAAGGGCTGAGTGAAAGTCAGCGTATTGTGGATAACCGAATCTGTCATGCGGGCTGCTCCTGTTTTGATCCGTCCCCATTTACGGGGATCCGGGTGTAGGGTGATTTTTAACCGGCAAGATCAGAGCATAATGATTTTTATTTTGTTTTCAAAAACTATTTCCATTTTTGTTGATTAATTGATTTATCTTTCTGATTTAAATGTAATTTAAACTCTCGAATTAAAGGCAATGGATTCCACCACTTTGCGCAAGGCAAAAAAAAATGCCGCGACAGCACGAGGCTGTCACGGCACATTTAACGAGAAAAGCGAGCTTTGCTTTAGTCGAGCGTGGGGTTCATATGACGCAGATCGAACGGCGTGATCTGGTAAACGTAATAGTTTAGCCAGTTCGAGAACAACAGATTACCGTGGCTGCGCCAGGTGGCTCGCGGTGGCAGTTCAGGGTTGTCCTGCGGGAAGTAGTTAAACGGTACTTCCGGGTGCAGCCCGGCATCATAATCTCGATGATATTCACCGGACAGCGTCAGCGCATCGTATTCAGGATGGCCAGTAACAAATGCCAGGCGCTTGTCTTTGCTCGCCATCAGGTAAGCCCCGGTAGCGTCAGATTCGGCAAACAACTCGAGATCGGTATAGTCGCGAATTAACTGGCTCGGGAAATCAGCATAACGCGAATGAGGCGCGAGGAAATTGTCGTCAAATCCACGGGTTAACAAGGCATGTGGATGCAGGATTTGATGTTCATATACACCCGAAAGTTTGTTCTGCCGCGTCTGCTTAGGAATACCATAAAGAATGTTCAGGGCTGCTTGCACCGCCCAACAGACAAACAGCGTGGATGTAACGTGTTCTTTCGCCCAGTGCAGCACACGCTGAATCTGCGGCCAGTATGCCACGTCATTGAAATCCACCAATCCCAGCGGGGCACCCGTAACGATCAAACCATCGAAATTATCGTGCTCAATATCTTCGAAGTTGCAGTAGAAGTTATTGAGATGCTCGCTCGGCGTATTGCGTGACTCACGACTGTCGATGCGCAGTAGCTGTATGTCGATCTGCAGTGGCGAGTTGGAGAGTAAGCGTAAGAACTGATTTTCCGTTTCGATCTTTTTTGGCATCAGGTTGAGGATCAGTACTTTTAGCGGACGAATCTCCTGAACACTGGCGCGCGATGAGGCCATGACAAACACGTTCTCATTACGCAAAAAATTCACTGCCGGTAATTCGTCGGGGATTCTGATTGGCATAACTGACTGACCTCTTACTGATAACCGTATAAACGTTTAGACATCCAGATGCCCGAGGTTAGCCTGGCATCCACTGAATGTCGAGTCTTCATGCGGATTATGAAAATGTTTCAGTTTAAAGCGGGATTCATACCGGTAAATTGGTTATTTAAGTCGCGTTTTGACCGTGCTAACGCTTGGATTTATGCCTATTTTGCATATAGGCGTGATTCTGAGAATGGTTTTTTATTGCTGAAATGTAGATCTAATTCAACAGATAATGATCGCTGTTTGGAGTCAACACTACAGCGACTGGGTTCAGGAGTGGCAGTCGTTCAGTGGATACAAAATAGAACCAAATTACTGCTGATTTATCAGGATTAGCTTAGGGTTTTGAGGTTAACCTGTAACCAAAATCGCGCTGTGACGGCCTGGTGTCAAAGGTGAAGTGGCTGATTTACTGGATGAATATGTGATTGCGCTGGCCAGCGATGAGAAACTGGCGATCGGCCGGCCTCTTCTTGATATTAATCAGCCGGTTATCGTGGCTGATTTTATCGAAAACTGGCTGATAAAGGGCCGGTAAGCGGGGGGATTTTTGCGGGACTGGCTGAATTTCAGACGTAAAATCTCCTGGCTACAGATGTAAGAAAAACCTGGAATATCCCCTGGCTACAGACGTAAAAAAACCCTGAACTTTCGTTCAGGGTTTCTTCACTTGTTTGATGCCTGGCAGTTCCCTACTCTCGCATGGGGAGACCCCACACTACCATCGGCGCTACGGCGTTTCACTTCT